>CAIZGN010000671.1 GCA_903932505.1 Candidatus Hydrogenedentota bacterium
CGCAACTGCACATAGGCAAGCGCAGAGTCATGGGCCAATACCGCGGGGCCACGAGTAATCCGCAGTCGAACGGTATACGATTCAGGGAGCACCATGTTGTTGATATGCTCATTGGTGGCCTTGAAAGCCAAGCCAATGCCCTCATAGAAAACCACATGGGTGATGGCGCTGAAATAGGCGGTGCTGCCGAAGGGGGTGCAAACGACAAACCCATCCCCAAGGATTTCTCGCCCCTCCTCGAACGGCTGTCCATTGATGGAAAGATCAAATCGCACCGCGCTGTTGATGCGCCCCATGTGCACATTGACCTCGTTCAAAGCGGTGAACTGCTGCGCACCCGCCTGTCCACGAAAAACGGTGCAATCGAGCTTGGTGTAGAAATTACGAAGCAGACGCCCTTGGGCCAGGCCAGCAATGACCTGCGAGGGGGGATGAGGGATGCAACGATAGCCACGCTGACTGTGCAGCACAGGAACTTTGGGATGGCCCGGCCACTCAAGTTCGGCGTGGAGCAGAGTGCCGTCACCCCCATAGCAGATGATGATATCCGGTTCATCGGTCACTATTTCCAAATTGGAGTGGCTCTCAATTTCCGGAATAAGCAGATGGGCCTCTGCCCCGTAGAGCATCACACGCATGAGCCGCGTGTCTGCTGTTTCGACCGCTTTGTCGGCCACGGTCACGCTTCGTCCTTCACGTCATCTTCAAGATCATGATCCACAAAAAGCTGTATCGACTCTTGGGATTCCTCATCCAGCCGGGAGAAAAGTATGGCCACCCGGAAGTGGTCATCGCCATGCTCGTCCGGGTCACAACGAACCACGATACCCTCAGCATCAACCCG
Source organism: Candidatus Hydrogenedentota bacterium (assembly GCA_903932505.1). Taxonomy (GTDB): domain Bacteria; phylum Hydrogenedentota; class Hydrogenedentia; order Hydrogenedentales; family CAIZGN01; genus CAIZGN01. Next base: position 845 of record CAIZGN010000671.1, read on the forward strand.
ATGGTTGCCGGGCATGGGCAACTCAATATGAATTCGCATGCGCGTCATCAGGGGCACAGGCCTGATGGTATGACACAACACGCCGTTCGCGCTGATATTGTCCACATGATTCAGCACACCCGGGCCCGACTCGTCGATGACGGCCTGCACGCCGCGTCGGCTTCTCGGATAGCGCCGCCTGTCGTCTACCTCCATACGCATTTCCATTCCCTTTCGGTTAATCCTTATCCGTATAGTACCCCCGTGCATACCTGGGATGCAAAGCAAATTCAGACATAGATTTGACCGCAGAGCGGGATGCTCAGAGTTCCACCTCACCAATCCGGCGTACGAGCTCAGGTAATGTCTGCGCCGCTGGCCCCTGCAAAAAGAAATCCGTGATGGAGTCGGTGAATTCGGTGCGTTCGATATTGCATTCGATGATGCAGGCCCCGTGCTCTTTCGCAGTGAAAGGGATTTGTGCGGCGGGGTAGACCGTGGCGGATGTCCCCACGATAATCACGGTGTCACACGACATGGCTGCGGCATTCGCCCGCGCAAGCGCCGAAGGGGGGATGATTTCCCCGAACAATACAACGTCCGGCTTCATGGCCGAACCACACGCGCATCGCGGCGCCCCACCCATTCGCTGGTCGAGGGAGAAGGGATGCACATCAGCGCAGGCAGGGCATCGAACCCAATGCCCGTTACCATGATACTCAACCACTGAAACGCTGCCCGCCTCCGTGTGGAGATTGTCGATGTTTTGGGTGATGATGGTGCGAAGCAGGCCCAGGCGCTCCAGTTCGGCCAACGCATAGTGCCCCGCATTGGGCTTGGCACCAGAGAGGCTCTCCCCCAAGTCATACCACATTTCCCAAACACGGTCGGGGTCTGCCTCGAAGGCATCCAAGGTGGCGTATTCCTGAGGGTCATAGCGCGACCAGATGCCGCTCGCGCTGCGAAAATCGGGGATACCGCTATCGACCGATACACCCGCCCCCGTCACAGCGATGGCATTTCCCCGTTGCGCCAACACCTGCGCGGCCTGTATGAATAGCTCTTCCATCGATGTGCTCCTGCGATGCCGCGCTATGAGTCGCGGTGCTAGCGAATCGGCGTGATCCGCTCCAATCCGCCCATATAGGGCCTGAGCACTTCAGGGATGACTACAGAACCATCCGCTTGCTGATAATTCTCCAAGACCGCAATGAAGGTGCGGCCCACCGCGAGACCGGAACCGTTCAGGGTGTGAACGAACTCCGGCTTTTTCCCCCGCTTGAAACGGATGTTGGCCCGCCGCGCCTGAAAGTCGCTGAAATTCGAGCAAGAACTGATTTCACGGTACGCATTCTGCCCTGGCAACCACACTTCCAAATCATAGGTCTTAGCGGCCGAGAATCCGAGATCCCCGGTGCTCAACGTCACAACCTGATACGGCAATCCGAGCCGCTGCAGAATCGTTTCCGCGTTTCGGGTCAGCTTTTCATGTTCCTCGCAGGCGCTCTCCGGCGTGGTGAACTTCACCAACTCGATCTTGTTGAACTGATGCTGGCGAATCATGCCCCGCGTGTCCTTGCCATACGAACCGGCCTCACTCCGAAAACAGGGCGTGTACGCCACATAGCAAACGGGCAGACATTCTTCAGGCAGGATTTCATCCCGATGGATATTGGTCACCGGCACTTCGGCAGTGGGAATCAACCAGTAATCGGTACCTTCCAAGCGGAACAGGTCGGCAGCAAATTTTGGCAATTGCCCCGTCCCCTGCATGCTGGCCGAGTTCACCATGAAAGGAGGCAGCACCTCGATGTAGCCATGCTCTCCGGTGTGGATGTCTAACATGAAATTAATGAGGGCTCGCTCAAGACGGGCGGCCGGCCCCTTGGAAAGACAAAAACGCGCACCGGTAATTTTGGCCGCACAATCAAAGTCGAGGATTCCAAGCGACTCGCCCAGGGCGATATGATCCTTGGGTTCAAAATCGAACAGAGGAACCTCGCCCCACTGCCGTTCTACACGGTTGTCCTTCTCATCCTTGCCCTCGGGCACATCGGCGGCGGGCATATTGGGAAGCGTCAGCAAATACTGCGCCAATTCTCCATCCACCACGCGCACCTGTTCCTCGATGGCGGAGATTTCGTCCTTGATCACCCGCATGGCCTCGATCGCATCAGAGGCGTCTTCTTTCACCTTCTTCTTGCGCCCAATTTCCTCGCTCACCTGATTCTGGCCCGCACGCAATTGCTCCATTTCATAGACGAGCTTGCGACGTTGCGCATCGGCCGCGAGGATCGGAGTCAGGTCAATGTTGCTGTGGCGTTTCCCGAGCGCAACCAATACAGCGTCCGGCTCACTGCGCAATAATTTTATGTCGATCATGAGGCTTTCCTAGTCGGCATTCTTTCGGATATATATCTTCAAAACCTGTATGAGCAGATACATGAGCACCGCCGGCCAGGCGAGAAAAACCAGTACGAGCGTCAACGGTGCGCTGAACACGGATCGCTTCATCTCCGAATAAGCCCAGGTCGTGCCGAGGCCAAAAAGGATGTAATATAACTCGCTCATCGTCATAGTGTCCCTTTCCCGCGCTCGGGGTCTCTTCCTAGAGTCCGGCGCTGTTTTTCATGGACGTTTTCCCACGGAGCAGGTCCAGCAGGCGTTCGCGTTCGTCCGCGGAAAAGAATTCTATCTCGATCTTGCCCCGTCCATCCTCGTGCGCAGTCAGTCTCACGCGGGTACCCAAACTGCGCCGCAAATCATCCTCAAGATGGCTCAGCTGAATGTCCGCCACCGATTTTTCTTTCTTCGGGAGCGTTTTGGTGCGTGCGGCAAGTTGCTCGGTCTGCCGAACCGACAGCCCCTCGCGGATCACCTTACGCGCCGCCGCCGCCTGAGCCTGTGGTTGTTCAATGGCCAGAATGGCCCGCGCATGCCCCATGCTGAGCGATCCATCCCCCACCAGATCCTGCACCGCGTCGGGAAGACTCAACAGCCGAAGCATGTTGGTCACCGTGGCCCGCTTCTTCCCCACTTCGGTGGACAACTCTTCCTGGGTCCAACCGAACTGGCTGATAAGGTCACGATAGGCCTGCGCCAGTTCGATGGCGTTCAGATCCTCCCGCTGGATGTTCTCGATAAGGCCGAGCTTGAGCATGTCGCGATCAGAAACCGGTCGGCATACCGCCGGCACTTTGTCGAGGCCCGCGAGAATGCTCGCACGAACCCGACGTTCGCCACTGATCAACTCAAAGCCACCACCCGCCTCACGCACAAGCACCGGCTCCTGCACGCCATCGTGCTGTATGGAAGCGGCCAGTTCTTCAAGCGCCTCTTCATTGAACACGCGCCGGGGCTGTTTTGGATTGGGACGAAGGTCGCGCGGGTCAAGATACAGCAGACGCGCACCGTCTGGAAGAGCTTCACCGAGGGAGGCTGTGGTCAGCGTGGCAGGCTTCGCCTCAAGCGCCGAAGCACCTCCCCCCAGCAAGGCACCAAGCCCCTTTCCCAGACCTTTCTTCTTCGCATTAACCACGGCCGACAACCTCCTGGGCAAGGGCGAGGTAGGCTTGAGCACCTGCACTGCGCATATCGTAATAAATAACGGGCTTCCCGAAACTGGGAGCTTCGCTCAAAGTGACATTGCGCGGGATCACAGTGTTGAACACCTTGTTCCCCAAGTGATTGCGAACGTCATCAAGCACCTGTCGGCTCAAGTTCGTGTTTTGGAACATCGTCAATGCCACCCCCAGCACGGACAAACCGGGATTGAGGCGGTCACGCACACGAATCACCGTCTGCAACAATTCGCTCAATCCTTCCAGCGCATAGTATTCGCATTGCAAGGTGATCAACACCTGCTCCGCCGCTACCAACCCGTTAACCGTGAGCAAGCTCAGCGATGGCGGGCAATCGATGAACACATAGTCATAACCATCGCGGGCCTCACCCAAGGCACGCCGCAGGCGCATCTCGCGTTCTTCCTCGTTGATCAGTTCAATCTCCGCCCCCGCCAACTCGCGGTTCGTGGGGACAGCATCAAACAGCTCCATGCCCGTGGGCACAATGGCCTCATGCAGGGGACGACCCCCAATCAGAACATCGTAGATGGTCGCCGACAGCGCATTTTTGTCCAAGCCGATGCCCTGGGTGGCGTTGCCCTGAGGGTCAAGGTCAACCAGAAGCACACGATGCCCGGCGGCGGCCAAACACGCCGAAAGATTCACGGCGGTGGTTGTTTTTCCCACCCCGCCCTTTTGATTGGCCACAGCTATTATTTTAGACATAGAGACACGCCCGAAAAATGTTCGTACACCGGAAAGAACGGCTATGATACGGTGCGCGCGCGGGACAAGTCAAAGACGAATCCCGCGCGCGAAAGACCAAGCCCACTATTCGAGCATATGACGCGGTTGCTTTGGGGCCGGGTTGGCAGACGATTACGTGCCTGACGGCGCAGCCGGAGGAGCCGCCGCAGGCTCCTTGACTTTCGCAGCAGGCGGTGCTGCGACCGCCGGTGTCGCTGGTGCGGCAGTTGGCTCCGCAGGGGCTGCCGGTGTGGCAACCGCCTCGCCTTCCTTTGGCTTCTCCGCAGGAACCGGGAATGACTCGCGCTTGTCATCGTGACAGGCATCGCATGTCCGCTTCTCGGACAAGCCCTTCGCGTGGCAATCGGTGCATTCCAACGCAGCATGCGTTTCATCCAAGGTCAAACCGATCTGGGTATGATCAAATTTCTTCGGAGGCCACTGGTCGCCGGTATGGCAACTCTCGCATTTCCGATCAAGTCCGGTGAACACGCCACGCTGCTTATGACACGCGGCGCAACCCTTTATTTCGTGATAGGGGCGCAGCGCAAATCCGGTGCGGCGCTCATGACTGAAAGCGGGGCGTTCCTTACCGTCATGGCAAAAAGCGCAGTCGTTATCGACCTTGTCCTTGTGGCAAATGCTGCACGCCTCATGGAATCCGGCCTCTTCAAAACGCCGCTTGGCAGCCACTTCCGTCGTGGCAGCCTTGTCCTTGTGACACAGCGTGCAGTCCCATTTGCGATGGCATTCGGCACATTTGCGCCCGAATTTCTCAACGTGATCCTTGTGGTGAAAGCTCACCACGGCCATCTCGGCGTCCAGACCGGGATTTTTATACACCCGCACATCCGGTATTTCCACATTGGGATGCAAACGTCCGGTAATGTCGCCCGGGGTCTTCGGCAATTCCATGGGATGGTTCGGATCGCGCTTGGGATGGCAGATACTGCACTGGGTATCCTGACTCCATTCCCGGTGACACCCCAGACACTGACGGTGATAGGCACCCTTGAGACCCGGCTTTTCAAGATTGTCCTGATTGGAGGCCCGGTCGTGACATTCCTCGCACTTGGGGATCTTCTTGCCCTCTTCGGAATGGTGATGGCAGGTCGAACAGCCCAGACCCATATCCGACATGCTGGCGTGAAGTTTATGCGGAAAAACAACCGGCGTGTAGATATCCACCAACTTGTCAATGATGAAATAGTCGGGTGCCTCGGAGACGGGATGCGCGGAGGCGTTTCCGTCCTGATGCCGCATACAGGGCAACAGCTCATGACTCTCCTCCGTCGGCGCGGGGAGTACATGGCACTTGCCGCAGGTGTTCGCGCCGGAGGGCATGGCCTCGGCACTCGGCGCTTGGGCGAAAACACCCGGCTGGAACAAGATCCACACAAACGTGGCGAATACGATGCGGTACATACGGGTCCG
>CAIZGN010000672.1 GCA_903932505.1 Candidatus Hydrogenedentota bacterium
CTACTGCGACTGGGCCCGCTACAAGGAATACAAGGCTTCGATGCACGAGGCCTCCTTCGAACTCATCGAAATACCGCATGTGCGCCAATCGGGCAAAAACTCCGCCGACATCCGCATGGTGGTCGACGCACTTGACCTGTGCTACACGAAAGCCCATGTGGACACCTTCGTGATCATCAGCGGCGATTCCGACTTTTCCCCCCTCGTCAGCAAACTGCGCGAGAACAACAAAACCGTCATCGGCGTGGGCGTCAAAAACTCAACGTCTGATCTTCTTATTGCGAATTGCGACGAGTTCATCACTTACGATGATATTGTCCGCGTACAGCGTCCGCGTCCCAAAGTCGCCGCCGCCCCCCCCGCCCGAAAGCCCGCACCCGGACCTAAGGGCAAAGCGGTCGCGGCCCCGCCACCGTCCCCCGTTGAGGACAAAAAGCAGGAGGCGTGGAATCTCATTGTCGAGACCTACGAAGCCCTCGTTGAGGAGCGTGGCGAGGAGGAGCGCATCTGGGGCTCCATGGTGAAACAAACGTTAAAACGCCAGAAACCCGGTTTCAGCGAGGCGCACTACGGCTTCCGTTCCTTCGGTCAATTGCTCGAAGAGGCGGAGGCCGCTGGCATCCTCAAGCTGGAAAGCGATGAGAAATCCGGTGGTTTCATCATCAAGAGTTCCGCAGCGCGGTAGCGGCATCGCAAGCATCTGTTCCAAAGAGGAGAAATACGTCATGAAACACTGGGGATATCGTTTGATACTGGGGTTGGTGTTCGCTGGTGTTTTCAGTGTGGCATGGGCTGTTTCGCCCTCTCCCGATGAATTGGCCGCGTCCCATCAGTGGGCGCAGGTCAAATTTGCGGGGGCGAACGACGCCATTCCGGTGCCGGGTCTCGAAGTCATCGCGAACCACAACCCGGCGCAAAAGAACAGTCGTTTTGGCAAGCCAATGCACCTGGGGGATGTCGCGCACACACGCGGCCTCTATGTGCACGCGGTGAGCAAGATTGTCGTGCGCCTGCCGGAACCAGCCGTCGCCTTCTCCGCCGTGGTTGGCGTGGACAACAACGACAACACCGCCGGGGGGAAAGGAAGCGTTGTATTTTCCGTGACGGCGGGCGACAAGAACCTTTATGAGTCGGGGCTACTGCGAGGCGGACAGGCGGGGGTGCCGGTATCGGTCGAGCTCGGAAGTGTTAGCGAAATCACGCTGAACATGAGCGATGGGGGGGATGGCATCTCGTGCGACCAAGGGGATTGGGCCGAGGCCAAGGTGCGCCTCGCCAGTGGCAAGGAATTATACCTTGACGAATTACCCATGGCCGGAAGTCCGGTGTTGCTCGAACCGGGGAAAGCCCCGTTTTCGTTCGTCTACGATGGACGACCCTCCGCGGAGCTGCTGCCAACGTGGACCTGTACCCGTACCGCCGTCGCGCTCGATGCCGTACGCACACAGCATGTGGTGACCTACACCGACCCCAAGACCGCCTTGGAGCTTCGGTGTGTGGCGATTGAATATCTCGATTTCCCAACGGTCGAATGGACCCTCTACTTCAAAAACACCGGCACTCAGGACACCCCGATTATTGAGGGGATTCAAGCGCTGGATCTGGGGATGGAACGCGGCGACACTGGCGAGTTTCTGCTGCATCACAATATCGGATCTCCCGCAAACGGCTCCGACTATGGGCCTCTCGAAACTAAACTGGAAGCCAAATCCTCCAAGCGCATCGGCGCGGCCGGTGGACGTCCCACCAACACCGACTGGTCCTACTTCAACATCGAATCGACCGTCCGCGACGGATTGATCGCGGTCGTGGGCTGGCCGGGACAATGGTCCGCCGAATTCAAGCGGGACGAGGCGAAGGGCCTGCGCCTCGTGGCCGGACAGGAACTTACCCACTTCAAACTGTTGCCCGGCGAGGAGGTGCGCTCGCCCTTGATTGCCCTCCAATTCTGGAAAGGGGACTGGAACCGCTCGCAGAACATCTGGCGACGCTGGATGATGGCGCACAGCATGCCAAAGCCCGGCGGACAACTGCCCGCGCCGATGGTCGAAGGCTGCAGTTCTCGCGCCTACGAGGAAATGATTAAGGCCAACACAGACACCCAACTCATGTTCATCGACCGCTACAAGGAGGAATCCATCAAGATCGACTATTGGTGGATGGATGCAGGCTGGTATATCCAGCAGACCGGCTGGCCGCAGGTGGGCACTTGGGAAGTGGATCCCGCGCGCTTTCCCGAAGGCTTGAAACCCATCAGCAAACATGCACACGAAAACAACGTCAAGATTCTGGTCTGGTTCGAACCGGAGCGCGTGGCTGAAGGCACCTGGTTGACGCAGAACCATCCCGAATGGATTCTGGGCGGGGACAAGGGTGGCTTGCTGAACCTTGGCGACGACGCCGCTCGTGAGTGGCTCACCAATCATGTGGACACCCTGTTGACCGAACAGGGTATTGACCTCTACCGGCAGGATTTCAACATGGATCCCCTTTCGTTCTGGCGCAAGAACGATACCGAAGACCGACAGGGCATCACAGAGATCAAGCATGTGACCGGCTATCTTGCCTATTGGGACGAACTGCGCCGTCGGCATCCCGACATGCTCATCGACTCCTGCGCGTCCGGCGGACGGCGAAATGATCTAGAAACCATGCGGCGAGCCGTGCCCCTGTGGCGCAGCGACTATGCCTTTGAGCCGAACGGCCATCAGGGCATGACCTACGGAATTTCCCTGTGGTTGCCGTTCCACGGCACCGGCACCGTCGCCTGTGTGGACGCGCCCTACTACGGCAACGGCCGCACCCCCGTGCAGCCCTACGCTTTCTGGAGCAACGTGGCACCCAGCATCAACTGCGGTATCGATTTCCGCGTGAAAGACATCGACTACACCGCCCTGCGCCAACTATTCTCGGCCTGGCGCGGAATCAACGCGAATTACTACGGCGACTTCTATCCGCTGACGAAATACACGCTCGACAAGGATGCGTGGATCGCGTGGCAGTTCGACCGCCCGGAAATGGGGGAAGGCGTGGTGCAGATTTTCCGCCGCGCGGAAAGTGTCTTCACCGGGGCGGCCTTGCTGCTCAAAGGCCTCGACCCCGCCGCGCAGTATGCTCTGACCAACGTAATGACCAGCGAAACCATCACCTTGAGCGGCGAGGCCCTCATGAGCCAGGGTCTGCCGGTGACCATGAAGGAACGCCCCGAGGCATTGATCTTGGCCTACCGGAAAGTACGCTGAATCGGTGCGCACCGGCTGCGCACCCCTGAGAGGAAGATAGCTTCATGCCTGCGCGTGTGTTGATCGTGGACGATGAAAAACTCATTCGATGGTCCCTGCGCGAACGCCTTGTCGCCGATGCATGCACCACGGAAGAGGCGGGGACCGTGCGTGCGGCCGAAGCACTCCTCAAGCGCCAGCCTTTCGATGTCGCCTTGTTCGACCTCAAATTGCCGGACGGAACCGGCTTAGATCTGTTGCGTGCGGCCGCCAGCATTCAGCCGGAGATGATGATGGTGGTGATCATCACGGCGCACTCCTCGGTCGACAACGCGGTCGAGGCCATGAAGGAAGGGGCCTTCGACTACATCAGCAAGCCCTTCAACCTCGATGATATATCCATGACAGTGAAACGTGCGGTCGAAACGCATAGCTTGCGGCATGTGGTGCGCACCGGGCTGGAGGAGAAGAAGCGCGATTTTGGTCTCGATGCCCTCGTGGGCGACAGCGAGGCATGGGGGCGCGTCAAGGACATTGTTCACCGGGTGGCCTCCGCCGATTCCACCGTTCTGCTGCTCGGGGAGACCGGTGTGGGCAAGGACATGGTGGCCCGCGCGATTCACTACGAATCAGCCCGCGCCCAACAGCCCTTCATGAACATCACCTGCACCGCCATGCCGGAATCCCTCATCGAATCCGAGCTCTTTGGCCACGAGGAAGGGGCCTTCACCGGGGCCTCGGGACGCAAAGCCGGTTTCTTTGAAATGGGCCACCGCGGCACCATTTTCCTGGACGAAATCGGCGATATGCCGTTAAACCTTCAGGCGAAGCTGCTCCGGGTCTTGGAGGAGAAGGCCTTCCGGCGCATCGGCGGCACCGCAGACATCCGTGTCGATTGCCGCGTGATTGCCGCCACCCACAGAGACCTGCCGAAAATGGTCGAAGAGAAAGCCTTCCGGGAGGACCTCTACTATCGTCTGAGCACCGTCCCGGTGCGTCTGCCTGCACTGCGGGAGCGCGTCGGGGACGTGACAGTGTTGGCCGGACATTTTCTGGCGGTGTACAACAAGCAAATGGATCGCAACATCGAGGGAATTGCGCCGGAGGCATTGGTTGCCATGCAAACCTATGCCTGGCCCGGCAATGTGCGCGAGATCCGCAATGTCATCGAGCGCGCAGTGCTCTTGTCGCCGGGACCTTGGATTAGCGCGGATGACCTTGGGCTCGGATCCGCCGGAGTCACACCTTGGAACCGTGAACAGCATCCCTTTCAACTGCCGGAAAGTGGCTGCAATCTGGAATCCGTGCAGCAATCCCTGCTGGAACAGGCGCTGGAGCGCACAGGCGGCAACCAGAGTCGCGCCGCCGAATTGCTTGGGCTGACCCGCGACCAAGTGCGCTACAAAATGGAAAAACTTGGATTGCCGCGTGGGCAATAGGTATCACCACCATGAGGTCGTTCGTTGTAACAATAGGAAGCAGGGTTGTGGGCTGCAATCGTATCAAGGATACGTGCGGCAGGAATGCCGCCTCACTTTTTCTCGTCACTTGCATCGTGTTCTCCATCGCGCTTTCATCCGCATGCGAGGACTGGCCCCAATTCCGAGGGGCGCATCGTGACGGCTGTTCCCCGGAAACGGGTCTCCTGCAGACCTGGCCCACCGAGGGCTTAAAGCCGCTGTGGACAACCGAGGAACTGGGCGCGGGCTTCTCGTCGGCCGCCATCGCGAACGGCCTTGTCTACGTCACCGGCATGCCCGAGGGTGGGCAGGAGGGGGTGCTGTTCTGCTTTGATCTGGACGGAAAACTCCGCTGGCGGCAAGCCTATGGGCCGGAGTGGACGGGGAGCTATCCGGGACCGCGCGGTACTGCCACGGTCGAAGGATCGCGGGTCTTTCTGATGAGTGGCGTTGGCACCGTGGTCTGTCTCGATGCAAAGACCGGGGCTGTGCAATGGTCTCGTCCGGTGGTGCCGGAAACAGGTGCGGAAACGCCGAAAATGGGCTTCAACGAGTCGCTGCTGGTCGATGCCGGGAAGGTTTTCTGCACACCGGGCGGCAAAGACGCGGCACTACTCGCGCTTGATGTCGCAACTGGGAAAACCCTATGGAACACCCCCGGATTCAGCGAAATGTCGGCCTACTGTTCCCCCGTACTCATTGAGCGGGGCGGCACATGCTTGCTAGTCACCTTGACCGCCAAGAGCCTTGTCGCGCTCGACCCGGCAACCGGCAAAACCCTCTGGCGTCAGCCCATGGACGAAGCCGAGGTCGATCAGAATCATGCCATCACGCCCGTGTATGCCGAGGGTTGCCTCTACGTCACCAGTGGTCACGGCAAGGGCGGACAAATGTTCGCCTTGGCGCCTGATGGACGCAGTGCCACCCTGCAATGGACAGACACCATCCTGAATGCGTCGCATGGCGGCTTGGTGCTTCTTGATGGGCATATTTACGGCAGCAACGCGAAGGGGAAATGGATTTGTCTCGCCTTGAAGGATGGAACGGTGTGCTATGAAAGCGAAGGGGTAGGCCAAGGGGCCGTCACCAGCGCCAACGGCATGCTCTACTGCTACGGC
>CAIZGN010000673.1 GCA_903932505.1 Candidatus Hydrogenedentota bacterium
TGAGCAGCACACACCCGGCGGCAGCGGTATAGGCCATGATGCTCGCCGCTCGCACGGGGGTGGAAATTCCATTCGAAAAAATCGCGGCAATGAAAATGGGCACGGTCTGGAGTGAATACATGGAGAGACTGTTAGGATGGGGAAAGGTCCCGCGAATGCGGACGAGGCCATAGACATACCGATGCAAAAGGCATATGTAGGCCTCATATCCCACTGCGGCGATCAGGGCGTAGAGGAAACAATGCAGTTGGCGCGGTGTCCGCACATAGGCGATCACTGAGACAAACAGCAGGATTCCCCGGGCAATCTTCGTGACCTCGAAAATGCCAAATATCTTCGGGTCGCTGAAGACCACAAGATTCACCAACGCCCAAGCGAAAAAGGCCAGCAGGAAGCCCAGTAGGGGCGGCCAGTACATGCGACGACCTTCGCGACCGCGCACCAGCAGGCTGCTTATAAGCAGGACGATGGCCAGCAGGTCGAGGTAGGATATCTCAACACCCCGGGTGCTGCCGCGATACCATTCCAAACTTAGAAAGTTGATGTCCGTAGACAGACCGAAGAGGGTCTCAGGCTGCGCGGTTCCAAAGACCATAAGCATGAATACAAAATCGAGAAACCACGCGAAATTAAGCGAAAGCATGACACCGGCGGGCACGCAAACAGCGCTACCCAAGAAGAAAATGATGTGCTTGGTCTCGATCAATCGGGATTCTCCGGAGTCTCTCCGCGCATGAGGACATACAGATTCTCAAGGCGATTTGGCATGGGTTCCAACGGTTCGTTGGTCATGAACGAGGCCACCGAATCGGGATGCTGCGGCGCGTATCCGTGCATGCCCGCCAGAGGCTTGATGCCCATGTGGCTAGGACACAAGAGAACCCCGGGATTCATGAGGAAGAAGGTTTCGCCGTAAGTGTTTCCGGGGAAATCGCACCCGTAGTCCGCAAGTTCATCAGACGGCATAAGGCGACCATCCGGTATTTCAGCCAGCACGGACTCGATGCGTTCGCGGCTCCCCGGTTTCAGAAACCAGAAACGCGCCATCGTCGAATCGTACACGGCGGCGTAGTCCTCTCCAAACGTCAAACCCAAAGCATCGATACGCCCTTTGACGTCGGACACGGAATGGATGTCAGACATGCCATGATCGGAAAACACCATGAGGCGGACGCTGTCGTATTTTTGACAAGCGACGTTGTAAAGGTTGCGAATCTGCTTGTCATACCACGCCAAATGCTCCCCGATGACCGGAGCCTGGGTGCCAAACTCATGCAATAATCCATCCAGACGCCCTAGGAACAGATAAGAGAAACGGATTGAGCCTTCGGTGATGGCCGCTTCCACCTCGGCAACACTTTCCGCCTCGTTGTAGCCTTCCGGTCGGCAATAAGGAATGCGATTTTTCCGGAGATAATCGAAAATGGTAGCCTGTCCTCCGTTGATACCGCCTGGCTCGAAAATATTGTGCCGCTCCATGTAGTCGAAGAGATTGAGATAGCGGAAGGGCATGTTGTACAGCTGAAAATAGCCGGTGAAGCCGTGAACCCGTTTCATGATTCGGCTGAATTTGGAGCGCACCCGGCCCCGTTCCATGATCGACTTAGGAAGCAGTCCGAAATACTTATACCAACCAAAGGGGGACTTTTCCGGTCGGTAGGCGAAAAAGGTGAAGTGCCCGTGTTCCCGGGGGAGAACCCCAGTGAGGATCGTCGGATCGCAGGTCGAACTATAGCCGAAAATGGTTCCGAGCGGGGCTTTCACCTTCATGATGTCATCAAGAAAAGCATGACGCCGGATTAATTCCCAACCGAGGGCGTCAATGAACACGCAAAGCGTCAGTTTCTTGTGTTCACTCATTGTGAATCCTGCTCTGCTTCCTTGATATGGCGCGGGGCGATGCCGAGATATTTCCATAAGGTCACCCGGGCCAGAAACTGGGGATTCCCCACCAAATACCGCCGCCACAAACGTTTAGGCTCCTGAAAAAGGCGCCCCAGCCATTCATGCCCGATTTTTCGAAGCCACGCGGGCGGGCGATGAATATCGCCCGCATAAACATCAAACAAACCGCCAACACCCATCATCACCGGAGACGTGAGTCGGTCGGCATGGTCGTCAATCCACAATTCCTGCAGGGGCGCGCTGAAACCAACGACGAGGATGTCCGTCTTGCTATCGTTAATGAGCGACAGTATTTTTTCGCGGTCCTTCTCCCGATCAAAGTAACCATGATGGGTTCCACACACTTGAATCCCCGGATAGCCGGTTTCCATCCACACTTTGAGTCGGTCGACCACCCCCGGTTTTGAGCCGAGCAAGAACATCCGGAACCCGCGCTTCTGGCACAGTTCGCACAGGGGGAAGATCATGTCGGTCCCGTTCACATTTTCGACGATGGGGGTGCGTATGATTTTGCTCGCAATCCGAACCCCGGAGCCATCACCGAAAATATGATCCCCTTTGCGCAAAACGTTGTAATACCGGGAGTTTTCGCAGGCCACATTCAAGTAAAACGTGTTGACGAAGAAAATCTTCTCCTTGCGCCGGGCGTCAACGGCGGATTCGATGCCGTCCATCGCCTCTTGCATCGTGACATTGTCGATGGGCACCCCCAAGATATTGAGTTTTCTCATGAGGCTAGCAATCCTTTATTCGCAAGCTTCTTGCGCGATGCGCCGCAGCACTTCCACCGTTTGCCGAGCGCAACGCTCCCAACTGTATAGCGCGGCATTTTTCAGGCCGCGCTCCACGCATTCCTGTCGCAACAATTCCCCGGTGAGCATACGGCGCAGCGCATCCTCAATGGCGGATTCATCCATTGGGTCAAAAAACACCGCTGCGTCCCCCGCAACCTCCGGCAGGGATGAGGTATTTGAGCAGACCACCGGAACCCCCGAAGCCATGGCCTCCAAAATGGGCAGGCCGAAACCTTCGAACAGCGACGGAAAAACGAAGATATCGGCACCGCCGTAGAGATCCGGCACATGGTCATCCGAAACGAAGCCGGTGAATATGATGTCATCGGGGCAGGACGAGGCGGCGGCAACAGCATGCACCTCGTCGGCACGGCTCCAGTCGGAACCTGCGAGAACGAGTTGATGGGGAAGTCCTTCGGAGGCTTTGAGTCGGGCAAAGGCGCGAATCAGGCGCACATGATTTTTCCCGGGATGGTCGATGCGCGAAATGAAAAGGATGTAGGGTTTGGTGAGTCCGTAGCGCTCACTCACCCGGGCGTGACATTCGGCGCGATCGCGCGGAAAATAGCGTGCGGAATCGGCCGCTTCAGGCACCACGGTGACGCGCTCTTCAGGAACGCCCACATAGTCCACCAAGTCGCGCTTACTGCATTCGCTGATGGTGATGACATGGGTAAGACGGCGAACGAGCGCGGGCATGATGCGCAGGTTATAGACCGTATGCACGAAGTCGTATTTCCCCGGCACATGCAGGATGGAAATGTCGTGAAAAGTGCCCACCCGAGGGCAGGGGGTCCAGAAAGGCAGTCGGCGGTTACCGGCTGGAAAGAAGGCCACATCGTAGGTTTGTTTTTTGCAGAAATCAGGGATGGCGTACTGTTGCCAGACCAAGTTCTTGAGCGCGCCACCAAGCTTGCGATCCACGGATATGGGGTGAATCCGTTCGGGATCCGTGACGTAAAGGGACTCTTCGCCTGCAAGGGTGAGGACATCAAAATGAACATCGGGATCAACTTTTGGGAACTCCCGCATCAGATGCATGATGTACTGACTGATGCCCGATTTCCCGCCATCTCCGCCAAACGTGGACAACAACACTTTCATGACCAAGTCTCCATCCCAACTTCCCGCCCCTCAAACCCAATGACAGGCGGTATTATATACGATCCGCGCATGCTATGTTGAATGAATGGCTTTCTCGCGTGGCTAGTCCTGTTAAAGGTATTGAGCGAGCTCTGATTGACTCAGGGAGAGGGCAGGCAGAAATGCCCGCCCCACATTGCGGGGGGAAGGGGCAAGATGGGCAGGCACACAGTATTGATCGCGGTGGGGGAAGACGGTTTTGACACGGCGGCATGAACGTGTCATACTGCCCATTGAGCCTCGGGGTCTTATTGTCGTCTTCTGGCGAAAGAGGTTGCTCGGGGTTCGGGTGAAAGGAAATCTACGATGGAAATGCCGACACGCGAGCAAATCGCCTACATACTTTGGCTGGGCGGATTTGGTGAGGATCCTGACCGGAACTGGTTCATGTCTGACCTGCTGGTGGACAACAAGGAATTCCACAAACTTGTCGAAGAGGCATCTGCTATCAAAGAGGCCACCGGCGATCCTGCGGAGGCTATCCGTCTACGCGATGGGTGGATTCGCAAGTGCGCCGAGTTGTTGTATGACATTTCCTACCGTCTCGCGTTGCCGAGCGACGCGCCGGATATCAACTGGCGCGCCAGCGAAACCTTCTGGGCCGCTTTGGGTTGATGTCCCGTCTTTATGCACTGGCTTTACGCCTCCATCGCACAAAAAGCGCGTGGATTGGCCTGATGGTGATAGCCACACTTCTTTCCTGCAGTCCTGCATCGAAAAAGAGTGAGCCACCGCTGCGCGCCAGAGGGGCACGCTTTCTCAACGCACTCTCTTGGCCCAGTCTGGAATTCTGGCCCCAGCATTTCTCCCCGGAAAACGCCTACGGTCGCATTCTGTCGGCCCCGCTTCAGGGGGACAAGAATTTCCGCGCGTTCAAGGCCGCCTATTTTCAGGCGGCGGCCCTCGGGGTCGCGCTGGACGAACTGGATCGTCGAATGGACTCCGCCTTCGCGAACTACAATCAAACCTACTCGTATGCCCCGTTGGCGGCCGAGCTTCGTTCCATGACCGAAACCCTGCGTGCCATGAAGTCGCCGAACGTGGAACCGGGGGCTTTTCGATATGCGGCCATGGGTGCCAGCGAATCCATTGGTGCGGGTGCAAGTCCACCAAGCCAAGGTTGGGTTTACCTGACGGCAAAGCGTCTGCGGGAGCGTTTCCCAGCCATTGCCGTCTGGAATTTTGCCGATGGCGGCAAAACCACCGAACATGCGCGCAATGTGCAGTTGCCCAAGGTACTAGAGTTTCAGCCGGACTTGGTAACCTATGCGGCCGGCCTCAATGACCTTCAGTATGGGCTGTCGGTGGAGAGCGCCAAGGCCAACACCGAGTTCGTGTTGCGGGAACTCAAGACCCGCACCCATGCGAAGGTGGTCATGGCGGGTGTTTCTGTTGGCGGGCGCTTGCCGCTGGCGCAGATCAATGTCCCCAAACTTCGCCAGCGTCGCGACAATCTTTCCCCGGCACGAATCGCGGCTTTTGACGCGGCCTTCCGCGAACTGGCGGAGCGGTACGGGGCGGTGCTGGCGGATCTGGGTGAAATTCTACCGGCCTCGGCCACCACCGAAGAAGTCGCCTCGCTCTTCTCCTACGATGGTGTGCATCCGAACAACCGGGGGCACGCACGAATGGCCGACGTGTTCTGGCCGGGTATTGAGAGCGTGTTGTCGACCCCTGCGCCGTCCATTGCGAAATAGGGGCATTTTTTGCATTTCCCCGCCATTCTGCGCTACAATCCTGCGCAATAAAGTCCGCTTTTGCGGACATCTTCTCCACGAAACTACATCAGTGAGGATATACCGATGAGCAATGCAGTGGCACTGGATGATTTGACCTTTGGCAGCGCGGTCGAGGATGGCGTGACGTTGGTGGATTTTTGGGCCCCTTGGTGCGGTCCGTGCCGGATGGTTGCGCCGGTACTTGACGAGTTGGCCGGCGAATATGCAGGCAA
The DNA here is from genome assembly GCA_903932505.1 of Candidatus Hydrogenedentota bacterium. Classification (GTDB taxonomy): domain Bacteria; phylum Hydrogenedentota; class Hydrogenedentia; order Hydrogenedentales; family CAIZGN01; genus CAIZGN01. Next base: position 5,794 of record CAIZGN010000673.1, read on the forward strand.
GGCTTCGATCGGCAAGGTCAATGTGGATGAAGCCCCCGGTTTGGCGCAGCGTTTTAGCGTGTCGAGCATTCCCACCTTGCTGGTGATTAAGAACGGGGTGGAAGTCTCGCGCTTTGTCGGCGTCACTGCGAAAGGCGACTTGGCGAAGGCGCTCGATGCGGCTCTGGCTCAATAGAGCCCGCGATTCAGATAGTTTTTTCGAGCACTTCCAACCGATGATTGGGAGTGCTCTTGTTTTATCGGTTTGGGCGCGGTTTGCACAGAGCGGTGCGCCCTACCCGGGCCTCACCTAAAGAATGGAACACACTATGAGTCTGAAGAAAGTCGCCGTCGCGGGCGCCACGGGTGTGGTCGGCCGCCAAATGCTGCGGGTGCTGGAAGATCGCAATTTCCCCGTGGCCTCCCTCAAATTGCTGGCTTCGGAGCGCTCCAAGGGCAAGACCCTGACCTTCAAGGGGGAAGAAGTGGCCGTGGAAGTGCTGTCGGAAGACTCCTTCAAGGGCGTGGATATCGCCCTGTTCAGCGCGGGTGGCGGCACGAGCAAAAAATACGCGCCCTTCGCGGCCAAGGATGGTTGCGTGGTGGTGGACAATTCCAGCGCATGGCGCATGGATCCCGAAGTGCCGCTCGTGGTACCCGAGGTGAACCCGGGCGACATCGCCAAGCACAAGGGCATCATCGCGAATCCCAATTGCTCGACCATCCAACTGGTCGTGGTGCTCAAGCCCCTGCACGATGCGGCCACGATCAAGCGCATTGTCGTGTCCACGTACCAAGCGGTATCCGGCGCGGGCAGCGCGGCGCTGGCCGAGCTTGATGCGCAAATGCGCGACTGCCTTGAAGGTCGCCCGGTGCAGTGCAAGATTTTCCCGCATCAAATCGCCTTCAACTGCATCCCGCAGATCCCCCAGAGCGGTGCGTTTGAAGACAACGGATACACCAATGAAGAAATGAAGATGGTCAACGAGACCAAGAAAATTATGGGCGACAACAGCATCATGGTGACAGCGACCACGGTGCGGGTACCGGTTCATACGGGCCACAGCGAATGCGTCAATGTGGAAACGCTGAAGAAGCTCACCGCCGACCAGGCCCGCGAGTTGCTTCGTAAGGCACCGGGCGTGGTTGTGCAGGACGACCCCGCCAATCAGCTATACCCGCTCGCCGTCAATGCCCAAGGCAAGTACGACACCTTTGTGGGCCGTATTCGCGAAGACCTCTCGCATCCTAGCGCGCTGGAAATGTGGGTGGTTGCCGATAACCTGCTCAAGGGTGCCGCCTTGAACGCGGTACAGATCGCCGAACTGCTCTAATCCGAATTGAATCGCCCGGAGAGAACGCCTTGCATGGCGTTTTCTCCGGGCTTACTTTTTTGTTCCA
>CAIZGN010000674.1 GCA_903932505.1 Candidatus Hydrogenedentota bacterium
CGATGTGTACGGTAATTCCGACCATGGGAACCAGCAGCACGACACCGGCCAGCAATTGGCACAGCACGCAGGAATGCTCCTGCGCATGGCCGCAGTGACCTGGCACAAAAAGGTGCAGCACCGCCGCAGCGTAAACGCACACCAGCAGTATGGCAACCCATCTGAAGTACTTGTGTCCCATGCGCGTATTGTATCGAGCCGCTTCGCGCCAATCAACGGGTCGTCAGGCTTCACTTGATCTTGGTTTGGAATTACGGTATAGTAATAGAGAATTTTTTCTCGATAAAAATTTCTCGATTGGCATAACCCGGTAGAAAGGCGGTTGAATGGATTTCTCGCAAGGCGTCCCGGAACCCACGTTGCGCCGTTTACCGACGTACTGCCACTTCCTGCGACGGCTGGCGCAAGATGGGGCCGACGTGGTGTCCTGCCGCCAAATCGGCGATGCGCTGCATCTCGACCCGACACAGATCCGGAAGGATCTGGCGTATGCGGGCATGGCGGGGCGGCCCAAGGTGGGGTATCCGGTGCCGGAACTGTTGGCGGGGGTCGAGAATTTTCTTGGGTGGAACAACACGCAGCAGGCGATTCTGGTGGGAGCGGGGAGTCTTGGCACCGCATTGCTCGGCTACAAAGCCATGGATCGCAACGGGGTGCGGATCGTCGCGGCCTTTGACACTTCCCCCGACAAGACCTTCCAAGCCATTCATCAGGTCAAGGTGCTCCCGATGCGGAAACTTGTCGACCTGGTGGGGCGCATGCAGATCCATGTCGGCATCCTGACCGTGCCCGCCGAATCGGCCCAGACCGTGTGCGACCTCATGGTGCAGGCGGGCATCCGTGCCATATGGAATTTCGCGCCGGTGGCGCTCAAGGTGCCCGACACGGTCATCGTGCAAAATGAAAACCTGTTCTCGTCCCTCGCGGTCCTGTCGAGCCGCCTGCAGTCCACCTTTCAGCCGCGCACCCTCCCGGAGGAGGATCCCTCATGAACGCCGAACCCCGCATTGTCATCTGCATGGGCAGTTCCTGCTTCGCACGCGGCAACCGCGAGAATCTGGAGGTTCTCGAGCGGTTTCTGGAGGAACATGATTTGCGGGCGCACGTGGAATTGGCTGGGAGTCGCTGCGAAGACGATTGCCGCGAAGGTCCAAACATTCTCATCAACGGGGTGGCCCATCACCGTATCGATTCAGAATCGCTCATCGACGTGCTCAATGCCGCCTTCGGCCTCGCGGGGAAGGGTTAAGCCATGGATCACGCGCATCCCATCCATACGCTTGAAACCGAATGCCAGGATTGCTACAAATGCCTGCGCCACTGCCCCGTGAAGGCCGTGCGCATCACCCACGGACACGCGATGGTCATTCCCGAGATGTGCGTGGCCTGCGGCACCTGCGTTGCGGTTTGCCCGGTGAAAGCGAAGAAGATTCGCAACGATTTGGGCCGGGGCCGACGAATTATCGCCGGGGCGCGGCCGGTTTACGCATCACTCGCCCCCTCGTGGACCGGACAGTTTCCAGGCGTCAGCACCGGCGCGATGATAGCCGCCTTGCGACGGCTGGGTTTCACCGGGGTCAGCGAAACCGCTCTGGGCGCGCAAGAGGTTTCGGCCGCTGCCGCAGATCTTATGAAGTCCGAAGGCAAGGGCATATTCATCTCCTCGGCCTGTCCGGCTACCGTGGACTTTCTGCGCAAGTACATGCCCGATCAGGCCGCTGCAATCACACCGTTGCATTCGCCCCTGCTCGCCCATTGCCGCCTGCTGCGCAAGGTCTATGGCGAAAACATCGGTGTGGTCTTCTTCGGGCCGTGCATCGCGAAAAAAACCGAGGCGGATCGGCATCCGGGTTTGCTCGACCTTGCACTTACCTTTGAAGACCTGAAGATCTGGATGGAAGAGGAGGGGCTGGCCTTCGATGCACTGCAACCGTCAGCGGACGATGTCTTTGTACCCCAAGCCGCCGAAGAAGGCGCGCTCTATCCGGTGGAAGGCGGCATGTCCGAGACCATCAAGGCGCACGCCGGTTTGGACCGCGCAAAATACGTCACCCTGTCTGGATTGTCCAACATCCGCCGGGGACTTTCCGACCTTTCGCCGGAGTCCGTGGATGACCTCGTGCTGGTCGAGTGTCTCGCCTGCAAAGGCGGCTGTATCGCCGGTCCGCTCATGAGCGAGGACGACGGCACACTCGTTCGGCGGCTGCGAGTTGAGCGCGCCGTGTCTTGGCCGGAATTGCCGCTGTCGCGCAGCCCGCAAGTGACGATCGATGAAACCTATGCCCCGGAAGGAAATCGGGTACCGGTCCCCTCCGTCGGTGCGCTGGCGGAAGCCTTGGCGCGCATCGGCAAGCAGGGACCCGACGACGAGCTTAATTGTGGCGGCTGCTGATACAACACCTGCCGCGAATTTGCGGCGGGGCTGCTGGACGGCCGCGCTGAGCCGGTCATGTGCGTCTCCCACATGCGGAAACTGGCACAGAAAAAGGCCAACGCGCTCCTGCGCTGTTTCCCCTCCGGCGTCGTCATTGTGGACAAGAGCCTGCGCATTGTGGAGTGCAACGAACAGTTCGCACACATGTTTGGCGACGAGGTCGCCCAGATCTACGAGGTCATGCAGGGGCTGGACCACTGCCGCCTCGACAAGGTGGTCCCGTTTCCCGAAATGTTCGAAATGGTGCTGGACACGGATCGCGAAGTGCATTCCGACCACTACCGATGCGGCGACCGCCTTTTCAATATCACCATCTTCACCCTCGACCCCCACCAGGTGGTCGGCGCGGTGGTCATGGATGTTACCCATCAGGAATTCCGGCGCGAACAGATTGCCCAGCGCGCCAATGAAGTCATCACCCGCAACCTCTCCACCGTGCAGGAAATCGCCTGCCGACTCGGGGAACACATGGCGGAAACAGAGATTCTTCTCAGGGAGATTGCGGAAGGGTTCGGTCCGGATGAATACGACCGTCCCCGTCCCCAGAAGTCACGCGAATGAGTACCGGATGTTTGTTGAAGTGGGAATCCAGCAACGGCGCAAGCACGGCCAGAATATCTGCGGCGACGCCTTTGTCTCCCACAAGTATGCCGATCAAAACCGGGTGATCTCGGTGCTGTCCGACGGCCTGGGCAGCGGCGTGAAGGCCAACATCCTGTCCACCATGACCGTTGCGATGGCCGCCAAATTCACCGAAAGCGGCCTCGATTTCGTGCGCTGCGCGAAGATTATGATGGACGCGCTTCCGGTCTGCCAGAAACGCATGATCAGCTACGCGACCTTCACCATTGTCGACTGCCGCATGCACGGCGCGACCCGCATCATCGAAATGGACAGCCCGCCCGTGCTGCTCGTCCGGCGTGGACAGGCTGTCGCGTGCCCTTCCACAACCATTGAATCGCCCCGAGAAGACAAGCGAATCCTGCGCTTCACCGAAGTCACCTTGGAGCCGGAAGATCGGCTCGTGTTCTGCACCGATGGCATCACCCAAGCGGGACTCGGCACCCGCTCGTATCCCCTGGGGTGGCGCGAAGACGGCGTCGAGGACTATGTCCTCGATCAAGTCCGCGCCACCCCCTCAGTCTCCGCCCGAGACCTCTCCGAAGCGCTGCTGCAGGAGGCCCTTCGCAAGGAGCATTTCCGTCGTGCCCAGGATGACATGAGTGCCGCCGTCGTGTATTTCCGTCGCCCGAGAAAACTCCTCATGCTCACCGGGCCGCCCTTTCTTAAGGAACGCGACGCCGAATACGCGCGATTGCTCGATCAATTCGACGGAAAGCGCGTGGTATGTGGCGGCACCACCGCCAATATCGTGGCGCGCGAACTCGACCGACCCATCAACATGATTCTGCGCGGCGGGGACCGCGTACTGCCGCCAATTTCGGAAATGGCCGGGGTCGATCTCATCACCGAGGGCATTCTCACGCTCACCCGCGCTGCCCAACTCATAGAGGCGGATACCATCCCGCCCGACACCGATCCCGCCGCCCAGCTCGTCCACCTGCTGCTGGAGAGCGACATGATCCAGTTCGTGGTCGGCAGCCGGATCAACGAAGCCCATCAGGACCCCTCTCTGCCGGTTGACATAGAAATCCGCCGCAATATCGTAAAACGCATCGCGCATGTCCTCGAAGAACGCCACCTCAAAGAGGTGACGGTCTCGTGCATTTGAACCATCCGGGCGATCCACGCCAAGTCCCCGGTGTTGAAGGAAGGAACAGGTATGTCAGTATCCACTTTGCGAAAATTCGAGAAGGTCTGCCAAATCCTCGATGGCCACGGCCGTAGTCCGGCCAAGCTCGTCCCCATCCTGCAGGAGATTCAGGCGGAGTACCGCTATCTGCCCGAGCAGGTCCTCTCGTACGTCGCGACCGCACTCGCCATTCCACCCGCGCGGGTCTTTGGTGTCGCAACGTTCTACGCGCACTTCGCGCTCAAGCCCAAGGGCAAGTACGTTGTCCACGTTTGTGACGGCACCGCCTGCCACGTGAAGGACGCCGACGGACTGCTTGCCGCCATTCGCACACGACTCGGCCTCGCAAAGGGGCAGGACACCACCGAGGATCTCCGATTCACCGTCGAGACTGTCTCCTGCCTCGGCGCATGCGGGCTGGCTCCGGTCATGGTGGTGAATGAGCGCATTTACGGGCAGATGACCCCGGAACGGTGTGTGCAAGCCCTGGAAGATATCATGGAAAGAGAGGATCGGTAATGAGTACGACCACTTTGGAACGCCCCGGCATTGACCTGGCAGTCGTGGCATCACAATATGCACGAATGATCGCCACGGTGAAGCGCCGGATTATCATCTGCGCGGGTACGGGCTGTGTGGCGGGGGGCGCACTGGAGGTTCATGAGTCCTTCGCGGCGCAATTGCGCGCCCTGGGCCTTGATGTGCTTACCCGACTGGGGGAGACGGAGTCCGGCGACATCGATGTCTACCTTTCCAAGAGCGGATGCCAGGGCTTCTGTCAGATGGGCCCGCTGGTCACCATTGAGCCGGAAGGTATCCTCTACACCAAAGTGAGCGTCGGAGATGTCGCCGAGATCATCGAGAAAACCTTGATTGGTGGCGCACTCGTCGAGCGGCTGCTTTATGTGGACCCGAAGACCGGCGAACAGCGTGCAGGAAAGAACGAAATCGAGTTCTACCAGCGTCAATCGCGCACCGTCCTCAAGGAATGCGGCCTGATCGATCCCGAAGACTTGCACGAGTACATAGGCCGGGGCGGTTACCACGCCGCCGAGCGCGCTGTGGTTCACATGACGGAGGTCGAGGTCTGCGACGAGATCTTGCGGTCAGGCCTGCGCGGAAGGGGCGGGGGCGGCTTCCCCACCGGAAGAAAATGGGAACTAGCCCGGGTGCAGCCGGAACCCAAGAAATATGTCCTCTGCAACGGCGACGAGGGCGACCCGGGTGCGTTCATGGATCGCAGCGTCATGGAAGGCAATCCGCACAGCGTGATCGAGGGCATGATGATCGCCGCCCGCGCCATTGGTGCGGATGAAGGCTACGTCTATGTGCGCATGGAATACCCCCTCGCCGTGCGACGCCTGCACACCGCCGTCGCCGCCGCCCGTAAGGCCGGCTTACTCGGTAAGCACCTTTTCGGCACCGATTTCGCCTTCGACGTTCACATCATGGAAGGCGCGGGCGCGTTTGTCTGCGGCGAAGAAACCGCGCTCATCGCCTCCATCGAAGGCCGCCGCGGCATGCCGCGCTTGCGGCCGCCGTATCCCGCGGAGAAAGGCTTGTGGGGCAAACCGAC
>CAIZGN010000675.1 GCA_903932505.1 Candidatus Hydrogenedentota bacterium
CTTGCGGTAGCGCCTTCATTACGCCCAATGATACTTGGGTGCCACCGCGGATATTGCGAACTACCGATGGGATAAACTATACGGAAGTTCCCATTGATCCAGGGACATTCCTTGGTAATATCGTTCGCAGCAATATCAACTCCACAACAAAATATAGGTCTTTTCGTTCGCTGCGTTCCTACAATGGCACATTGTATGCCCAACTTGGTGACTATGTGGGTGCCGGTGTGGTGCTAAGATCGGCCACTCCTTCGGCGGGCAATAATGCCTGGCAACAAGTGAGTCCGCCCCGCGACCAGTTCCCGGTGTGGGATTTCTCCGTGTTCAATAATTATTTATACGTCACCACAGGTGTCCCCAAAACACAACAAGCGAGCAATCCTGGCTATGGTGTATACAAGACCAACGGCACAACGATTGACCCCACGACAGGAGTCTGCTGCGCTTTCTCCCCCATTGTGACTGGCGGTGCCTACCAGACTAACCCAAATTTCCGGGCACCCAATGGCCTTAGCTTTGGTCAGCTAAATGGGCAATTATATGTTGGAACGAATCGTCCAACAGAACTGATTCGCATCAATCCGGATGATAGCTGGGACTTGGTTGTGGGAGAACCTCGACAGACACCAGTGGGCTATAAGGTGCCTGTCAGCGGCTTTGGCAATGGTTTCGCGAGTGGCGTCAATGGGCATTTTTGGCGTATGGCCACCTATAACGGCAATCTTTACTTGGGCACTTGGGACTGGAGTGTGCTAATTCAAGGTATACCGCTTGTCGCTACGCTTGATCATGCTGGCACAGCCCAATACGGCTTTGACCTTTTCCGCACACCGGATGGCGTACACTGGACGGCCATCACTCGAGCCGGTATGGGAACGCCTTATAACACGGGCGTACGCAGCTTGGAACCGACGCCAATGGGATTATTTTTGGGCAATATTGGAGAGCGGAAAGGCGGTGAAATATTCCTCACCACTGGCCCAAATTTGGAAGCGCCACTCCAGCCTCCCAGATTGGATGCCGCAAGCGAACAATTGGTGGGCCGCCAGTCGATACTGAGTTGGACCCCGATGCCGGGGGCGGCCCATTATCGAGTTTATCGATCCACGCTGCTGTCCCTCCCTGCGTTATTCAAACCGGCGGCAAGCGCGGCAATTCCCCTTCCAAGCGGCGATACGGATCAGATCGATCAGTTCGAAGCGACTTTGGTGCAAGAAGTTAGTAGCGGGGCGATCGACAGTCTCTGCGGTGGGGTCGCGAGCGACACCAGTCTGTGCGCGGTAGACCAGGGGTTGTCGCCTGCTACGACAACCCCGTCCCCGTCTGTGTTGCCGCAGCCCTATCAATTGATCGCGGTGACTTCCGCCACCACTTACAGCGAACCTGCCCCGACGGATTTGCAGTCAATTTATTGGGTACGCGCCGAAGATGGCATGGGTAACTTGTCCACCCCCTCCAACATCGTTGGCGCGCCGTCGAAGGCAACTCCCCGAACATATGCGGTGAGTGGCAGCGCTTACTTTACTGACCAAGGTTTCCAAGAAACCATTAGCCTGAATGTGAGTGCGCAGGATAGTCTTGTGCAACCTAACAGTACGCTCACCTACACTTGGGCGAAAACGCGCATGCGCTTTGTAGCAACGGCGTTCACAACGATATCGATTAACGGGAATGACATATTCTTGAGCGGAACAGGAACTTACAACGGCATGTCCGGATATGGGTTTACGGCGCAAGTGAAAGGTGGAACGCCGCAGAGATTCGGGATAGCCATCACAAAAGCCGACGGTAGCGCTATTTTCAACGGCAGCGGTAATGTCACTGCCGGCAACTTGAAAATGTCGTCCAACTAAATCAAACCATACGCCTAATAAGGGAGCGCAGGAAACAAGGCGGGGCGGTGTTCCGTATGTAAGGCGGGCTAGGGGATTTGTCGGCGTAGAGAGTCCATGCGGTGGTCATTGGGCGGCTGGATGCTTCGCATCGTCGCATGGCCGCCGCAATAGACTCTCGCCGTTCGGTTGCCTTATGTTTTGTTTCCGCCAGAGTCATGGCTACAGATTCCGACAAAACCCCCGGCATGCGGGAGGTTCGCACGTCACGTGCTGATTTGATTATATTCCAACCGGGCAAGTATCCGTTCCGCCCATTCGCTATGTGCCTTCACTTCCACTGTTGAGACTGAAGATCAATTTTATGTTCACACGCGCAGAGATGGTAAATGATTATGAGTGAAATGGATTTTGATGCATTGGCCCGCGACTATCTGGCCGCCTTTGAAGCACGGGATATTTCCGCGTGTCTGGGGTATTTTACGGAAGAGTCTACGGTGAATTGGCAGGTTGGGGTTTACAGAGGCTTATCTGACATTCAGGAGTGGCACAGGGATCGGTTTGATGCTGATTTGAAGGTCATCCAGATTGAAGCGCTCCATATACAAGGAAACACATTCGTATTAGATGGCATAGTGACATCAAAAACCTTGCAAACATGGCGGCTGAAATCGCTTGCAGGACGGATGACCACTGTTTTTCGAGACGGGAAGATCAGC
>CAIZGN010000676.1 GCA_903932505.1 Candidatus Hydrogenedentota bacterium
CCCGTTGAAAAACTTGTTGAGGAGGATTGTCCTTTTTATTTAAATTCCGAGACTAGGCCATGGATTCACTCCTCGGTGGAAACCCCTCGCCGCGCCGGCATCAATGCCTTTGGTTTCGGCGGCATTAATGCCCATGCCGTGCTAGAAGAGTATGTCGGCCCCGAGACCTCTAGTCTGCTGAGGAAGTGGGACAGCGAGTTGTTCATAACCTCGGCAGAGAGCCGTGCGTCTCTTTTGACAGAGGCGCAGAGGGTTGCGGATTGGGCGCTGGAAGCAGCCGATGTCGAACTTGTCGACTTGGCCCGGCAAATCAACCTGCGGGAGCATGGCGTTAGCCGATTGGCCATCGTAGCGGATTCGCACGTGGATTTGTCTGAAAAGCTGACCCGCGCCATCGAAAAACTCAAAGACGGGCGCCGCAATCGCATCCACGATATCGATGGTGTTTATTACACCGAGGCTCCTTTGTCGAACGAAGGCAAGCTCGCCCTGATCTTTCCAGGCGAGGGTTCGCAATACCCCAACATGCTCGCCGACCTTTGCATTCACTTCCCTGTGGTGCGCCGTGTTTTCGACCTGATGGATCGCGCGTTTGCAGGCCACAGCAGGGGCTACCTAACGAGTCAAGCGATCTTTCCACCACCTGGTGTCGCCTCAAAGAAGGGCATGATATGGAGCATGGATACAGGCGCCGAGGCGGTTTTTGCTGCCAATCAGGCGATTGCGGCTTTGTTGAAGGAGTTTGATATTCGTCCCGATGCGGTAGTGGGACACAGCACGGGCGAACATTCCTCTTTGTTGATCTCGGGTGCTGTGAAAGTAGAGTGCGAAGAGGAATTGATTGCCCACATTCTGGAGGTCAATGCCGTTTATGCCCGGCAAGAGGATCTGGGTAACATTCCTCAGGCGGAACTCATGGCGGTAGGCGGTGCCTCACCATCCTTACTAAGCGACTTGGTGGCGAGGAGTGCCGGTAAGCTGTACGTGTCAATGGACAATTGTCCTCATCAGGCAGTACTCTGCGGCGATGGGGCATCCATAGCCGAAGCTGAAAAAGTGCTGCAAGAACATAGGGTAATTTGCCAAAAATTGCCATTCGCGCGTCCTTACCATACGCCTTGGTTCAATTTTTTCTGCGTCCCCTTGCGTGAATATTTCACCAAGGCGCTCGTGAAAGTCCCGCAAATCCCGATTTATTCTTGCGTCACCGCCGCTCGTTTTCCCAATGATATAGATGCCGTCCGGGATTTGGCTTCCCAGCAGTGGGCGCAGCCGGTACGGTTCAGGGAGACCGTTGAAGCAATGTATCAGGAGGGCGTGCGCATATTCGTGGAGGTTGGCCCGCGCGGTAACCTCACTTCTTTTGTTAACGATATTTTACGCGGGAAGCGCTTTGCGGCAATCCCGAGTAACTTGGAACAAAGCACGGGGATTCGCCAGCTTAACCACTTGATCGCCCAACTGATGGTACATGGTGCACAACTGCGACTCGATGCGCTTTATGCGCGCAGGCTCCCTGACGGCCCAGATCGCTCAACTAACCCAGAGACCCAAGCGGGTGGTCGAATGACTCCGATTCGAACGGATTTACCTTACTTGAGCTTGCCCCCTGATTTTGCGATGGGTGCGGATAGGCTGGGAAAGGGTTCGCCAAGCCATCTCGCACCGCTTCAGAATGTGCCGGCGCACGACGAGTTCCCTCAACCTGCCGCAGAACCGGGGACATCGGCGATATCGCCCCCACTTCAAACGCAGAGTTCACCCAGCGTGATCGGGGGACATTTGCAGACAATGCAAGAATTCTTGAAATTGCAGGCACAGGTCATGGATGCATACCTGAAACGTGCCACTTCCCCCGCCGCCCCCCCATTTAAACGGGAAGAATTTTTAAGCACCGGATTTCACCCAGCATCCCACCCATCTCAGGATTCGATTACTAGGCAAAATGCTGATGAGTTCGGCGAAATAAATTTGGAAATGCCGTTCATCGGGTGGGTGACTGAGCGACAGCCAGGTGTCCGCTTGAAAGCCAGGCGACGGCTATCGATCCAACACGACTTGTTTCTCCTTGATCATACGTTGGGTAGGCATATTTCCAGTGAGGATCCCAATTTGTTGGCGCTTCCGGTCGTGCCGTTCACCGTGACTATGGAGATGTTGGCCGAGGTGGGCGCATTGCTAAGACCTGGAAAAGTGTTGACGGAAATACGGGAGGTACGCGCTTATCGCTGGATTACTGTCGAGGAACCGATTACGCTTGAACTCGACGGCAAGGTTTGTGATGTAAATGGATCGGTTCTCGCCACGGTGCGGGAGGTTCTCCAGAATGGTGCATTGGGGCCTGTTTTGGCAGAGTCCACTTTGATTTATGCGGAGGCATACGCAAAGCCACCTCGAGCGCAGGAATGGGCTCCGTCGGATGACCGCCCGTCGCGTTGGACGGCTGATAGCCTTTACCGTTACGGGATGTTTCATGGCCCGCGCTTTCAAGCAGTTGTCAGCATGGGTCGGAACGGAAACGATGGCGCCACGTCAATGCTGATGTCGTTGCCCCGTAAAGCACTGGTTGCTGGCTCAAACGATGACAATTATGTGATCGATCCGATTTTGCTCGACGCAGCAGGGCAGGTGGTTGCCTTCTGGGTAATTGAGAACTTTGACAGGGGTATGGATATTTTCCCCTACAGTCTCAATAGGATTCAGTTTTTCGGGCCTCCGCCGCCGGCCGGCCGGGATTTTGCCTGCCGTTTGCGAGTCGAAATGATAGACGAGGCGCGAATGAGTTCCAACATGGACATCATTGATTCCTCCGGTGCGGTATGCTGCCGTTTGAATGGTTGGGAAGATCGCCGTTTCAATGTCCCTAAGTCATTCATAGAGTTGAGGCGCTCACCCGATTCAGGCTTTATCGCCATGCCATGGGAGTGGATGAACAAACAGATGGCTGGAAATGACGGCGTGTTATGCATGCGCATTGATGATAACGACGAGAACCTGTTCGAAGCGCACACGGGAATTTGGGGGCGCATGCTGGCCCATCTCGTACTGGGACACCACGAGCGGGAGTTATGGTTGAAGCTGAACGCAGCGTTGCCCAAACGGCGGCGAGAGTGGCTGTTGGGACGATGTGCGGCAAAGGATGCCATCCGGCGGCTTGTCGCCGATGTCACGGGCTGCAAACTGCATCCTGCGGATGTCGAGATACTGCCTGACTCTTACGGAAGGCCAATGCCGCATGGCGCCTGGCTGCAGCGATTGGGGTTGCCGGTTTACATATCAATCGCGCACACCGCTGGCTTGGTCGTTGCTCTGGCCTCATTGAAAGCGCATACGCGCGTGGGTATCGATGTTGAAGCCTTGCGAGATTTAAATGAGGGTTTCGATACCCTCGCATTCGCGCCCGAGGAATTGGCCATGCTAGATTCGCTCGAAGAGCATAAGCGGCGAGAATGGATTTTTAGATTTTGGTGCGCAAAGGAAGCAGCCTGTAAAGTGGCCGGACGTTGGGGTGAAAGCTGGCTCAAAGGTATAAAGGTTACCCACGCTGATTTCGATTCGGGAGATGTCGGGATCGAACTCGCACCGGAGGTGCGCGCACTGCTCGGTGACCTTGATACAGAATTTCTGGTAGCTCAAACGTCGCGCAGCGAGAATTTTGTAACATCAATAATTTTATGCCATGGTGGAGATTAAAGTGTGATGCGAGACCGGAACGAAATACTGAACAATCTGTTTGAATTGATGAATAAATTGGCCCAAGATTGTGGCTACCATGACGATATAGGGCCGCAAACTAGGCTTTTTGCGGATCTTGGCTATGGATCCCTCGATCTTGTCATCTTAGGAACGGCCATACAAGATTATTATCAACAACCGATGGCTTTTTCGGAACTAATGGCCGATCTTGGCGAGCGGGAGATTCATGACCTTAGCTTGTCCGAGTTGGTGGACTTCATTGCCCACGAGCTTGACCCGGCCGAACAAACACAGAAGGAGATGCTAGATGAGTAACGTCCTATTGATTGGAATAGACGGCGCCACGTTTACCGTGATCGACCGTCTGATTGAACGCGGCATAATGCCCTTTCTCGGGCTATTACAACAACAAGGTGCGCGTGCGCCTTTGGCATCTGTGATTCCCCCGCTTACCCCCCCGGCATGGACATCTTTGATGACAGGCCGCTCTCCAGGGGCCCACGGGATATATGATTTCTTCAGAATGGATTCACCGATAACCCGCCATATTCACTTTGTCGCATCAAACGACGTTAAATGCGAGACTATATGGGAGTATGCCGCCCGTCATGATAAGAAGGTGACGGCACTGAATTTTCCGCTCATGTATCCCCCGCCAAAAATACCTGGCTACATCATCCCAGGATGGGTGCCTTGGCGTCAACTGCGTCTCGCGTGTTGGCCAAACGATCTCTTCGACCGTCTGAATGGCGTCCCAGGCTTCGAACCAAAAGAGTTGGCCTTGGATATTCAGATGGAGGAAAAAGCGACGGAAGGATGCGCCGATAGCGAATTGATAGACTGGGTAGACTTGCATATCCGGCGCGAATACAACTGGTTTCAGGTGCTCACGCATCTCATGAAGGAGGATCGCAGTCCGTTGACCGCTGTGATTTTTGATGGTACCGACAGGCTTCAGCACTTGTGCTGGCGTTTCATCGATACCGACGGCTCAGACTTGAATACGGATCTTGAACGGCAGGTTCATGAACGGGCCATGGCTTATTTTCGCCAACTCGACGAGATGGTGGAATCCGTTGTGCGACTCGCAGGGCCCGACACCACGACAATCATTGCCTCGGACCACGGTTTCGGCCCGACCCGTGCGGTGTTCCATGTGAACCAATGGCTTGCTTCGCGCGGGTATCTGACATGGTCTCAATCGGCAAATTCCCTTGACGGAGATACCGCACTCCTTGGCGTTGGGCAGGTAGCGCGGCATACTTTCCAAATCGACTGGGAACAGACGCGGGTCTTTGCCACTGGGCGGCGCAGCTGAATTACACCTGATTTAC
>CAIZGN010000677.1 GCA_903932505.1 Candidatus Hydrogenedentota bacterium
GTAGCCGATATCCCCCCCGACGTGCATTTTGATGGCGACCTTTTGCCCTTCGAACATATCCTTGAGGGGATAGGAAGCCAGCTGTCGGTCGAGTTTTGCGGGCAGTGTGGCATCGCGCCGCAGCTCCTTTACTTTGGAGGAAGAGAAGGTGACGCGTGAAGTTGCATTGGTCGACATGGAAGCACTCCTTGAATGTTGGGCCTACAGAAGGATTTTAGCGTTCAGGCACCCGAAAAACAAGAGCGATTCCAACTCGGTGTGCGGTGGTCGGAATTTAGCTTGACAGTGGGGCCGATTCGTTTTACAGTGAAGAGGGGAGCGCGTTCGGTTTGGCTTGTCGGTACTGCAATTGTTGGTCGGGTTTCGCGAATGGTTGCGGAGTCTTAGGTTGTCAGCGTGGCATTCATCCAGATTATGAAAGGGCAAGAAATGAGCAAGCGCACAGGTTTCACATTGATTGAGTTGCTGGTGGTGATTGCGATTATCGGGATCTTGGCGGCCATACTGTTGCCAGCACTGGCCCGGGCTCGGGAATCGGCCCGGCGTTCCTCCTGCCAGAACAATCTCAAGCAGATGGGGCTTTCCATGAAGATGTACGCGAACGAATCGAAGGGTCAGGCCTATCCGCCCAACGCGTATTCGGGTGGAGACCTCTGCGATGATTTCGGTCTTGATTTTATCTGGCAGGGCGACACGATGTATCCGGAATATTTGTCCGACCTCAAGGTGAACTTCTGCCCGTCGGATTCTGACGGTGCGGATCGATTTGAAAAGGGGCGGTGGAATTGCGGTGGGCTCAAGGATGGGCATGTCTGCCCCTGCCGGGTGGATTCGCTTTCCTATACCTATATCGGCTGGACACTGGATGAGTCGGACTACCTTATACCCGGGATGAACGCGAATAGTGGCAGTGTGGGACTCGATCTGGGGGTGCTGCTGGGTACTTATGTGGACGTGCAGTTCATCGGACAGCTGACGGGTTGTGATTCGGGCATTCAGGCCGCGACCTCCAAGCAGGAGGCGCTGGATGCCGCAGACAAAGACCTCTCCTATACCACCCAAGGCGGGGTGGACAAAGTCCTGTATCGAATCCGGGAAGGGATCGAGCGGTTTTTGATCACGGATATCAACAACCCTGCGGCAAGCGCGAAGAGCCAGAGCAACATCAGCATTCTCTTCGATACGGTATCCTCCCTGCCGGACCGATTCAATCATCTTCCCGGCGGATCGAACGTGCTTTATGTCGACGGGCATTGTGAATTCTCCAAGTTCCCAAGCAAACATCCTACCTCAAAGATCTTTGCGGTGATCACCGGCGGTGCAGGGGATCTATAATATTTTTTTTGGCGTTATGATTCATCGCTTGATGGATCTGGTTGTGTGTATTCTTACTATGAAAGGAACGATCATGAAAAGACGGACAGGTTTCACGCTCATTGAGCTGCTGGTGGTGATCGCCATCATCGGCATTCTCGCGGCCATCTTGCTGCCGGCCCTGGCGCGCGCGCGAGAGACCGCCAAGCGCTCCAGTTGCGCGAACAATCTCAAGCAATGGGGATTGGTATTCAAAATGTACTCGGGGGAGAATGCAGGCAACAAGTTCCCCTCGCCACGTCAATGTATGGGTTGTTCGCCCAGAGGGTATCAGCAGATGCCGCAAATTCCGGCGCTTTATCCGGAGTACCTTACGGACATGAAGGTTTCCTTCTGCCCGTCGGACATCGGCGGCGGCGTGGGCGAATCCATCGCCAACCCGTCGGATAACTGGAAGTGCCCCGGTGGCGCGTGGTGCGGCGATCCGTCCGGTCACGACGGTAATCCGAATGTCACCAATCCCAATCAGTTTGACCCCTGGCGCGTAAGCGGGTTGAGCTACAAGTATTTGGGTTATCTGGTGGATACCCCCGGCACGTTCTTGGGTGCCTATTTTGCCGTGGGTTACAACGGCCTCCCTGCCCCGGCCGATGACCTGTATCCAGATCCGCCTGACATCAGTCTCCCTGACACCGTGGAAGCGGCTTTGGGTGCGGGCATGGTCTCTTACCTGAACAACGCGCTGTCGTCAGAGTCGGGCACGGCCGGACTCCTTCAGCAGTTTGACCTGCAAGCGAAGACAGGCGGAATCCCTGCGGTGCATGCCGGTATTCTTTGGGGATTGTACCCCGGAGGCGTGGGGCTGCAGGTGACGGGCAGCGGTGGTGCCGGTGATACGATCTTCCGCCTGAAAGAAGGGGTGGAGCGCTTCATGATTACCGACATCAACAATCCTGGTGCCTCGGCGCGGGCGGAGAGTTCGATACCGGTGCTTTGGGATCGTGTGACGCTTGACCCGACGAAGTATCCACACGTTCCGGGCGGTGGAAACACAGTGTTCATGGACGGACACGTGGAGTTCTTCAAGTACCCGAGCAACAAGAATGTGCTGATGAACCCGTTGGTGGCTTGGTTGAACGAATAGGTGGACGAGCGGTTTCTAAGATACCTCTTTGGTATGCCTTGAATATGCACGCTGAGGCGTGAACGACACACGTCAACGTGCCTTTGAGTTAATGAAGTCAGATGCCCCGGAATCGGGTAACCGGTTTCGGGGCGTTTTCCATGGCTGGTTGACGCGCAGTCGGTTATTGGGGCGGTGCGATAAAGCCGTAGTACCGGCCCATCCAATAGGGGAGGAGCCAGAAGACGCCGTTGCTTTCATAGGCCCCGTCGGGTGTTGGCACATCGCCGGAGATGAAATCCCAAGGGTTCTTGTCTGAGCGCATGACGCCGCGTTCGCTGGGGGGAAGGAGGCGGCTGGTCTGCATGGGACTGAGGAGGGGGCGGCGAACCATCTGGATGTCCTCGCGCTTGGAGGTGTCGATGGCCCAGTGCCGCAGATCCAGGGGTTGGTCTCGCAGTGCGAGGACGCTTTCCTCGGGGTGGAAATCCTGACCGCCGGCCGCGCCAAAGATGAAGTTGAAGAAGACATTGTCATCGTGGGCGACGCTTCGGTAGGCCCATGTTGCCCCTTCCAGGAATTGGGCATGTCGCGCGGGGTCCGTTTCTGAAAACAAGAGGCCGGGGGTGCTGAGGGCCAACAGGTCATCCTGGATATGGATGCGTTCTGAACGGCCGTAGGATTTGGGCTTGCGCGCGATTTCGCCGTATCCGTGTTTGTTGATGAGATTGAGGAATTCCCGCTGGTACTTCTCGTTGCCGGTCATGTGATAGGTGGCCTTCAGGAAGGACAGGACCTCGAAGGTCTTGTTGACGCCTTCGACACGCCAGTCGGGGTCGTTGTTGATTTGCTCGGGTGCCCACACGCCCCAGCGAGTGGCTTTCCCGTCCAGATCGCGCAGGACATAGCCGCCATCGATGACATAGTCGACGATCTCGCTGACATGCGCGGCGATTCGTTTTTTCTGTTCGGGGTCTGCCGCGAGTTCGTGGTAGAGGTAGAATCCGAAGATTTGCCCGACCATTTCGTCGGAACTTGTGTCGCCTTTCCACAACCATTTTCCGTCTTTGGACAAACGCCAATCTTCGTCGACCCGCTTTGTGCGCGGATCGCTGACGCGTCGTTCGGCGTATTCCTCCGGCGTGAGCACACGATTCAAATCGCTCATGGGACTGCGGTCACTGGGTACGACGGAGCGTGCGAAGAATCCGGGCACGCCGGTGATATGCTGCAGGAATTCAAGCATTTCGCAGGCTTTGTCGGCGTTTGCCTTGGCGAGCGGGTCTTTGGTGACCGCCCAGCGATAGGACTCCATCGCCATATACATGGCGGTAAAGGTGCCGTCGTTGTCGTCGTCGGGCACTTCCCATTTGCTGGTGTCTTTCGGGTTCGGATACCAGCATTTCTCGACGATAAAGGGCGCGCGGATATGCCGTTTGTAGCAGATGTCGAGGTAATAGGCGGCCTTTTCTTCGAGGGTCATGGTACGGCGCTTGATTGCACTGATTCCCGCGCCGGTGGCCACCCACGCAGTGCCGTCCTTGGCGAAGGCGATGTCGCGCACATCATCGTTGAGCAGCCAGCGCTTGCTGTATCGCAGGGACCATGCTTTGCCGTCGAAGCGAGCAACGCCCAAGGCCGTGCCCGCCCACAGTGTTCCGGAGGCATCGAAGGCCAAAGCGCGCACATCGGCGTTCGGCAAACCCTGATCCGGGCCGTAGTGTGTACGGTAGACGCGATCGGTGTAGACGTCGATGCCGCCCATTGCGCCAATCCACAACTGGCCCTTGGGATCGAGGGCGAGGGCGCGGATATCGCCGGAGTAGAGATCCTCGTCCTTGTAGAAGTGTTGCCAGCCTTGGGGTGTTTGCAGGTAGAGGCCGACACCGGTACCAAGGTAGAGATCGCTCGCCGAGTCGAGGGCCAGGGCGCGCACGGCTCGCGAACCTTTATTCTCGAAAGGTTTCCAGATCTGGTCGGTACATTCCCAAGAGCCTTCCGGGCCCATGGCGAGCGAACCATGCGGTCCCTGTCCAACGGTTGCAGCTGTGCCGGTTACGGCGGGTTCTTTTCGTGCAACGCCATCCGTTACGCAATAGAGGCCATCCCAAGCACCGACCCACACGTTGTTTTTTTCGTCGACCGACAGGTCGAAGAGCGGCCCGGAGGTGACCCCGGTTTGTCGCGACCAGTTGCCGGAGCGCAGGACATACAAGCCGGCCTTGGTCGCAGCCCAGACGGTGTCGCTGGCATCGACCGCCACCGCCCGGATATTGTTGGCGGCATCGCCATCGGGCAGGGGATAGGCCTCGTGGTATTCCTGCGTGAAGGGGGTGTCCTGGATGGGGGTGATTCCGGTGTTCGCGCCCAATAGTCCGATGGATGCGCACAGTAACGTAATATATAACATGCGTGTACCCTCCTTTGCCCTATGGGCTTCAGTGCGGCGATTCCGGGGGGCGAATGAATTCACTTTGGATGAAGCGGCTCACCCTTGGTATTCGTCACCCGCGCCGAATCGTTGCACGGTTGCGGCGATGTCGGCTTTGGCTTGTGCGGCGAGTTCAGGGCGGGCGGCGGATACCTCCCACCGGGCGAGACCGTCTTCACTTTGGGATATCCGCTGGCAGACTTGGAGCCAATCCGGCGACAAATCGGTGTTTGCGTTGATGTCGAAGGGGAGTCCGCGTCGCATGAGGGTGGCTTCGAGATCGTAGCCGTTGTCCATGCGGCTGCAGGCTTGGGCACCGGTCTTGCTGAAGTGCGCCTCGACCGCATCGAGGGCGGCTTGGCGGACGGTGTCGTCGGGGAACTTGTAGCCCCATTCCCTTTCCCGGGCCGTGGTGGCCTGAAGGGCAAACAGGCGGTCGAAACGCGCGGGGTCGTCCTGCCAGATGCGCGCAGCGAGAAGCGCGACGTAAAGGGTGTTCTCGAGACAATAATGTTCGCCCTTGTGTTGGAAAGCCCCGTAGAAATGGGCGGATTCCTCGACTGCGCCAAACATGACGGGGTTTTCGGCGAGGGCGTTCTTGATCTGGGAATGCCCGTTGCGGATGACGGAAGTGGTGACGCCGGTACGGGCCATTTCGATGAGGGCGAGGGGGTTGCTCTTGAGGCAGGCGTATACTCCGGCACCCGGCGACTGTACGCCCATGCGAATTTCAGGCAGAAGAGCGGCGTATACAAAACTGGAGGAAAGATAGGCACCATCGCCCTGGTAGAAGTCAATCCGGTCGCCATCGCCGTCAAAGAAAGTGGCCAGCCGGTAATCGCCCCGGGCGAGTTCGGCGAGTCCGGCCTGGATGCTGGTTTGCTTTACGGGGTTGGGATCGCCAAGTGGAAAGGTGCCATCCGGGGCGAAATGGAGCGGGGTGAGGCGGGCATCGGCGGCGCCGAAGGCGAGCATCATTTCCGGGCCGGCCGCACCGTTGAGATAGTCGTGCAGCACCGGTAAACCGGAGAGTCCGCCGTGCTTTACCCCGGCGAGTGCCATGCTGTAGTCCACATAGGCTTCGGTGGGATTGTGGGCGATGATGCGACCGCGTGATCCCGAGAGGCAGGTGCGTCCTTCGGTGTAGAAGGCCTTGATGCAATCGAGACCGCCCTTGGGGCCGATATTTTCGGCGATCGAGCGCGCCCCGGGGCCCAGAATCTTGCGACCGGTGTCACCGGCGGGATTGTGGGAGGCACCAATCATGACCCCGGCGTATTGGGGGAAGGACATGGCTGCGAAGTAGAACATGCAGGTTGAGGCCACGTGCGGCACGACGACGACCTCGAGGCCGGAGCGGGCGTAGGCATCTACCGCTAACTGTTGGTAGCGGGGCCCGGAGGCGCGGGCGTCGCGGGCAACCAGCACGCCGGAGGCTCCCAGCACTTCGCGGTAGTAGACCGCTTCGGCGAGGGCGAGTCGCTCGGCGAGGGCATCGGGCAAATCGGCAGCAGGCGTACGGATGTCGTAGGCCCGGAACATGGAGAGATTGAGATCGTTCATGGGTTTCCTTGCATGCGCTGGACTGTGCGCAGGTTCCTTTGATAGCATATAAGAATATGTCTGGGGTGCGCAATTTTGGGCGCGAAGCGTCTGGAAGGGAAGAGGCGGCTATGTCGGCAAAACGGTTGATGCTTACCGGGTATGGCGGATTTGTGGCGGGCAGTGTGGCTTGGCAGGCGCTGCGAAACGGCGATTGGGACGTGTATGCACTGTCGCTGATCGAGGCACCGGAAGAACGGGAACGCTTTCACTGCATTCAGTTTGATCTGACTGATGCGGCGCAGTTGCGCAAGGTTTTTGAGGAGGTTCGGCCTGAAGCGGTTATTCACACGGCGGCTTTGGCGGATATTGATTATTGCCAGAACAATCAAGCGGACGCCGAGCGCATCAATGTGGGGGTGACTCGGGAACTGGCGAATCTTTGCGGTGAATCCGGAATCAAAATGATCTTTTGCTCGACGGACACGGTGTTTGCCGGTACGAAAGGCATGTACACCGAGGAAGACGCGCCGACGGCCCTGAATTTCTATGCGGACACGAAGATTCGCGCGGAAGAAATCGTGCGCACGACGGTGGAGCGGGGTGTGGTGTCGCGTTTGTCGCTGGTGATGGGTTTGCCGGTGTTGGGTGCGGGGAATTCCTTTCTTGCGAAGATGTTCGACTCGTTGAAGCAGGGGGAAGCGGTGAAATTTCCGGCGAACGAGATCCGCACGCCGGTCGACGTAATTACGGTGGGTCGGGCTTTTCTTGAGATGGCGGGTAGTGATTTTACGGGCACGATTCATCTGGGCGGTTCGACCCGCATCGACCGCTATGAGATGGCGTGTCTTATCGCGGAGAAACTGGGCTATTCCCGGGATATCGTGGTTGCGACGGACTCAAACGCGATGCCGGGTCGCGCGCCACGACCGAACGACGCCTCGCTGGACAATCGGAAAGCCCAGCGCGTGCTCCAGACGCCCATGCAACCCCTCATGGATGCGCTGGCGCTTGTGCTGCAATCGAAAAAGGAACAGGAACATGGCACCTGAGCTGAAATACGACCTTCAAATCAAATACGGAAGCGAATACGGCGAAGACGAGAAGGCGGCGATGCTGAGGGTATTGGCGGACGGTGCGCCGACCAGCGGAGATGCGTGCATCGCGTTTGAGAATGCCTTTGCGGAATATTGCGGGGTCGCGCACGCCCGCTGCGTTTCCAACGGCACGGCGGCGCTCTTTTTGTCGATGCTCGGCGTTGGCATCAAGCCGGGTACCCGGGTGATCACCACACCAGTGACGTGGATCGCCACGGCGGCATCGGCTGCCACGCTGGGCGCGGAAATTGATTTTGTCGACATTGATCCGGAGACCTACAATCTCGACGTGGCCCAGATCCGGGAGATGATCACGCCTGAGACCAAGGCAATCGCGCCGGTGCACATGTATGGACAGTGTTGCGACATGGACCCGATTCTCGCGGTGGCCGAGGAATACGGGTTGGCCGTGATCGAAGATGCGTGTCACACGGTGGGTGGTGAATACAAGGGCCGCAAGGCCGGTTCGATGGGCAAGACCGGCTGCTTCAGTTTTCACGAACAGAAGAACATATCCACCCTTGGTGAGGGCGGGATGATCACGACGAACGATCCGGAGCTTTTTGAGCGCATCGCCTTGTACCGGTCGCACTGCACGCGCGTATACGGCAAGAGCACGAAGTATTGCAGTTTGGACGAAGAAAAGTTCCCGATGGGGAACCGGTTCTGGTTTCAGGATTTCGATGATTGCGGCTACAACTTCCGTATGACCGATATTCAGGCGGCGGTCGGCCTCGTGCAGTTGGGCAAGCTCGACATGCTCAATCAGCGGCGGATTGACAACGCGGCGTATATCACTGAGGGTCTGAAGGATGTTCCGGGACTCACCCTGCCCAAGACCGCGCCCGGCGTCAAGCATGTCTTCCACCTTTATCCGGTGCTTATTGATGCCGAAGCCTTCGGACGCGACCGCGATGATTTTATTTACACCATGCTGCATGAGCGTGGCGTGAAAGTCGGTGCGCATTACATTCCATTGCATTGGACAACGGCGTTCCGGAATCGTGGGTACGATAAGGGGATGTTCCCGGTGGCGGATCGTCTGGGTGGTAGTGTGGCCACGCTGCCCATTAATCCGCGCCAGACGCGCGAGGCACTCGATTATCTTATCGAAAGCGTTCGAGCTGTTTGCCGGGGGTAGGCGAGGGTCAACAGTTTTTTAGGAACGAGGTGACGCATGAGAACAAGCATCGTGTGGTTAATCTTAGTGTTTTTACTGGGACTCGCCATGACTTCATGCTGCACCTGCGGTGTTTCCGGTTTCTTGAAGAAATCGGATGCGCTGTCTGATTGGTTTTCCATTCCGCAGATTGACCTTTCGGTACAAACGGAACGACAGGTTATTGTCGATCGGGAGGCGGGGCAGTATTTGGGGCATCCCACCACGGTGCTGCTGGAAGACGGTCGGACGATGTTGTGCGTGTATCCGAAGGGGCATGGGCGGGGTGCGATTGTGTACAAGCGGAGCGTGGACGGGGGCTTGACGTGGAGCGAGCGGCTTCCGGTTCCGGAGAATTGGTCCAGCTCTCAGGAAGTGCCCACGATATTCCGCATGATCGATCCTTCGGGAAAGAAGCGTCTGCACCTGTTTTCGGGGCTGTATCCCATCCGGATGTCTGTTTCGGAGGATGACGGAATGACGTGGTCACCGCTTGCGCCCATTGGTGATTTCGGCGGTATTGTGGCCCTGTCGTCCATGGTTCAGTTGAAAGACGGAAACTATATGGGCCTCTTTCATGACGATGGTCGCTTTTTGCGTGCGACACCTGGCCCGGCCGGTTTTCACGTTTATAAGATTCTGTCGAAGGACGGTGGTTTGACGTGGAGCGATCCAGTTGAAATTGCATCGCTGCCTGATGCGCAGTTGTGTGAACCGGGGATTGTGCGGTCCCCTGATGGCGGGGAATTGGCGGTCTTGCTTCGGGAGAACAGCCGTCGACACCATTCGTACATTATTTTCTCGCGGGATGAGGGCCAGACTTGGACGGTGCCACGGGAAATGCCCGCGTCGCTTACGGGTGACCGGCATACCGGGAAGTATGCGCCCGATGGCCGCCTGTTCATTTCCTTTCGGGACATGGGCAAGGAAAGTCCGACGCGGGGGGACTGGGTTGGCTGGGTGGGGACGTATGAAGATTTGCGGGAGGGGCGTGAGGGACAGTATCGGGTGCGGTTGATGGACAACGCCCCGAACGCCACGCGGATATCGGGCGACTGCGCATATCCCGGTGTTGAGTGCTTGCCTGATGGTACTTTTGTGTGTACCACCTATGGGCATTGGACGCTCGGGGAATCGCCCTATATTGTCGGGGTGCGGTTTAGGATGGGGGAACTCGATGCGATGGTTCGGTAGCGGGGTCCTTTTCACCACAGAGACACAGAGA
>CAIZGN010000678.1 GCA_903932505.1 Candidatus Hydrogenedentota bacterium
ACCCTCGACCCCGACACCGGAGACCTACCCGAGGACGCGCTCGCGGGTTTCCTGCCGCCCAACGACACCACCCACCGAGGCGAGGGCCACGTTTCCTTCGAAGTGAAGCCCAAAGCGGAACTGGCCGGTGGTACGGCGATCACCAACAAGGCGACCATCGTCTTTGACTCCGAATTGGCGATTGAGACGAACGAGGTGCTCAACACCATCGACACCGACAACCATGTCCCCACCTTGGAAAATCCCGGCGACCAGGCGAGCGAGGTCGGACAGACCGTCTCCCTCCAACTCAGCGCCACGGACACCGATACAGATCCCCTGGACTACACCGCCGTTGGATTGCCACCCGGAATCACCCTCGACCCCGTTTCCGGATTGATCTCCGGCGTGATCGACCTCGCCGCCTCGCCCTCGTATAACGTCGGCCTGTATGTGTCCGACAGACGCGGCGGGAACGCCTCACAGAATTTCCTCTGGACCATTTCTGCGGCCGGGTCAACAAACC
Organism: Candidatus Hydrogenedentota bacterium; assembly: GCA_903932505.1. Lineage (GTDB taxonomy): Bacteria > Hydrogenedentota > Hydrogenedentia > Hydrogenedentales > CAIZGN01 > CAIZGN01. Next base: position 506 of record CAIZGN010000678.1, read on the forward strand.
ATGCCCCGGTTTTGAACCCGATTGGCAACCAACAATCCGAAGAAAACAAGCGGCTTTCCTTCGTCATCACTGCAACCGATGCCGATGGCGACCCCTTGACCTACGCAGCCACAAACCTGCCCTCGGGTGCATCCTTCGATCCGGGGTCACACACCTTCAGCTGGACCCCCGGCGCAAGTTCAGCCGCCGTCTATCCCGGCATACAGTTCACCGTGACCGATAACGCAGTCCCCCCGTTGAGTGCCTCGGAGACCATATCCATCACCGTGAGCACTCCGGGGAATCATGCCCCCGTACTGGCCGCCATCGGCGACCAGCAGGCCCGGGAGGGGCAGCTGCTCGAATTCACCCTGAACGCGACAGACCCCGATGGGGATACGCTGAGCTATGCTGCAGAAAATCTACCCACTGGCGCGACATTCGACCCCGACACCCGAACCTTCGCATGGACGCCGGACTATAAGGCGAAAGGAACCTACCCCGACATCAAATTCACCGTCACAGACGGTAAGCTCGAAGATAGCGAGGATGTGACCATTGTCGTGGCAAACACAAAACACGGACTCTTTGGATGCGGAACCCTACCCACATCCAACGAAAACACCCTGCCCGACATAACTCTGGTCTCGGCTCTCCTTCTTTGTCTTTTCCGATCCGGTGTAGGAACCCGGGCACAAGATACCGAAAAGAACAGGAACACAGTCACTCCCGGAACCCCCATGTAAGCCTCTTGTAATAGTACCTATTGGCAAAGAAAAAAGCCGGATCCGGTGGCTCGTTTATCAAGACACGGACGGCAAGGATCTGCCACGAAAATACAGCGTCGGCGTGGGAGCCACTTTTGCAAGAACTCCCAACTGATTTCCGTCGCAAACGCCCCATTGAAATCGCATCGCCTGAATTTGCTCAATGACCGTACTCACCTCTGATGTGCGGCATATTCCTGTCGTTGCAGGGGTGGTGTACCCTCAGTCCCACAGTGCTGTCGGTGTCACGGAAAGTCCGTTGCGTCCGCACTTCGGGCAAGGCCATGGGACTCGTTCCCATTCATCCTCATCCAACGGCAAATGTACCATCGGGCATCCGCATTTTTTGCAGTGATGGGGTACTTGGTGTACCTGTTCTCCATACCGTACGGTGCAGAGGACTTCGCCTTGCAACCGGGTGCATTCTGGACACTGGAAAACGGCGTGGGAAACCGAACATCCATGATAGTCAGGGCGGCGTAGGAGTGCCTGAACCTCCCAATTATCTCGGGGTGACAGCATATCTGACAGAAATAATTTCGGCTCGTTGTACGCCATGCCGCATCCGACTATGAAATCTTTACGCCATCCGCATCCAGCGCACATCAAGTGAATCTGACGTCCCATGGTATCATCCCCTTATCCAGTTCCTAACCCGGAGTTCGCATTCCTATCCGTCAGGAAGGCACTCCCCAGTACTATACCATCTGCATGCATAGACGGGAAATGAGGATAGGATCAGGAAGTAGCCACGCCCAGCCCACGAGATTCAGTGGTCTTATCCTTGCCCACTTGACGCTCGGGCATGGGGGATACGGCGCAGTAGAAATGGTACAGCTTGCCATCTTTGGCGATGACAGAGGGCTTGTGGGCGTAGCGGGAATCAATACTGCCGCTCGCTCCGACGTCGATAAGGATCGCATCGGATTTGCGCCAGTGTATGAGGTCGTTGGAAAGTGCAACGGAGTCACGCGCACGCCCATCGCTGGAAAGGGTGTAAAAGAACATGGCCCACACACCGTCCACGCGAACCACACCGGGATCGCTGCAAAACACATCATCGAAACGCCCCTTTGCGCCCACAGGCAGCACTGGGTTTTCCCGGACGCGTTTCCAGGTCTTGAGGTCGGTGGAGGTCGCCATGCCAGTCTGCTCGACCCAAGGTTCGCTTTTGGTCTTGGCGTTGTAGAACATGTAGAAGACGCCTTCATGTTCCACGATGCACGATTTGTAAAGTCCGCCGCATTCCCAGGCACCAGCGTCCTGATCCGAAGCACGCAGGCAGGGCGGCTCAACGCTCCAGTGCCGCAGGTCGTCGCTCCAGCACAGACCGATGGCGGCCGGGCCGGTTTCGTAGCCGGGTTTGGGGTAGGCGTGGTAAGTGCCGAAAAAACGCCCGTTCACCTTTTTCAAGGTGCCCGATCCAAAGAGGTCGTTGTCCCGCACAATCCAAGTCAGCGCGGCGTTGTATTCCGTGATGGAACCCGCCGATCCCCGATCAAGCACCAGCCCCTCCTTTATCCAATGGAACAGGTCATCCGATCGTGCAATGCCAGTGCGATACCCCAGTCCGTCAAAACCCACATGCAGGAGGTAGTACTGGCCCTCATGGGAAAAGGCAAACGGACAGTCGATGGCAAGGGCATCATATGTCCCGGCTTGGTAAGAGGGCTCAAGGACGAGCGAAGGATGCTTGTGCGGTGTTCGCAGCCGCGCGAGAATCTCAGCATCCGTCTTAGAAAGCGGCACTGTTTCCTCTGAAGGGGCAATACCCGCCCCCAGAAGAACGCCCGAACTCGCAGCGATAAATCCCCTGCGGGAGAGCTTCGGCTTGGATTGAGAAACGGTCATCTTCAGAGTCTCCACGAACCGCTTACCATCAGGCGTGCGAACAAAACCACCCTTGGCCGGAATCATGGCGAATCCGGCCAAGGGTGATCAGAGATTAAGCGCGTGTCAGTTGGCTTTGGTCTGCGCGCAGGAAATGCCGCAGGTAAACCAGCACGACTTGCTGTTGTACGGCACACCTAAGCCAATAAGCTGGGAATCACTGCGGGCCACGATCGCCGCAGCTTCCTGAGGCAGCAAATTGGGATACTGCTTTAGTATCGCATCCATGGGCGGCGCGTTCTCTCCCTGCAGGGCCATTCGTTCCAACAGTACATCGTTTAGGAACTGAATAAGGTCTTTGGACATGCTCATCGTCAGCGTTCCTTCCTTGAATCCTAGTACGGGCCACCGCCCCTCCCCGTCTGAACTTGTGGGGCGGCGTAGTCCACCATGCCCAAACAATACCTAATTTGGCGCAAAAGATCAAGCTGACGACCGCTCACCCTTCGGAAGTGCCGTTTTTCAAGGGCTCGGGCGTGTGAAATCTCACCGCGATATGAGTCATAATGAGTTCGGAGTTGCAGGTTTGGCTGCAATGACCACAAAAATGCAGACAGCAGGAAAGGGATTGGCTATGAAACGATATGCGATAAAGGCAGGACTCTGGATCATGATGGTGGCGTTGATTGCCGGTGCGGGTTGCGGAAAAGCGAAAGACAAACTCGCCGAAGTGGCCCTCGAAAAAATGGCGCAGAGCGGGGGCAATGTCGACGTGCAAGTGAAGGATGGGCAGGTCGTAGGAATCACGTCCAAAAAAGACGGCGAGAACGTCTCCGTGACTATGTCCAAAGACAGCGGTAATGTTCAGATTTCAAATGGTACGGGTGGCTCCATGACTATGGGCGATTCCGCCAAAGTCCCCGACAACTTCCCCAAGGATATCCCCATCTACACCGGACTCAAAATTGGCATGTCGTCGAACGATCCGGCAGAGGGCACCTTCCTCGTGCAAGGTACGACCCCGGATGCCTTGGATACTGTGGCCGCCTTCTATGCAAAAGCCATGAAGGACGGCGCTTGGACAGAGACCCTGTCGATGAAACAAGCGGACATGTCCTCACTGGCCTATGAAAAAGGGACCCTTGTCGTCCAATACATGCTGAGCAAGGCGGACACCGGAAGCACGGTTATGATCACAGTCGGCAAAAAGTAGGCCACGCCCAAACAAAGCCCAAGCCGCCCACTATTTGTAATGTTTCTCCGAAATTGGGTATGATGCGAACCGTGTAAACCGGCGTGGCGCGAAAGGCGCAGTTTTTCGACCCGTCGGAGGAGAAATGGCGGAATAGTGCGCAAATACAAGCAATCTCTCGGCTATAGCGGTGCTTGGTAGGCGGATTATTCGGTACGGAGAGGAGAATAGCGATGTGTAGTAGTGTGTCTCGTCGATCATGGGGTGTATGCTCCAGGTCGGCCCTTCTGTGCGCGATTGCGCTTGCGGTGCTCTTGCCCGCAGGCTTCGCGCACGCCAGTGAAGCGGAGTTGAAGATCCCAGATTTATCGTCCGTGAGTTTCATGGGCGTAAACGGCCATGCGCTGTTGTTGGGCGGGTTGGTGATTTGCGTGCTCGGCTGTGTGTTCGGGTTGGTGCAGTATGTGCAAATCCGTAACTTGCCCGTACACAAATCGATGCGCGAAGTCTCGGAATTGATCTACGAGACGTGTAAGACCTACCTCGTCACGCAGGGCAAGTTTATCGCTATTCTCTGGGCATTTATTGCCACGGTGATCGTGATTTACTTTTACTTCCTGCTGAAATTCCCGGTTCCCAAGGTTGGGACCATCGTGCTATTCAGCATCGTGGGAATTTTGGGCAGCTACGGCGTGGCGTGGTTTGGTATTCGCATCAACACCTTCGCCAATTCCCGGACGGCTTTCGCCAGTCTGGGCGGCAAGCCCTTCCCCTGCATGGCGATTCCGCTTCAGGCCGGTATGAGCATCGGCATGTTGCTGATCTCGGTTGAATTGGTCATCATGCTTTTCATCCTGCTCTTCATCCCTGGTGATTGGGCGGGACCCTGCTTCATCGGTTTCGCCATCGGCGAATCGCTCGGTGCGGCGGCCCTGCGTATCGCGGGCGGTATCTTCACGAAGATTGCCGACATCGGTTCTGACCTCATGAAAATCGTCTTCAAGATTAAAGAAGACGACATTCGTAACCCCGGCGTTATCGCCGACTGCACCGGCGACCATGCCGGTGACTCCGTTGGCCCAACAGCCGACGGTTTCGAGACCTACGGCGTGACCGGCGTGGCTCTGATCACCTTCATTCTGTTGGCCGTTAAGGTCAAAGATGCCGTCACGGGAGCGGTGCTTCCGCAAGAAACCATGAATCTGCAAGTCCAGCTGCTGGTGTGGATCTTCACGATGCGCATTGGCATGATCCTGACCAGTGCCGCGTCCTATTTCATCAATGGCGCATGGGCAAAGGCCAAGTTCGGCAACGGCGGCAAATTCAATTATGAAATTCCGCTGACCTCGCTGGTGTGGATCACCTCTGGTATTTCCATCCTGATGACGTTTGTGCTTTCGGCCCTGTTGATTCCGGATCTGGCCGGCGACAAGACCCTCTGGCTGAAGCTTTCCGCTATCATCACCTGCGGTACCGTTGCGGGCGCCTTGATTCCCGAAATGGTGAAAATCTTCACATCAACCAACTCGGGCCACGTGCGCGAAGTCATCACGGCCTCCCGTGAAGGTGGCGCGAGCCTGAACATCCTCAGCGGCTTTGTGGCCGGTAATTTCAGCGCGTACTGGATGGGCATTGTGATTGTCGGTCTGATGGGCATGGCCTGGGGCGTGAGCACTTTTGGCTTGGGCACCATCATGGTGGCGCCTGCCATCTTCGCCTTCGGCTTGGTCGCCTTCGGTTTCCTGGGCATGGGCCCGGTCACCATCGCCGTCGACTCCTACGGTCCTGTGACGGATAATGCCCAGTCGGTCTACGAGCTTTCGGCGATCGAAGCCCTGCCGAATATCTCCGAGGAGATCAAGAAGGAATTCGGGTTCACCCCGGATTTCAACGAAGCCAAGGACTTCCTCGAAGAAAACGACGGCGCGGGCAACACCTTCAAAGCGACGGCTAAACCGGTGCTTATCGGTACGGCGGTCGTGGGTGCAACCACGCTGATTTTCTCGATCATCCAAGTGCTTTCGGCCAAGTATGGCGTCGATACTCCCCTTGTCGAAGGCGAATGGGCTATCAACCAGGGACTGTCGATCATGAACCCGCTGTTCCTGCTGGGCCTGATCACCGGTGGTTCAACCATCTATTGGTTCACCGGTGCCTCCTGCCAGGCGGTGGTGACGGGTTCCTACAAGGCGGTTGAGTTCATCAAGCGCAACATCAAGCTGGACACTGAACACGGCCGTGCTTCGGTTGAAGATTCCAAGCGTGTCGTGGAAATCTGCACGCAATACGCGCAGAAAGGTATGTTCAATATCTTCTTGGGCGTCTTCTTCTCCACGCTGGCGTTTGCCTGTTTCAACCACTACTTCTTCATTGGCTACCTGATTTCCATCGCCATGTTCGGTTTGTATCAGGCCATTTTCATGGCCAACGCTGGTGGCGCTTGGGATAATGCCAAGAAGGTCGTGGAAACGGAACTCAAGGCGAAAGGCACTGAGCTGCATGACGCAACGGTGGTTGGCGATACGGTGGGTGATCCCTTCAAGGATACCTCTTCCGTGGCCATGAACCCCGTCATCAAGTTCACCACGCTGTTCGGGTTGCTGGCCGTCGAGCTGGCCATCGAGCTTACACCGGCAGTGAAGCTAGGCGCAGCCGCGCTCTTCTTCCTGATTGCCATGTTCTTCGTGTGGCGTTCGTTCTACCGGATGCGCATCCCGGAACACATCGCCGACTAAGACGGTTCCAGAAAGAATCCCATCAAGGGGAGAGCGGTTTTCCGCTCTCCCCTTTCTTCATAGGGGAAATCTATCTTCTTTGTGCCGTGTCCCGGGGGGGGCAGATGGAATATCGCGGTAAGCAAGTCAGCCGAGCCCCAGGCCCCGAAGGGGCCAAACAACCATAGCCGTGGGTGAAACCCACGGAATAGCCCGAAAAGCCGGGCCAACCCCGAAAGGGGTTGAACGGTCACAGGAAGCCGCCCACCTCAAGGCGCTTCCCTCAAGCCCCGGGCTGAACCAATTCAGCAGCCTTAGCGGGAATCCAGCACTGGCGACCATCGAAAAGTTCGGCATAGTACCAGTCGCCGCGTGACTCGAGAAGATTGAATTCGGTGCCCGCATGGAGGGGTTCCTGAAAGCTGGGCCCGTAGTTCTCGCCATTACCCTTGCGGGCCACCACTTCATCTTGCAGAAGCACCCCGGCATGGTCATGGGCCTTGACGTAGGAATCGGTGATTACCGAGCCCCCCAGCAAGAGCGCCAGAACAGCGGAAGTCGCAATCGTCCAGCGAAGCCCCTTCTTGTGAAAGAACAAGTGCGCCGCAGCGCCACCCCAAAGCAGGGCGTTACAAAGCAGGAAAAGGGTCATGCGCGCCGACAGGGGCAGGTCATAGTGCCAGAAGAACAGGGTCTTCAGCACCACCTTGCGCTGCGGCTCCTCAATACGGTCCCGGCACTGGCTTCGTGCGTAATCGAGATTCTGCCGCAGATTGACATCGTTGGGAATCAGTAGCAGGGCATGCCGATAGTTGAGAATGGCCCGACCGATGTCCCCGGTCAGCAGGTATGCATTGCCCATGTTGTAAAACAATTTGCCATTTTCGATGCCACCCTCATGCGTCAATCGCTCAAAGCGCAGAATAGACTTGCCATAAAGCTCCTTGGCCGCTGTTGGGTCGCTGGATGCGGCCTGATTGGCCTGATCGAAGTATTGGGTGGCCTCCATGAGCAAGGACTCCGTAACCTTGGTTTCCAAGGTGGCAGCCGGGGCCCAAGAGCAGCTAAAGCAGAACGCCGCCAGCAAGGCCGAGGCGATTTTTCGTGTGGTGCGAAGAACGCCGAACAACATCCCCTGGCCCAGCCTCGAATTTGCGGGATAAACGTTTCGCGTCATGTCCGCAACTCCTTCTCCAGTGCCGCACCAAGTTCGCGTGCCTGGCCGATGATTCGCGAAACCATGTCGGAGGATGTTTGTGCGCCCGCGTACTGACACGCCATGCCCTCCTCAAAAAGCCCTTGGATGGCCGCCAGCGTTTGCGGCGTCACGTTACACGCGATCAGCGGACCCCGTACGTCACCGTAGGTGAGAGCGCCCGCAGTAAGGCCCAGTTTGGCCCCGAGATAGGCGCGGAAGGCGTCAAGCGCCTGTGTGCCGGCTTGTGCGTTGCCTGCTGTGGACAATTGGTCCAGAGTCTGGCAGAGCGTGCTGTGCGCCTTGCGCTTGCGACGCTGGGCCGGATTGGCCCCTTGGCGGCGATAGACGAACAACCCCACCAAGAGGGCCGCATAGCCCAGCGGCGGGAAAATGAGGATGCCCGCGCGCAAGGGAGAGCTCATCCACGCGCCGAGGCCGTACGCCTGATTCACCAGTACCGCCGGACCTTCATAATTGTGCGCGATACCATCCCGGCGTTCGGTAATTTCGTTGCGCTCGGCGGGGGTGGTAACACCTTCCGCACTGGCCGATGTGACGACCGTGGTTTCGTGTACCTTCAAGGGAATCGGGGCCGTCTGCGCGGTGCGGTACTGCCCGGCATCCGTGTCGAAAAAGCTCAGCTCGATGGGGGGAACCTGCGTGATCTGCGCATTCTCCGCCCGAATGGTTTGCGTGAAGACCTTAACCCCGTTATCAACCTTGCCGGGGGCCATTTCCTTAGGGATTTTGAAATCTTTGGCGAGCGCGGGCTGGCTTTCCAGCGGTGGCAATTGCGCAGCATCAGGATACTGCCCGCCACGAACCTTTACCGTGAGCGTGATGGGATCGCCGACATTGACCTCGGTCGGGGTGGCGGTCGCTTCAATGCTGTACGCCCCGATAAGGCCATTGAAACTCGCGGGGCGTCCCTGAGAAGGGACATCCTTCACTTCGAGGTGCAGTGGGTTGGAGGCCGTGACCACACCGCCATAGCGGGTCTGGGCACCGCCCATAAAGCCGTCGAAGAACGGATCGCCAAAAGGCCCACTGCGACGGCGCGTGTCCTGTCCGATAGCCGCTTCGCAAGCCGCAGTGGCCTCCGGAAAATCGAATACACCGGCCTTCCGGGGAATAAGCGCCTTCGAGAAGGTGATGGTCGTGTAGGCGCGACCGTCCAAAGTGCCTTTCGCCTGTTTGGCCACGCAGGGCTTGCCATTCACCGGGATTTCCGCCAAGTCATTGCCGGTGGACGTCGGTTGCAGGTCGATGGCCTGAAAATCGGGGCTTTCCAGCACGGGGATCAAAATATTGACGTTTCGCGCGCTCTTGGAAATATACCAGGTGGCCGTGAAGACAAGGGGTTCACCCGTGTAGCATTGCGCCTTGCTCAATTCCAGCCTGAATTTGAAATCCTCGGTCTCCTGCGGCTTCTGCGCCGTGATGCGAATGGGTTGGGTGCGGCAAACCTGGCCTTGTATCGTCAGTTCGATCGCCGGGATAAGAAAAGCACCTGGACGCTGGGCGGTTACGCGGTAAACGTGGATATAGCTCTTGCGCACCTGGCGCTGCATCTGCCCATTGATAATGGTCACGGATTGAGAGCTGCTCGGTTGACCACCCACATCCTCAATCATCAATCCGTCCACCTGCGGCATGGCGGGCATGGGGGGCTGGTCATCCCCTTCAATCTGGAGCTGAAAAGTGAACTGTTCCCCCACAAACACCGTGTCCTTCTCCACCGCAGCACTCATGCGCACCGTCTGGGCATGCGCCCCCGATGCCGCCCACAGGAGGGCGATCGCGATGATGATGGCACGTTTCACGGTGCGCATGGGGCTACCAATCCTTATCAATATTCCGCTGCGATGAGGGCATCTGTGTCCGCCGGTCACGGTTTTCCTCTTCCTCGTTCAAAACATCTTCCGGCGAATCCTGCAGTGTACCCTTGGACTGCATCTGCTCGCCTTCCTGACCCTCACTCTGCTTGGCCTGCTGTTGCTGCTGTTCGGAGCCACCTTCGCCTTCACCGGCGTTCTTCGGCTGTTCCTGCGGCTGCTTATCCGCGCCTTCACCTTCGCCTTCAGAACCGTCCTGCTTCTGCTGATCCTGCTGCTGTTGGTCCTGTCCTTGACCCTGATCTTGCTTCTGCTGGTCCTTATCCTTTTGCTGCTGTTGGTCGCTCGATTTATTCATGGCATCGAGCGCCTCTTTCATCTTCGTGATCGCCTCGTCTTGTGGCGGTAACGCCTGCTGAGGCGCGCTGGCGGCCAGCTGATCCTTCGCCTCCCGCTGCTTTACCACCGCTTGGTCGAGCGCCTGTTGGGGCGCACTCGGCGGGGCCATCTGTGGCGCGGATGGTGGCTGCGGTGCCGGGGCTTGTCCCTGTTGCTGCTGGGCCTGCTGTGCAGCCTGCATTTGCTGGGCTGACTGCTGGGCCATTTGCTGCGATAGTGCGTTGGTTCGGTCTGCGAGGCCACCCTGCGGTGCGGCCAAGTCCTGACCCGTCTGACCGCTCCGCCCGGCCTCGTCCGTTTGACCGCGAAGGGTCTGCTGTTCCTGAAGGAGCTTCTCCAGCTCCTTCTTCATTTGCTGTTGCTGTTGCTGCTGATCCTTTTGCTTCTGAATCTCGTCCAGAATGACCTTCATGGTCAGACGAGCCACTTCGATATTGCGCGCGGCTTCCGTGTCGTTCGGATTCAACTTTAGGGCACGCTGGTAGAAATCCACCGCCTTCTGCAGGGATTCTACCGACTTTTTCAGGTCGCTGTCGCGCTGGCGCTCCGCCTCGCGGAAGGCGCAATTCCCGAGATTATAATTACATTGCGCCTCGCGTGCCAGATCCTTGGTCTTGGTGGCCGCTTGTTCAAAGGCTTCCTTCGCCTTTTCGTAATCTTCCTGCCGGAAATAGGCGGTTCCCTTGTCGAAGAGGATGTCGGCGTTTTCCGGTGCGCTCACCGCCGCCTCATCGTAGGCTTCAATGGCTTTGGCAAAGTCGCCCTTCGCATAGGCGTCATTGCCCCGCTGCACGATTGACCGCACACCTTCCGCACCCGCCTGCGCCGCACACAGGGCGAGGACGACTCCTATCACAGCCCGTCGTGTCATGGTTTCACCCCGTCCGCGACCGGCGCAAGCGGCACACGTCGCCGCTCGCTCACAGTCATTTCTATGCCGAGTAAAATCAACGCCAACGCCACAAAGATCTGGTATTTCTCTTCGTAGAGTGTGACCGACTTGGATTCCACTTCCTTCTTTTCGGCGGAAGCAACGAGATCGAGGTAGATAGCACCGAGGTCAAAGGTTCCGGTCGCCACATTGAGGTAACGTCCACCCGGTGTGGCGACGACCATCTTGCGCAGGGTGTCACCATCGAGTTTCGACCAAACCTCCTGTCCCTTGTAGGAAAGGAAGGTCTTCCGGCCCTGCTCATCCGTAATCGGGATGCGCGTACCCTGGCTTTCATCCCCCAAGCCGATCGCAAGAATACGAATGCCGCGTTCGCCCACTTTCTGCGCCGCATCCACAGGGAAACTGTCATGATCCTCGCCATCGGTGATCAGCACAATATCCTTGTACTGCTTTTCCTGATCGTCGAATACCTCGTCGAGGGTTTTGCGCAGGGCATCGCCAATCAGGGTGCCGCCACGTGAAACACTTTCCGGGGTGACGCCCTCCAACATCATGCGGAAAAATCCGTAATCCAGCGTCAGTGGGCATTGCACAGTGGCATTCCCCGCAAAGGCGACCAAGGCCACCCGATCGCCCTGCAGTTTCTCCACGCAGTCCATGATCGAGAGCTTGGCGCGATCCAATCGATTGGGCGCGAGATCCTCGGCCAGCATGCTTCGCGACACATCAAGCAGGAAGACCACATCACGACCCTCGCGCTTCACCGTCTTGGGCTTGGGATTCCACGCCGGGCGTGCCAAGGCCACGGAGAGCAACGCGACGGCGGTCAACACCAGTGCCGCCTTCCAGATCCGGCGAGCGCGGCTCACCGAGCGGGTGAGGCGGCCCAGTAGTCCCGCTTCTGCAAAAAGACGGCACGCCTGCGCACGTCGGTGTGCCGCCCACGCATATACGCCCAGGAGGACGGGCACCAGCCACAGCAGCAGGAGCATCTCGGTGGCGTAGAGTCTCATGGCACTTTCCTGAATACGGTGGTGGACAAGAGTACTTCGACAACGAGCAGCAGGAGTCCACCCACCGCAAACGGCACAAAGTACTCGCGCCAGTTGACATAGCGCACGGCTTCCACCGAAGTTTTTTCCAGCTTGTCGATTTCTTCATACACCGCGCGCAGCGACTGAGCATCCTGGGCCTGGAAATACTTCCCGCCGGTTTTCTCGGCGATCCCCGTTAGGGTCTGTTCGTCGAGGTCCGACTGCGCGGGCACCTTGAACGACCCGAAAGGCCCCTGCACCGTTGTAAAGGATTCGCCGCCGCCCACACCGATGGTATAAATTTTGATGCCCCACTCCGCCGCCTGTTGCGCGGCGTCCAGCGGCATCCGTTTGCCGCAATTGTGCTGGCCGTCGGTTAGCAGGATGATGATTTTGCTCTTGATGTCGTAGTTCTTGGCGCCACCTTCCAACTGCTTCGCCAAGGTTTCCTCCGCCTTTTTCAGGCGGGCGGCCGCCAAAACGATGGCATCGCCGATGCCCGTGCCGTCCTCGGGACCGCGCGGTTGCGCCAGATGCACACTGTCGAGGAAGCGCGACAAAGCGCCATGCCCCAAGGTCAGCGGACAATTGGTTTCTGGGTAGCGAGCAAAAGAAACCAGGCCAATGAGGTCGTTGGGGCGACCATCAAGCCCGCCGCTGTTGCCCGCAACAAACTCTTCAAAGACCCGCTTGACGGCGTCCAGCCGGTTCATCTGTTCCCCGCCATAGGTCATTTCCGCGCCCATACTGGAGGAACGATCCACCGCCATCTCGATAGCCACGCCTTCGCTCACCTCACGCACCCGTTCCCCGCCCTTCTGTGGACGGGCCAGTGCGACCACAAACAGAACCATGGCGAGTACCCGCAGAAGGGTAGGCAGGAAGGCCAGACGTTGTCGAAGGGAACGCCCGGAAGCCGCCGCATGTTTGGTGGAGGAAAACTGGAACGCCGCCCGTCCGCGCCGGAAGAGACTCAGGTACACCGGCAGTGGAATAAGCAGCAGCAGCAGGAAGGCCCATGGCGTTTCAAAGCGCATTAGCGGGTTCCTCCTGCAGCTTGAGCCGGGGTTTCCGGTAGGGGCGGCGTGTTCAGGATAAACTCCTTGCAGATATCAAAGGCCCGCTGGATTTCTCCAGTGCCGGGTAGATGCTCTGCGAACTTTACCAAGTCGCACTGGGTGAGGAAATCCCGCAGCGTGTTTCGTGCGTCGCGGGACAGTACGCGTTCAGTCCGTGAATCGCGCAGAAACTCTTCCGTGGTCTGTTCCGGGGCGTGCAGGTCGAAGCGGCCCTCAAGAAAGCGGCGAAGAATGTCCGACAGGCGCGTGTGAAACTCTTTGATGGCACCCTGGCCGATGAGATCTTCCGCAAGCAACTGCTGGAGCGCCGCGAAGGCAATATCATGCGGAGGAATGGGGGGGGCCTGCCAAGCTCGGCTTTTCTTGCGCCGCCATACCCACAGTCCCGCAGCGACAAGCGCTGCAAGGAGCACGGCAAGTCCCCCTGCCAACGGTTTCCATCCTATTTTTCTGGGAATATCCACTGGCCCGGCAATGTCGCCAATTTGCAGGTCTTTTGTGTCCTCGGGAAGGAGCGAAGTCACCTTGACCTTCAATTCCTTGGTCTCAAGATCGTGGCGTTCCTCCTCGCCTTCCTTCCAGAATTTCAGGTTCATCGCGGGGATGACATAGTCGCCGGAAAGGAAGGGTTCGAGAAGGTAGGTGCGTTTTCGGGTGACCCGTTTATCGGCACCGAGTACGGGCGGCGCGTCCTTGAATTCCACAATCCCAAACTGTTCGAGCTTCTCCCCGAATTTCGGGAATTCAATCTGCTGCCCTTCCTCGAGGGAGGTTTCGATGTCAAAGGTGAGGTGCTGCGCAATGGTGATTTCATTGCGGTCAATGCGCGTGGTGACCTTGGCAGGGCCGCGCTCGGCGGTTTCCTCAACCGGTTTCGGCGCGGGTTTCGCCTCGTCCGCCTTCTTGGCGCACGAGCCGCCCAGCAAGAGCATCACCGCCATCAAGGCAGCCATGCCATATGTGCGAGCCGTCTTGTACATGCCCTATTTACCTGCCTGTGGGGCGTTGTCCGGCTGTTGAACCGGTGCGGGTGCGGGTGTGGTGGTCTGCGGGGCAGCCGGAACCGTCGGCTGCACCTGCACCTGATCCTTGGACAGATCCTGCACCTTTTTCTCCGGCACAAACTGTGCGGTGTGAATGACCACGTTGTACTGCTGTTTCAGCTCTTCCAGCAATTGTGTTTGCGCTTCCTGCTCCTTCTGTCGGCGCAGCGCGCCGTAGACTTCCTGCCGCGCTTCCTCAAACGGACGTTGCTCCTCGGCCTTCTTTTCGAGCACCTGAAAAACCAGTTGCCCTTTCTCTGTGGCAACGAGCTCGCTCAGGCGTTGCCCGGTTGCCACGGTGAACAATGCATCCGTCTTCTCGGCGGCAAGCGTCAGCGCGGGGAGCCCGCGCCCCTTTTCCACCCAAGTCTCTTGCGCGGCGGCACCGGCCGCATCCTTCATCGCCTGTCCTGCATCCAGGGCCGACTGGATTTTGCGGGCTTCGTCTTCAGACGGGAGGCTGGCATAGGCCACGCGCACCCGCTCGGGGCGCACATAGCGGGCCTTGTTCGCGTCATAGAAGGTCTGCACATCACCCGGGGTGATGTTGACCTTGGTACTCAGTTCCTTCTCCATCGCCTGTTGCGCAAGCAGTTTGCGCTCGGTGTCCCGCACGAGATCCTGGACTTCCGGTGTCTCTGCAAGTTTTGATTCGCGCGCCTTGCGGTACAGCACCTCTTCCGCCACCATCTGCGTGACCAGTTGCATCCGCGCCTCGTTGGAGGAAAAACGCTTGAGCATTTCCTCTTTCTGTTCCTTGCGCTGCTCTTCAGGCAGGAACGCGGCCATCTGCTGTAGTTGTCGGTCAATTTCCGCTTCCACGCGCTGGTCGAGATCCGCGCGGGTGATCTTCTGCGGGCCAATCTCCGCCACCACATCCTCGCCCACCGCCTTGTCGTCCTTGTTCAGACCGACGCGGCCCGCCAGCTCATAGCGCAGCGCCGAAAACTTGCCCAGGCTTTCGAGACACTGCGCGGTGCGTCGTCCAATCTCGTTCTTCACGTCCTCGCTCACGCCGAGAATCTCCGCGCGGTAGTAACTTTCAAGTGCCGGGCCAAATGCCCCGGAGCTTTGCCGCAGCTGGCCGATCTGATACCAGATGTTGGCGGACTCCTCGTCCGGCAAATTCGCCGTATCCAGATAGGCCTGCCATGTATTTGCGGCCTGCTCGTCCAAGCCCTGCTTCTGAAGCTTCAGTGCCAATTCTTTTTGGGTAGCGGGCGCAATATTGGAACCCGCGAGGTTCTGGATGCTCTTAGGCTCGCTCGAAAGCCGGTAAAGAACCAACGAAACGAGCAATAGCATCAGTATCTGCAATACCAGCGAAATGCTCGATGATGGCTTCCATCCCTGTTTCCGCTCAGGCAGGCTCAAATTTAGTTTGTCACTCATGGCATGAGAATCCTTACGATACGGTTCCTACTGTCTTCTTTCCCGGCTGCGGAAAAACTTCACCAAATCGCGCACATAATCGCGCCCGGTTTCTATCTCGATCTGTTCCACATCCATCGACGCGAAGAGCGAGCGAATGGCGGCATTGCGCTCGCTGCCGTGTTGCTCGTACGCCTTGCGAACGGAGGCGCTGCCGGTGTCCAGCAACACCAATTCACCGGTTTCTGCATCCTCCAGCTCGATCAGCCCAACATTGGGCATGCGCATCTCCCGGGGATCCGCCACAGATACCGCGATGAGGTCATGCTTCTTCGATAGCACCCGCATCGGCCGTTCATAGTCCTCGCCCAGAAAATCAGAAACCAGAAAGACCACACATTGCTTGCTGGTAACCCGTCCCAGAAAATCCATCGCCTCGGCGATGTTCGTTTTCGCCTGACGTGGCGTGAATGCCAGCAGCTCGCGAATGAGGCGCAACACATGTGACACGCCCTTCTTGGGCGGAATAAACATCTCGACGCGGTCGGTAAAAACGATCAAACCGGCCTTGTCGTTGTTCTTCACCGCCGAAAAGGCCAGCAGGGCGCACAATTCCGTGGCCACCTCGTTTTTCAGTCGATCAACGGTGCCAAAAGCACCCGAAGCCGAGAGGTCAACCAGAAACATGATGGAAAGCTCGCGCTCCTCGCGGAAACGCTTCACAAAGGGGCGACCCATGCGCGCGGTGACGTTCCAGTCAATGGATCGCACCTCATCGCCGGGGAGATACTCGCGAACCTCCTCAAATTCCATGCCACGGCCCTTGAATACACTGTGGTATTCACCCGCCAGCACGTCATTGACCGCCTTATTCGTGTGTATCTGAATATAGCGGACTTTTTTGGCCAATTCCTTGGGGATCATGGCACGTCGACCGTATCCAAAATTTGTCCGACGACGTCTTCCGCCGTCTTTTCCTCGGCTTCCGCTTCATACGTGAGAATGACGCGATGGCGCAAGACATCCAGTGATATGGACTTCACGTCCTGCGGCGTCACATAACCACGGCCTTGCAGCAGCGCGTGCGCGCGGGCGGCCATGGCCAGGAAGATGGTGGCACGCGGTGAGGCTCCGTAGCGGATGAGATCCGAGATCTTCATCCCATAGGCTTCGGGATTACGCGTCGCTTCCACGAGATTGACGATGTAGTCTTCAAGCTTGGCGTCCATGTAGATTTCATCAGACAATTCGCGCAGGCGCGAGATGCTTGTCGGATCCAGAACCGGATCGATATCAATCTTGGGGGCACTGCGCGCCATGCGCTGCAAGATCTTTCGTTCCTCGTCCTTGGTGGGGTACGTCACCACCAGTTTGAACATAAATCGATCCACTTGGGCCTCGGGCAGGGGGTAAGTGCCCTCCTGCTCGATCGGGTTCTGCGTGGCGAGCACCAAGAACGGTTCCTCAAGTTTGTGGCTCGTGTCACCGATGGTCACCTGCCGCTCTTGCATGGCCTCAAGCAATGCGCTTTGCACTTTGGCAGGGGCGCGGTTGATTTCGTCGGCCAGAATGACATTCGCGAAGATCGGGCCTTTTTTCGTCACGAATCCGCCGTTTTTGGGATCGTAAATCAAAGTGCCTATCAAGTCGGCCGGCAGCAGATCCGGCGTGAACTGGATACGATGGAAAGCGCATTGGATCGCGCGGGCCAGCGTGGTGACGGTCAACGTTTTCGCCAACCCGGGCACGCCTTCGATAAGGACATGGTTGTTGCACAACAATGCCAGCAACAACCGGTCAATGAGATACTCCTGCCCGATTATGGCTTTCCCGATTTCGGCGCGCACGCGGTTGAGCAATGCGCTTTCCTGGGCGACCCGTTCGCCTATTTGTTTCACATCCACCGTCATGTCCCGGACTCCTTTGGCTGCATGGTTGGGTTGTTTTGACCGAAGCCCGGGGGTGGCGCAGGCGCCACCCCCGGACGGCGGGAGGGAGGTTTACTTCTTTTCTTCGTCGATCTTCAGGGAGATATAGCGAGAGAATTCGC
Source organism: Candidatus Hydrogenedentota bacterium (assembly GCA_903932505.1). Lineage (GTDB taxonomy): Bacteria > Hydrogenedentota > Hydrogenedentia > Hydrogenedentales > CAIZGN01 > CAIZGN01. The sequence goes on from CAIZGN010000678.1 coordinate 17,892, forward strand.
CGTCGCGAACCTTGAGAAGGAGTGCATCTCCGGGTTTCGCATCCTTGATGACCGACTCGAAATCATTCGCATTTGTGATCGGCTTGCGGTTCGCCTCCTGAATCAGAAGTTCCGGAACCAGACCGGCGTGATCCGCGGGGGAACCGGGCAACACCTCAGTGACCACAACGCCCTTCTGGTTCTCAAAGCCCAGCTGGCCGGCTATTTCCTCTGTAAGGTTCTGCACGGTGAATCCGAGTTTGATCTTTGACCCTTCCGGCGTCTTCTTCTCGATCATCCCGCCACCTACTTCGCGCTCTTTCGGCAACTCGCCCAGTTTGACCTTGAGGTCGATGCGCTTACCAGCCCGCAGAATGCCCAGGTTGACTTCACTGCCCGGGGCGGTGCTGCCCACGCGACTCTTGAACGAAGCACTTTCTTCGACGGGTTGGCCGTTCAGTTCAACGATAATGTCTTCAGGTTGCACGCCCGCCTGTCCCGCCGGGCCATCCGCAAGCACTTCAGGAACCAGCACGCCCTTGGTGTATTCCACCTGCATTCCCTTGGCGAGGTCAGGCGTGTTGTCCTGAAGTATCAGACCCAGATAACCACGCGAGACTGATCCATGGTTGATCAGCTGTTCCTGGACATATTTCACGATGTTCACCGGCACCGCAAAGCTGATGCCCATGTATCCACCGCTGCGGCTGTATAGCGCCGTGTTCACGCCGATGACTTCTCCGTCCAGATTCAGCAACGGCCCGCCGGAATTGCCCGGATTAATGGCCGCATCCGTTTGGATGAGGTCAGAGTATTGGGTGATGCCTGTTGAACCGCGTCCGCAAGCACTGATAATACCGGCCGTCACTGTGTGCGACAGCCCGAAGGGGTTGCCAATCGCCATCACCCATTCACCAACGCGCAGCTTATCCGAGTCGCCCAGCTTGAGCGGCGGGAGACCCGTGGCCTCAACCTTGATCACCGCAATTTCGGTCTGCTTGTCCGACCCGATGATCTTCGCCTCAAATTCACGACCGTCGGCGAGTTTCACCTTCACCTTGTCCGCATCGCCCACCACATGGGCATTGGTCACGATATAACCATCCTGAGATATGACAAACCCGGTGCCCTGACCATAAGGCATGAACTGGTCGCCCTCGTAGTCATTGCCTTGGTCATTGCGAGGTTGCTGCGGCCCACGGGGCATCCGAGGTCCGCGCGGGCCGGGCATTCCTGGGCCGGGCATACCGAAGGGGCCGAAAAACCGCTCAAAAATGTCGCCATGCGGATCTGGCATTCCACCCATCTCGCTCCGCTTCATTTCCTTCTCCACCTCGATGAAAACCACCGAGGGGGAGGTCACTTCAACAGCCTTGGCGAAGGCGTCACTCAGACCGTTCAGGGCCGTGCGTGCCTCCGGTGCACTTTGCGCCCGAACTTGCTTCGGTGTTCCGCCAAGCCCACCGACCAGGGCGACACCCAACAACAGGGCCAATACCGCGCCCATTGCGTACCCGATTCTCTTGCTCTTCATGGTTCAATCTCCTCTAAGTGGCTGATCCGCGTAATGCGAACCATTACGCCACCATTGGTAACTTGTTGCGCTCTCATTATTCCGTCTGGATGCAAGCATGAAACGTGCCAATTTATTCGCGGGGTCTAACGTATTGAACTGTAGGTCTTTGCGGGGTGGATGCAGCCGATTCCCATGCCGAAAAAATGCCTGATTCGCGTTCGCCGGGTCTCATTTGGGGTAGCCAACGCCGCGAATCCAACCCAATCGTCGGTTTTCTCCGGCTCGGGGATTTCCAATAGGAATAGAAACGGGAAGCGAGCGCTGTTTTTTGTGTATACTATTACTATGTTTTTGGGGCCAAGAAAGGAATAGCATGGGTATCCCGTTCACGAAAATGCATGGTTTGGGCAATGATTACCATTTCATTAACGGTTTTGAGCACACAATCGCCGATCCGGCGGAGTTGTCGCGGCAAATGAGTCATCGCCATCTTGGTGCGGGCTCGGACGGCATCATTCTGGTGTTGCCCGGCGAGGAAGCCCCCTTCCGCATGCGCATATTCAATGCGGACGGCAGCGAGGCGGAGACCTGCGGTAACGGTATCCGGTGCTTTGCCAAATATGTCTACGAACGCGGCATGACCCAGGCCAAGGATTTCGTGATTGAAACCCTCGCGGGCCCGAATCGTGTTCAATTGAATGTGGAAGACGGGCGCGTCTTGACCGTACGTTCAAACATGGGCCGCCCGAAGTTTGAGCGAAGCGAAATCCCCATGCTGGGTCCCGAAGGGCGCGTCTTGGAAGAAGAACTCGTGCTGGATGACCGCACGGTGCGTATCACCTGCGCCAATATCGGAAATCCGCACGCGGTCATCTTTGTTGATGACGCCACCCAGGCAGACCTGCTCACGGTAGGCCCGAAAGTGGAAAACCACCCCAGTTTTCCAAAGCGCACGAATGTGGAATTCGTCAATGTGGTTGACCGGCAGAATATCGTCATGCGTATATGGGAACGCGGCAGTGGCGTTACCATGGCCAGCGGCAGCGGCTCCTGCGGGTCATCCCTCGCCTCAATGATCACGGATCGTGTGGACCGTCGGGTCAACGTGCATCTCGTGTTCGGCGTGCTGACCATTGAGTGGGCGGAAGATGGTTGCGTCTATCAGGAAGGCCCGGCCACCGAAGCCTATAGCGGCGTGTGGCCCGAGTGACCCTTAGCGCGGCGCGATCCATTCCAGCGCGGGCTGAATGATCTTGATGTCAAACGCCAGTTGCACCCCCGCAATCAGTGTCAACACCATGATAATCCGGTTGAACAGACTTTCGGACACCCGCAGGTGCATCCAATGCCCCAGCCAGGATCCCGCCGGAATCAGCGGAATCAGGAACAGGTCGAATTTCAGCACATCCCAAGTCAGCAGGCCGGTAAGATAGAAAAACGGCACCTTGGAAAGATTGATGAAGGTGAACGTCCACGCCACCGTGCCCACGAAAAGGCTCTTCCCCAAGCCCTGCGAAAAGAAATAGAGACTGACAATCGGCCCGGCTGCATGCGCCATCGACGAGGTAAACCCGGCCGTCACCCCCGCCACAAACGCCGTTTTCTTCCCCGCCCGGTGGTGTTCGGCCCAGCGCATGGATGTTTCTTTCGCCACGATATAAAGCGCGAACACAATCGCAATGACCCCGACAAAGCGTTTGATAGGCCCGGCGTAGTGTTCGATGCCCTCTTGCCCCACCCGCCACCACACCGCCGTGGCCAGCACCGTGCCGATGAGCGAGGGCCAGAAAATCGCCATCACCTGCTGCCACACCACATTGCGGCGGTGGTGATAGATGGCGTTCATGTCACAAAGCACCAGCAGCGGCAGCATCGCCGCCGTCACCTTGTCCACCGGCATCACCAACATCATCAGCGGCAGCGAAAGAATCCCCGCGCCTCCGGCAAATCCCGACTTGCTGATTCCCTGAATGAGTATGCCCGCTGCCACAAAGACCCAGAACACAAGCAAAGGAACCCCGGGTTCAATAAAATGCGCTGGCATCGGATAAAGGCCTTTCGTTAGACGTGCGACTGGAAGGGGCCCAGTATAGCCGCTGCGAGTACCCGAAGGCCAGAAAAACAGCCCGAATTCGACGTCTGAAAGGTTTGGGGCGGGACTTTCTGTGCATTTTTCTTGCGAAACATGCTATAAATGGGGGTTGTCACTCGCAATGGGGTGGCACATTGAAACCCAACATAAAGGAAATGACCATGGCCAAGATTGCGATGATCGGCGCGGGAAGCATTGTGTTCTGCAAGACCCTGTTCATGGATCTGGCGGCGACACCGGCCTTGGCCGGCAGCGAATTCCGGCTGATGAGCCGTACGCGGCCCAAACTGGACCGCATGAAAAAATTCGCCGACCGGGTTATCGCCGAAAACAATTTGAAGGCTTCGGTCAAGGTCACGCTGGATCGCGATGAAGCCATGCGCGATGCGGACTACGTCATCGTCATGCTGCAGGTGGGTGGCGTGGATGCCTTTCAGAAGGACTACGAAATTCCGCTGAAGCACGGCGTGGACCAGTGCATCGGCGACACACTGGGCCCGGGCGGCGTATTTCGCGCCCTGCGCACCATCCCCATGATGATGGACATCGCGCGCGACATGAAGCGGCTCTGTCCCAAGGCCTATCTGCTCAATTACGTCAACCCGATGGCGGCGGTGTGTTGGGCCTTGGGCGAGGTGCCCGGCACCAAATATGTCGGGCTGTGTCATGGCGTACAGACAACGCTCGACCTCATCGCGGGCTACCTGCGCCTGCCCAAGGAAGAGATCGACTTTCTCTCCGCAGGCATCAACCACATGGGCTGGTTTTTGCGCATGGAACACCAGGGCCAGGATCTGTATCCCCAGTTTAAGGCGCTGTGCGAAAAGCCGGAGTATTACATCAACGAGAAGGTGCGCATTGAAGTCATGCGCCACATCGGCTATTTCATGACCGAAAGCACCGGGCATCTTTCCGAATATCTGCCGTGGTTTCGAGGGAGCGAGCGCGCCCTCAAAACCTATTGCGACGAGCCCGCCTTTGGTGGCGAAAGTGGGGCCTACTACAAATGGTGCCGCCTCATCGGCGACAAGCTCATGGACGTCGACATGCTCGAAAGCGAACCGGCCAAGCTCGGCCAGCGCAGCGTAGAGTACTGCTCGCACATCCTCGAGGCGCTCGAAACCGGGCGTCCCTTCAAGTTCCAGGGCAACGTTCGCAACGAGGGTTACATCACCAATTTGCCGCAGGGTTGCTGCGTGGAAGTGCCGGTTTTTGCCGACAAGATGGGATTGCACCCCACGGTCGTAGGCAAATTACCGTCCCAATGCGCCGCGCTTAACCTCACGAATGTGAATGTGCAGGGCCTGACAGTGGAAGCGGCCATCACTGGTGATCCTGATCTGGTGGTCGCGGCCTGCGCACTCGACCCGCTCACCTCCGCCAGTCGCACCCTCGGCGAAGTTCGGGCCATGGTGTCCGACATGCTGGAAGCCGAGCGCGAATGGCTGCCCCAGTTTGAAGGGAAAAAGGTGCGCCCGACCCCGCTCATTTCAACGCCAGCAGGCACCGCGCATGCCGAAGTGCCCCTCGATCCGGCCCTCGCGGTCGTGCATCGCTTCGGTGAACTGGCAAACAAGGCACAGACCTCCTAGCCGTCTTCGGCTAGCAACTGATAATGCTCAACGGACAACCAACTGGAGAATAAACGGTGAAGAGTAACGATATCCGCGCGAGTTTTTTGGATTTCTTCCGCCAACGCGACCATGTGGTCGAGCGGAGCGACACCTTGGTGCCGAGCAACGACCCCACCCTGTTGTTTACCAGCGCGGGCATGGTTCAGTTCAAGCCTTATTACACCGGTGAAGCGCCGGTTCCTTATCGTCGCGCCACGACCTCGCAGAAGTGTCTGCGGGCAGGCGGCAAGGCCAACGATCTGGATGAAGTGGGCAAGACCGCCCGTCATTTCACCTTCTTCGAAATGCTGGGAAATTTCTCCTTCGGCGACTACTTCAAGCAGGAAGCCATCCTGTGGGCCTGGGAATTCTCTACGCAAGTCATGAAGATCCCGGCGGATCGCATCTGGGTCTCGGTCTATACCGATGACGACGAAGCCTTCGGTATCTGGGAGAAGGAAGTGGGGGTTCCCGTGTCGCGCATCGTGCGTCTGGGTGCCAAAGATAACTTCTGGGGCCCGGCGGGGGATACCGGCGCCTGTGGCCCGTGTTCAGAGCTGCTCTACGACAAGGGTGAGAGCATCGACCCCACGGCCACCCTGGAAAATGACCCCCGCGAACGGTTCATGGAATTCTGGAACCTCGTCTTCCCCCAGTTCGACCAGCAGCTGGATGGATCGCGTCCTCAACTGAAAAACCGGGGTATTGACACCGGCATGGGCCTTGAGCGTCTGGCGGCCCTCCTGCAGGCACAACCCACGGTCTTCGACACGGATGGTTTGTCACCGATCATCGGGGCCACGCAATCCCTCACCAAGACGAACTACGCCGACTGCCCGGTGCCCTTCCGCGTCATCGCGGACCACATTCGGGCGCTGTCTTTCATGACGGCCGATGGCATTCTGCCGGGCAACGAGGGGCGCGGCTACGTATGGCGTCGGCTCCTGCGGCGCGCGGCACGTTTTGGCCGGGAACTCGGCTTCGAAAAGCCTTTCTTGCACGAAGTTTGCTCATCGGTGGTCGATGTCATGGGGCATCATTACCCCGAACTTATCGAGGGCCAAAGCCAGATTAAGAAAATCATTTTCACCGAGGAAAAGCGTTTTGCGGATACGCTCGCGAAGGGCATGGATCTGCTCGATCAGGTCTTCTCGCGCATGCAGCAGCAGGGCGACAAGGTGGTGCAGGGCGAAGACCTCTTCAAGCTGCATGATACCTACGGGTTCCCGCTCGACCTCGCGGCGGACATTGCGGAAGATCGCGGCTACGGCGTGGACCGCGAAGGCTTTACCAAGGCGATGTCACAGCAACGCGAAAAGGCCCGCAGTGCCTGGGCGGGCAGCGGACAGGCGGAAATCAGCCCGATCTACCGCACCCTGCACGATTCCTTGGGGGATACCGAATTCGTGGGCTACGACACCGTGGAGTGTTCCGCCAATATCCTCGCAATTGTCGCCAATGGCGCGTCCGTCCAAGCCTTGGAAGAAGGACAGGAAGGCTTTGTCATTCTCGACAAAACCCCCTTCTACGCCGAGTCCGGCGGTCAGGCGGGCGACCACGGCACCTTTGATTCCCCTGATGGCAACGCCTTTATCACCGGGGCCTCCCGCGCCGTCGGCAAGATGACGCTCCATGCGTGCAAGGTCAATCGCGGAACCCTGCGCACCGGCATCAAGGTTGAGGCGCGGGTCGACGCGGATAAACGGGCCTGCACGGAAAACCATCACACGGCCACGCACCTTCTACAAGCCGCTTTGCAGGAAGTGCTGGGTGACCATGTGCATCAGGCGGGTTCCTATGTCGGCCCCGACCGGCTGCGCTTCGACTTCACGCATTTCGAGGGCATCGACCTTGATCGGCTTCAAGATGCCGAGCGCATGGTCAATACCTACGTGCGCAAGAATGTGGCGGTGGAAACTTCGCTGAAGCCCATCGAGGAAGCACGGGCTGCGGGCGCGATGGCCCTGTTCGGCGAGAAATACGAGGACGTGGTGCGCGTCGTACGCATAGACGAATTCAGCATGGAACTTTGCGGTGGTTGCCACGTCAAACAGACCGGGGCTATCGGTTACTTCAAAATCCTGAGCGAGTCGGCCCTGTCGTCCGGCGTTAGGCGTATAGAGGCCGTCTGCGGCGATCCCGCCGTGGAAACCCTCCAGTCGCGCGAACGTCAACTGTCGGGCACCGCGCACATGCTCAGCGCGAATCCGAACGAGCTCATGACCCGCGTGCAGGCGCTCATTGATGACAATAAGCGCCTTCAGCGCGAAGTGGAAAAGTGGAAACAGACCGCCGCCACGGGCGGCTCGGTCGACTACATGAGCCAGGTGCAGGATATCGCCGGGGTCAAAGTCATCGCCGCTGTGGTGGATGGTCAGGATGCCCAGGGCCTACGCATGGTGCTGGATAATCTCCGCGACAAGCTCGGTTCCGGCGTCATTGTGCTGGGCAGTGGGGAAGGCGGCAAAGTTTCGTTGTGTGCCGGGGTCACCAAGGATCTCACCGCCCGCGTAAAGGCCGGTGCGATAGTGGCTGCCATTGCGCCCATCGTCGGTGGTGGCGGTGGCGGACGCCCCGACATGGCGCAGGCGGGTGGAAAAGACGTGGAGAAACTTCCGGAAGCCATCGGAAAAGTCGCCGAGGTTGTCCGGGGCATGCTGGGATAGTCACCCTCAACAATGCGGCAAATCACGCGGGAAAGTCCCCCGCGCAACCGGGAGAATGGTCATGAGTGCGAAACGCTGCTGGTTGGTGGCCCTGTGGGTCGTGTGTTGTAGTGTGCTGAGCCTGACCGCGACGGCCCAGACCGTCACGCTCGACCAACTGCTGGATGAAATGACGAACATGGAGGCGCTGACCAAAGTTTCAGCGCCCTCCTATGTCTGCAAGCAGTTCTCGAGCTATGACCAGCGGTCTACGGATTCTGCAACCGCCACCGACGAGAATTGGTTCGCCAATGACGATCGCGGCAAGTTCCTGCGCGAGGAAGAGCGAAACGGCGCGAAGGAATATGTGTTGATGGACGTAGACGGCCCGGGCGCGATTGTCCGGTTTTGGTCGGCGAATCCCAAAGATGCGGGCGTGGTGCGCATCTACATGGATAACGCAGCAACCCCCACCTTCGAGGCATCCCTTGAGACCTACCTCGGCGGCCAACACGAGATCGCACCGCAGCCCATCGGCCACATGGTTGCGCAAGGATGGAACTCCTACCTGCCCATGCCTTATGCGCTTCACTGTAAAGTGACCGCCTCCCAGCCGAATTTCTATTACCACATCAACTACCGCACCTATGCGCCGGGCACGGCGGTGGAATCTTTTTCAACGGAGCGGGCGGCCCTGTCGAAAGATAAAATCGCCGCTGTGGCCAGCGCCCTCACCGTTCCCTCGCGAGCTGCATCCATGCCTGCGGGTGCCCATGCCGAAGCCATGGAACTCAATATTCAACCCGGGGGAACCGCCCTCATCCCGCCCTTCACCGGTCCCGCTGCCCTCTACGAATTGTCATGCCGCGTAAAGGCGGAGGACATTGAAGCCGCCCTGCGAAAATGCGTCATCGAGATTGTCTTCGACGGGCAAAAGCTTCCTGCCATAGAAGCGCCACTCGGCGATTTCTTTGGAAATGCCCCCGGCTATGCGCATTTTCAGTCCTTGCCCTGCGGTTTTGATCCTGAAGGCCGCATGTATGCGCACTGGGTAATGCCCTTTGAAAACTCCGCATCCATAACCCTGCGCAACACATCGTCGCAACCCGTGAGCCTCGCCTTTACCCACACCTCGGCACCCCGCGCGTGGACGCCCGACTCCCTGTATTTTCACGCCAAGTGGCGCTCCGAGCGCAACATACCCACGCGCCCCCGCCGCGATTGGAACTACGTTGAGGTCAAAGGCCGGGGACGATTCGTGGGCGACATGCTACACATTACAAACCCGGTTCCGCAGTGGTGGGGCGAGGGTGATGAGAAAATCTACGTGGACAGCGAAAAATTCCCCAGCCACTTCGGGACCGGTTCGGAAGATTACTATGGCTACGCCTGGTGCTCGCCCCAAGTTTTCACCCATGCCTATCACAATCAACCGCGCTGCGATGGTCCGGCCAATCTCGGGCAGACCTGCGTGAGCCGCTTCCACATTCTCGACAATATCCCCTTCTCCACCGCGTTTCGCTTCGACATCGAAGTGTGGCACTGGAAAGACTGTTCCATCAGCCAGTCCGCCGTCAGTTACTGGTATGCCGATGCCGCCGCCACGGATAATTTCGCACCCCTGCGTGCGGAGAGCCTCGTGGTGCCGCCCTACGACAAGCCAAAGCGCATCGCGGGTGCCCTCGAAGGCGAAGAACTTCGGGTCGTCTCCTGTTCCGCAGGAAAGGCCAGCGTGCAGATGGACACCTCCTACGGTTGGAGCAATGCTGCCCAATTGTGGTGGCGCGATGGAAAGCCGGGCGATGCCTTGGAATTGGCATTCTGGGTTCCCACGGAAGGTAAGTACGAGCTATTCGCGGCCTGCACCGAAGCCCCGGACTACGGCATCATGGCGATATCTGTCAACGGCAATAAAGCCGGGGAGGCGCGGGATTTCTACGCGCCGGAAGTCAAAGCCACAGGGCCAAAATCCCTGGGTGCATTTGACCTTCGTGGTGGAGAAAATATCCTTCGAGTCGAAATCACGGGTTGCAACGCGAAGGTCGCCACACCCCGATACATGTTCGGGATCGACTATCTGAAAATCGATAACGCCCACTAGGCGGGGGTGGGGTGTCCCTGCGAAAACATCACCCGGCGCGAAGCGCAGTCCTATCCCCCTTCGAAGGGGGTGGCCTGGAGGGCCGGGAGATGTCTCGCCTCCACCACACAACCTACCGCAAATACCCCATCCCATCCAGCGCTTCCCGCTGCTCGCTATTGCCCGAAGGCACGGCCGCACTTTCAAACCGGGACGGGAAGGAGGCCTGCCAGGCGTCGATGGCTTGCGTCATCGCCGCCGTCCGCGCAGGCTCTTGTTGGGCAAGGTCGCTCTGTTCCCCCGGGTCTTTGCGCAGGTCGTAGAGATGTGCGGCATTGGTTCCAAGTTCGCGGACGAGTTTGTACCCCTCATCGACCATGGCCTGTTGTGGATTCGGCCAGCAGGTGTCGCAAGTGCCCTGAACGAAAACAGGCCGCTGCAATGGGGCCGCTTGTCCCTCGCACAAATGTTCCGCCCAACTCAATCCACTCCACTGCGGTTCTGGCTCAGTGTTCAGCAGTCCCGCCAAGGTCGGCAGGCAGTCAATGGCGGAAACCGGAGCGGGGATGCGCTGGGGCGCGATGCCGGGACCGGTGATAATCCAAGGCACACGCACTTGCTCCTGCCGAAGGGACTGCCCATGCCCCCATCGACCGTGATCCCAGAGCTCTTCACCGTGATCTGACATGAAGCACACATAGGTGCGCTTATCCAGCCCCAACTCAGCAAGCCGCTTCATCAGGCGCCCCATCGACTCATCTATGTAGCGGACTTCGCCCTCATAGAGTGACCGCACATAGGGTCGATCTTTTTCCTCAATGTTGAAACCGGAACCAAGCCGGGGAATGCCCCATGCCTCCCCGCCGTCATAGGGGTAATAGAACGGCCACGGCCCTTGAAGCGTGCGGAACCGTTCGGGCGGGTCACAGGGCGCATGCGGGTCAATATAGTGCAGGTACAGGAAGAAGGGTCGGTCTTGGCAGCGTCGTAGAAAACCATCTGCATATCGGTTCAAGACCTCGGTGCAATCGTGGGGGCGTTTCGGGGCCAGCGCGGGAATGCGCGCGTGAAGCGCCTCCCAGAGAAAGGGACAGGCACGAAAAAGTCCGGCGCGGACGAGAAGCACCGGGTGGGCTTGCAGGGATAGGTCGAAGCCCTCCAGCAAACCCGGCATTCCCCACAGCAGTGCGTTCGAAGTAATGGCCCCGGTGGCATAGCCGCGATCCCGCAGTTGCACGGCAAGAGGTTTGGGTGCCGGGTTCACCGCATAGCGCCACAACTCGCCCAACCACGCAGTGTGCGCCGCGCCCGGCGTTAGGCTCGGCGGGTAGGTGGAACCAAACAACGCGCTCATGCTGGGCATCGTCCAAGGCCCGAGGGAATAGGCCTCCTCAAAGACCGCCCCTGAACGTCCGATAGCGTCAATTTCGGGAGTGAGTATCGGCAGAGTCGCGCTGCGTCCGGGTGAAAGCATATCCGCGCGCAAGGCATCAGAAATAACGAAGATGAGATTGGGCGCATCGACGGCCTTTGTGGCGGCAGGCATTCGGTCGAGATACTGCAAGGCCAGCCACGGCCCCGCGAATGCCAGTACCACGTGAACAAGGCGAAGAATCCATCGACCGGGCTTCCTCCACAACACCAAGCCGCAAAGGCCGATGAAAGCCACCCAGATCATCGGCCACCACTGCGCGGAGGCCCGCAGAGCCGGATGAATCAGTCCGTAGTCCGCAGCAAGCGGAATCGCCAACAGCCCCGCCGCCAAGGGCAACGCCACCATCATGCCCCATCCGGGCAAACCCCAGACTGCACCAAAGACCGCGTATCCCCCGAGAGCCACCACCACCAGCGCGTCATCCCCAGTAGGCCACTGTTCCCGGTGAACACTTAGGAAGGCCCACATCAGGAGGCCCGTTATCCCCCCGGCAAGCGGTCCCGCCACCTTCCACGACATGCCCTGCCTTGTTGTCCAGCGCAACCCGCCGCCGAACAGTCCCACGCCCAATGCGGCCAGCGTCCCATACAGTAAACCGGCCACCATCAGACCAAAGACATCACCGGCCGACAAGCCGCTCCAAGTTGAGGCCCGGCAGGCTTTCAGCAATTCAAGTCCGACAAAAAAAAGTCCCAGATGAACCGCTACCCGCAAAACGGTCGGGCCAGGCCGGACATTGATAATGGATGCGCTCATGCGGGAACGCTAGCAGAAGCATTGCCTCGGAGGCAAGAAGCTCCATCGCTGCAGCCGCCTAGTCGTACATTTTGTTCCTCGGACTCTTGGCTAATCCCCACAAACCAAGAACACCCAAGGGCGTCAACAGCGCGATATTCACCACGCTGGCGGTGAAAATCGAAACCGGCCCGGGACGCAGCACACCACCATCCATGACGTCCAATGCACCGGCACTGCTCATGAGTTCAGTCATTGCTAACATTTGGCACAGGTAATAGAGCCCCAAGAGAGCGGCCATCCCGCCCAACGCACAGCGTTTCGCCATGGGATGAAACACGGCTTCGCGGACAGCGCCATCATACCGTTGCCGCATCACCGCAAGGCTTCCAGTCAACAGCAGGAGCGAAAAAAGGCACATGTCGCCCAAGTTTTTCCATTCGGAGTAGATGCGCAAATCCACGGCAGAGGAAATAGCCATAAGGAGCAGCAGTGCAAAGAAAACCCTATGCCAACCCGTGGTCGGCATGGGTAGGCGGCGAATGTGCTCGATTTGCACAAGAGACAAAGACGCCTTCGCACACGCCACGGCATCGGTTCCCGGCGGGATCTCTGCCGGGCCCTGAACCGTCTCGATCTCGCTAATTAGGGCCTCAACAGCCGGGCGTGCCTGTCCCCAGCGACTTAGACCATACAGGCGTTCCTTGTTCACGCGCGTATGGATTTCGCAGACGCAGGTTGCACCACGCACGAGGTTGAGCAGTAGAAACAAGACCGCGAAGGCGGTAAAGACAGTCAGCAGGATCTGCGTAATCTCTGGAAGCTCAAAGCGAATGGCCAGTGCCAACAGCGAAACGAAAATCATCGAGAAAAAGGCCATAAGAATGGATATCCAAAGACCCGCACGGGTTCGGCGCACCGTAATCGCCTGAATGTCCTGGAAATCGTAGCAGTGCCGGGTGTCTTGAAAGAACCAGCGGTTGAGCACTTCGAGTGCGACTGCACCGTTTTCTTCCACCCTGCGGAAAAGATATTGTCGGGGTATCAACGGCATGAGCCCGAGAAATACGAAGACCTCTATCGGCAAGAGGATGCCGAAATAGCGGCGCGACGGTGCTTTGATGCGTTCGTGGGTCACGTCAGACCTCCTTGGAAGGCTTGGAAGATCCCTATGGCAAAGAGCGCACAGAAGGCGATGAACGCCAGTGCGGCGGCAGCACATTCCAAGATGGCAAGGGTCAGGACGATCTTCGAAAATCGTCGCTTCATCATGGGGGGCAGGGGCGCGTTCCTGTACCGAATGGCAACGAAGCACCCAATAGGTGCGGTTAGCACACACATCATGAACCCGAAACCTATGGCCATGCCGACCAAAACCGATTCCTTCGCCAAGGCGGCACCGACCAGAAAAGGCAGGGCGATAACGAGGGGGGCCAGAATCGCAAGAAGTGCAAGACGGTCAAAGCGGAAAAACGAGGTGCGGAATTCAGGAGAACCATTCGGTCCGACCCGCTTGGAATAACACTCCGGGCAAATCTCCTTTCCCTGCGTCGGGATATCGCACAGCGAGCACATGAACCGACCGCAGATGCCGCAAGCCTCCACCGCCCGTTTGCCGGGATGGACATAGCATGTGGACTCTTCGTCGGAAACAACGCGTTCTCCGGCGCTATCCTCCTTTTCGACGCGAAAGGCTGCAGGGAAAACCGCATAGCAATGTTCCGCGCCACACGTGGCGCAAGCGGTGTGCGGCTGTGAAGCAGGGAAGGGCAGGGGGGAGCCGCAGGTTTCGCAGGCCAACCGCTTGGCTGTCATTGTCTGTTCCATGGACGTGCACCTTCCCTGAGAAGTTAATCCACAATGACCCGTGTTTCACAGATACGATCATGCAGTGCGCGACGCTCATCATCAAACGCCGCGATGATATACCCGATATTCATCAAAATGGCTGAAATGTACTCGGCAAACACCCGGCCCGCAGCTCGGGCATAGGTTACCGGCTGGCCATCAGGCCGCACCACCCGGAGACCCATGGCCATCTTCCCCACGGTGGCCCCATAACGGCCCACCATGTAGGTGCCATAGGCCACGCCAAAGCAAATCCCGGAGAAAGAACTCAGACCCCAAAGCAGCGGTGTGAGCGTGCTTTCGGAGGAGTCTGAGGCGAGGCGAATCAAGAGCATGAGTGGGTACTGAAAAGAATAGATCAGCGTTGCATCGATAAACTTCGCGAACACCCGCAGACCGAAGCTCGCGTAATGCATGGTGGCCGGCACCGCCAACCCTTGTTCCAGACGCTGCAGAAAGACCGACTTGCAGGAGGCGCAGACGAAGGCATTCCCCACGGCGATGCTCTCATCAAGCAAGGCATCCACGCCGCATTCCACACATCGAACGGTCGGTTGATGCACAATAAACGACTCGCCCAAGGCACCCGTGCGGGCGTAGGGAACCCAGGAAGGAAGCTGGGGATTCCACACGAGAGTTTCAGCGGTGATGGTTCCAGAACCCGCCAGTGCCTGCAAGACCGCCTCGTCCACGGGGCCTTTCGGCTGCCCGCCTTCGGCGTAATACCATTCTATGTGGCTGCCCTCGTCCATCGCATCCCCCGTGTTATTCGGCGTCGTAAATCAGCACCTTTTCCCAATAGGAACGAAACTGCTCCAGAAAGCGCAAATGAAGGGGGTGCGACTGGTAGGCGTCGTGGTCTTCACTGCTCTCGAGTAGCACCGTCAGGGCAAAGGTATAGCTCGAATCAATAACCGGACGGGCGGGCGTCGCCGCCGGTGTGCCCACGTAAACCCCTTTGGCACATTCGATGCCGACAAGCGATTGCAAACCGCCCAGAAACTCGGCCTTATCGGCCTCCGCGTGTTCCGGCTTCAGCCAGAAGAAAACGCTGTGTACCAACATGATCACTTTCCTTTCCAAGGTTGCCACGATTATCTCAAACCGAGAATACTTGTCGCTTCCGCGAAAAGTCAACCACCGGAGGCGATTTCCGCCGAGATGGCCATAAATTCCTGACACATCGCTTCAATGGCCTCGGGCGTGTGCCCGGCACCCTTCGGATCGGCATACCAACCGGCAATAAACCCGCCTTTCGCCCCCCCCAGCGTCCGCTGCATGCGCCGACAGTAGGCCCGTATCTCGTCCAGCGAACCGTGTGCCATCGTCTTTTGGATATCCACCGGACACCAAAAGGCGATGCGACCACCAAAGCGCTCCCCGAGCAGTTCCAAACCCATGTTTTCCTGCTGATCCATCTGGATCACGTCCAAACCGACCTCAATAAGGTCGTCCATGATGTCCACGATGTGGCCGCAGCTGTGAAGCAGGGTAAGCAGCCCGGCCTCATGGGCGGCCCCATAAACCTTGGCATAGCGCGGCTTCCAAAGGGCGCGCCAGGCCTCCGGGTCGATCATCAGTGCGTTTTGTAGACCCCAATCGTCGCAAAACATGTATCCATCCACACCGGCGGCCGCATAGCGCCGGATGATCTCCAGATTCATATCCACAAGAATGTCGATTAGTTGCAGCAGGCGTTCCTGCTCCAGATGAATGTCCGCCCACGTATTTTCGAGTCCGCGAATAAAATGGGTTCGCTCATACAAGGAAACACCCGACCCGATAAGGAATTTATCCCCCGCCTGCTCCCGCGCTCCCACAAGTGGCTGCCAACGGTGTTCTTCCGTGATATCCGGAATCCGCATATTCTCGAAACCGGCCCAATCCGGCAGGGCGGGCGTCTGAACCTCGCCGAGACGGCATACCCCGATATTCCTCCATACCGACCCCCACTCGTCCGTACCCGTCCCCCCCGCAGGGCGATCGTCCGGAGACGGCGAAAGCCCTACATGCGCAAAATCGCTCCCATACGGCTCCGGTAAAGAGCCTACCAGACGTCCGGGGTGCTCAAAGCGTATGGTTTTCCTTACTTCCTCGCGGCTTGTTGTCATCCTTTTTCTCCTCTGCCCCGTTGGGGCTCGAAAGTCGTGCGCCTTCACATGATTGGATGCTGATAAGACTTTATCGTATGCCAACGGGCTTTGCAACCCGGCGGGAAGTGCCCCGCAAGGTGATTTACAAGGTATGAGGCGGGTATAATCGCCCCGGCGTGGACTGGGTCGTGTGTTCTAATCTCCGAGAGCATGGGTGAAGCGATAACATGAGAAAAGCAATTCTAATCTCCATACAGTGCGTTGCCGTGCTACTTGCCGGTTTGGGGGTGATGTGGGCACTCGCCGCCTTGAAAGAAGAACCCAAGCGCATTGACATGAAAGAGCAGCCGATCCATGTGGCGGTCCTTGCAGTTCAACCCGAATCCCCTACCATCATGGTCGCCGGTTATGGCACCGCCCACAACCTCAACACCGTGTCGCTGGCCGCCGAAGTTCCCGGAACCGTGGTGGAAGTCCATCCCCGTCTGGAACGTGGAGAAATCATTCCCAAAGGGGAAGTGCTCTTCAAGATTGACCCGCGTTCCTATGAACTGCAATTACACGGCGCAGAGGCCAATGTCAGCCAGTCTCGAAATTCACTGGCATTGCTGGAAGAAAAACACGGGGCGGATGTAAAACGCCTCGAGGGCCTCAAGCGCATTCGAGATTTGGCCAAGGGCGAATATGGCCGCGTGCAGGGCCTCTTTGAGAAAAAGGTGGGCGCTCAGCACGGGGTGGAACTCGCCGAAGGCGCACTCATTGAGGCTGAAGACAAGGTTATTCAGGTGCAACAGGCTATCGATGCTTTTCCGCAGCAGCGCGGACAAGCTGAAAGCTTGGTAAAGACCGCCGAGGCTCAATTAGATCAGGCCAAGCTGAGCTTGGAGCGAACCACCGTGCTCGCACCCTTCAACGCCCGTATTAAATCCTTTGGCGGGGCCAGTCCGGCCATGGCGATGGGGATGGGGGCCGGGTCAACGGCGATTCAAAGTCTGGAAATCAACCAATACATCGGCCCCGGCATGCCGGTCATCACCCTCGCCGACGATTCCACCATCGAAATTTCGGTCCCCCTCGACAGCAACGAGGCTCGGGAATGGCTCCTTTTTGACGATCCTACGCAGGAATCCAAGGCTTGGTTTGATAAACTCAAGCCGATCGAATGCAGCGTAAGGTGGACCGAGGACGACAAGAGCGAGTGGAAGGGCACGGTGCACCGCGTCGAAGATTTCGACGAGCGCACCCGTACGCTCACGGTCGCCATTCGCGTGGTTGCCAACCCGGGTGAGACGCCCAGCCAAGGCACCTTGCCGCTCGTGGATGGCATGTTCTGTGAAGTCAATATCCCCGGCCGACCGGCAGAAAACGTGTTCCGGGTGCCCCGCAAGGCCGTTAATTTTGATGGGACGGTGTACGTCGATGAAGCAAATCGCCTTCGGACCGTCAAGGTCAAGGTGGTGCATGAACAGGGCAACGAGGCCCTGGTTTCGGAGGGGTTGAAACCCGGCGACCAAGTAGTCACCACCCGTCTCGTAAACCCCATGGAAAACGCCCTGCTTGAAGTTGAGACCGCGCCTGCCGGAGGATCGCCTTCATGAGGGCCATCATCGAATCTTTTGCCCGAAATTCCATATTCTCCAAGGTGGGAATGGTGCTGATTTTCGCTGGGGGGGCACTCGCGGGATTGTTGATTGTGCGGGAACGTTTTCCCGCAACCACAATAGACTTGGTCACTATACTTGTGCCATACCCCGGTGCCGATCCCGAGGAAGTGGAGGAGGCGGTCTGCACGAAACTCGAAGAAGCCGTCAATGGGATTCCGGGCATCAAGGAATACACCACCAAAGCCTTCGAGAACTATGGGATGGCCTATATCGAGGTTCTGGAAAAATATAACATCGATATTGTGGCACAAGAAATCACCAGCCGGATCAATGCGGTATCGACCTTTCCTGTCGGCGCTGACAAGCCAATCATTACGAGACCCGTCTTACCGGATGAGGTGATTGAGATCGGACTGACGGGCACACTGGATGAAAGGCGCTTGAAGGAATGGGCGGAGGATGTAAGGCGGGATCTTCAGGCACTGCCTAACATATCCCAAGTCGAGATAGTGGGTGCCCGGGAGTATGAAATCGCCATTGAGGTCTCTGAAGAGCGACTGCGCGAGTATGGATTGACGTTTGACCAAGTGGCGATGGCGGTTCGAGCGAACAGTCAAAGCCTGACCGGGGGAACATTGCGTACTGAGGGTGAGGAAATACGTCTGCGAACCATAGGCCGCAAGTATTGGGGTGATGAATTCAAGAACATCCAGGTGATGGCGGGGCCCAAAGGGGAAGTCATTACGCTGGACAAGGTGGCGAAAATCAAGGATGCCTTTACCGAAGACTATGTTTCTGCCCGGTTGAACGGTGAACCTGCCATCATGGTTCGGGTTTTCAAGACGGCCTCGGAGGATGCCATTGGCATCGCCAAAGCAGTTCGCCAGTATGTGGATGAACATCAGAAAGCTCTGCCCGAAGGCATGAAGTTGCAAGTTTGGCACGACCTTTCCCAAGCAATCGACGCCTCCCTGAATACCATTGCGGTAAACGCTATTCAGGGTATCACCATCGTTTTCTTTGCGCTGTGGCTCTTCTTGGATTTTCGCCTCGGCGTTTGGGCTACCAACGGCGTGCCCATATCCATTTTCGGTTCCTTGATTGTCCTCTGGATAACGGGTAACTCACTTAATCTCGTTGCGCTTTTCGCCCTGCTCCTAGCCACCGGTATGGTGGTGGACGATGCAATCGTGACAGGAGAAACCATTTACCTGCTCCGCAAGCAGGGGCAATCCTCCATTGACGCGGCGGTCAACGGCGCGATGAAAATGGTCGTCCCGGTCGTGGCCTCCGGAGCCACCATGATAATCGGGTTTATTCCTTTGTTCTTCGTTGGCGGGTTCATGGGGAAAATGATTTGGACTCTTCCTTTCGTGATCATCACCTGCTTGCTGGTTTCCTCTTTTGAAAACTTCCTGATGCTGCCTTCCCATCTCAGTCATCTGCCCGATTTCAACGGGCCGGAGTACCAAAAACAGCAGAAACGCCCGATCCATTGGGTTCGGAATAAACTCAATTGGGCGTTCGACTTCGTCGTGGATCATTGGTATACCCCCGTGCTTCGGCTGGCGATGCGGAACGCCTATGTCACTGCCGTCGTTTTTATTGCCATCGTGTTTTCGGGGGTCGGGATGATTAAAGGCGGGTTCGTCAAGTTCATCATGTTCCCCCCCATCGATAGTTACCTTTTGAATGGGCGAATCGAGTTTCCCAGCGGCACCCCCATTGAGGTGACCCAAGCCGCCGTGAAACGGATGGAGGAGGCGATACGGCGGGTCGGTGAGCGGGAAAACATGAAGACGACAACCGGCGCACCCTTGGTTGAGAATATTTTCTCCCTCACAGGGGCCTCGATGGACACCTTGCCAGGTGAAAAGGCATCCTTGGG
>CAIZGN010000679.1 GCA_903932505.1 Candidatus Hydrogenedentota bacterium
AGCCGCCGCCCATCAGCGAGAAAGAAGTGCAGAGCATCATGCAGCAGATGCAAGAAGGCGTAGAAAAGCCCAAGCCGAAAGTTCTGTTTGAGACCGGCGAAGCGGTGCGTGTGAAGGAAGGGCCGTTCACCGATTTTCACGGGATGGTGGAAGACGTCAACTACGACAAGTCGAAGCTGCGGGTGTCGGTCACGATTTTCGGTCGCGCGACGCCGGTGGAACTGGAATTCGGCCAGGTGGAAAAGGCGTAGTTCGGCGGAGCGAATTCGAAGGCGTGATGTCGTCTTTGCCAGATGGCTTTTGGGCAAAACGAAATAGTGCAGTTGTGTTGATTGACAACCGGGGAGGGCTGCGAAGCCCGCTTGTACCCACTAGGAGTGACATATGGCAAAGAAGATAGTCGGCTTCATCAAACTGCAGGTTCCTGCAGGCAAAGCCAACCCCAGCCCCCCTATCGGGCCGGCCTTGGGTCAGCGCGGTCTCAATATCATGGAGTTCTGCAAGGCGTTCAACGCCCAGACGCAGAAAGTGGAGCCGGGCCTGATGTTGCCCGTGGTCATCACTGCGTTTGCGGACAAGAGCTTCACCTTTATCATCAAGACACCGCCTGCGACCGTGCTGATCAAGAAAGCAGCCGGCATCGAGAAGGGCAGCAAGGTGCCGCATACGGACAAAGTGGGCAAGTTGTCGCGCGCCCAAGCCGAGGAAATTGCAAAGACCAAGATGCCTGACCTGACTGCGTCGGACCTTGATGCCGCGGTGCGCACCATCGCCGGCAGCGCACGCTCCATGGGCGTCATCATGGAGGGCGTGAAATGAGCCAGCCAATCGTGAAACTGACGAAACGCCAGAAGACTTACGTCAACCTGGTCGAGCGCAACAAGCCGTATCCCGCGATGGATGCGATGAAATTGATGAAGCAGGCCGCCACCGCCAAATTCGACGAGTCGGTGGATATCGCGGTCAATCTCGGCATCGACGCGAAGAAATCCGATCAGACAGTGCGCGGCTCGGTCGTGCTGCCCGCGGGCACCGGCAAGAAAGTGCGCGTGGCGGTGTTCGCCCAGGGAGACAAAGCGACCGCGGCGAAATCCGCCGGTGCCGATATCGTCGGCATGGAAGATCTGGCCGAGCAAATCAAGGCAGGCATCGTGCAATGCACGATCGGCCTCGCTTCTTTCGCGCCCGAGGCCTTGTGCGAAAACCTGAAAGCGCTGCTGGACGCCCTAAATCGGGCCAAACCGGCCACAAGCAAAGGGATTTACCTGCAGAAACTGTCGGTGTCCAGCACCATGGGCCCCGGAATCCGCGTGGATATCGCGAGCGTCAACGCATAGTGAATGAATGACCAGGTTGCGCCTAGGGCGCAGCCGTATGGACTTTGGGCCGCCGCAGCAGCTTTTCGTTGCGGCGGGTTATCAAAGACCGTTGGGGTTAGAGGGAGATCAATGGCGGGCGACGGGAGACCGAAATCCGGCATTGAGAATTGCCCGAAAACTTAATTGATCGCTGGTACAGGAAGCATGTGCGACGGGTTCATGCCCGTCATTCGTCGACCGGTACCGGCAATGCCCAACGCAGATGGCGCGCCCCAATCCAGGACGTTTCCTGAATTAAAGGTCGCCGTAACCGTAACGCAGAGGGATGAGCGCAGGGCGTAGAAGGTATTGGTTCGCGTCCGGTGATTTGAACTTTGCATTTGATTGGAGGTAGACCTTGGGTCTCAATCTTGAGCAGAAAAAGGCGGTAGTCGCTGAAGTATCCGCGCAGGTGGCAACGGCGCAAGCGATCATCGTCGCTGAGTACCGTG
>CAIZGN010000680.1 GCA_903932505.1 Candidatus Hydrogenedentota bacterium
GGCCTGATTTCTTGGCCGTTGATTCGACTTTACCCCTTGGGATTGGATAAGATCGTGGCTATGAAAATACAAGTAATAGGCGGTGGCGGTTGGGGTCTGGCTTTGGCCCGGCTGTTGGCGCGAAATGGCAATGCGGTTCGGTTGTGGTGCCGGGCTGAGGATCATCCGGAGGTCTTGCGGGAAACTCGGGAGAGTGTGTCTTTTTTGCCCGGTGTGCGCCTGCCGGACTCGGTGGATGTTAGTGCAGAGGTGGATCCCGATGTGGATATTGCGGTGTTTGCGGCACCGTCGCATGCGATGCGGTTTGTGGTGGCGGATCACCTTTTTTCGCCCCGCACCATTCGTGTGAATGTCGCGAAGGGCATTGAGAATGACTCGCTGCTCCGGATGAGTGAGGTCATTGAGTCGGTGGCTCCCGGCGGGCCCGTTCTGACGCTGTCAGGGCCGAGTCATGCGGAGGAAGTGGGGAGGGACCTGCCCGCGTCGGTGGTGGTGGCGGGGAAGGATGAGGCGGCTTGCAAGCAGGTGCAGCGTGCTTTTTTCTGTAACACGTTTCGTGTGTACACAAGCTGTGACATTATCGGGGTGGAGCTGGGCGGAGCGTTGAAAAATGTGGCGGCGATCGGGGCCGGTGTGTGCGATGGTCTTGGTTTGGGGGATAATGCGAAGGCCGCGTTGATTACGCGCAGCTTGGCGGAGATATCGCGCATTGGGGTGGCCTGCGGTGCGGATCCGCTTACTTTCATGGGTTTGAGCGGTATGGGGGACTTGATTGTGACTTGCGCAAGCCGTCATTCGCGCAATCGCCATGTGGGCGAATCGGTGGCACAGGGCCAGGCGTTGGATTCGATTTTATCGGGCAGTGGCATGGTGGCGGAGGGTGTTCGCACCACGCGTTCGGCGTGCGCGCTGTCCAACCGCCTGGGGGTGGAAATGCCTATCGCCCAAGCGGTGTACGGGGTACTTTTTGAGCAAGTGCGACCACAGGACGCTATAGAATCGCTGATGACGCGTGATGCGCGTCCGGAATTGGATTAGACGACGACATTCGGGGTGTTTTCCCCAAGTGACGCGCTCAGTCAGGGTGTTGGTTCTTGATCCTGTCCTGCTCGGTGACCCATTCCACGGCTTGCCGAATCAGTTTTGCGCTGTTCTCCAGTCCGAGTTTTGCCATGATTCGCTCGCGATGGGATTCGATGGTTTTTGCGCTGCGACCAAGCCGTTGGGCAACTTCCCGAACCGTAATTCCTCTCCCCAACATCTCGAAAACTTCAATTTCGCGGTTGGAGAGTGATGCCATGGGATCATGGCCTGATTCCATTCTTGTGCCCGCCAGGGTCGCTAAGAGGTTGTCCGAAACTCGCTCGCTTACGGCAAGACCTCCCCTTAAAACCTTTTGGATGGCGGCAATGAGTTCTGTGGGCCTCACGTTCTTGTTCACGTAGCCCATGGCTCCGGCCTGAATGGCCCGAAGCGCGAATAGATTCTCGTCATGCATGGAGTAAACCAGCATCTTCTGGGATTTGTATCGTTTTTTTATATCAAGAACCAGAGTCAGTCCGTTGCTGTCTTCCAGGGAAATATCGATCACGATGAGGTCGGGATTCGTGGACGCGATGAGTGGGAAAACATTTACCGCGTTTTCGGACTCGCCGCAAACTTCCAGGTCAGATTCCTCGGCGATAAGTTGTCGCAGGCCGAAGCGGATCATGGGGTGGTCATCGACTATCATGATTCGCGCCCGGTGTGTCTCGTTAAAGGGCAAAGGGATGTCCTCCTTTTTTTATCTCCGTCTCGGATCTGTAATTTCCTGCGAGTACACACATGACTTCTGTTCCTCCGCCAACCGGGCTGGAAACGCTCAGTGAAGCACCTATGGCTGAGGCGCGGGATTGCATGGTGTGGAGCCCTATGCCAACGGAGTGCCGCTCCAGTCCTGGCATACCGGTTCCATCATCTGTGACCGCCAAGACGATTTTGTCTTGGGGCGAGGATATGGAAACAAGAATCTCCCGCGCGCGCGCATGTTTCACCGCGTTCGTAAGAGCTTCCTGCGCAATCCGAAAAAGCTGTGTTGCGACGCCGTAGTCGTGGATGGGGACGGGCAGGGGACAGTCGAACCGCACATGGATTTCGTGTTGGGCGCAGGCCCTTTCCGCTAACTGTCTCAAGGCGGCTTCAAGACCTCCCGGATCAGTTTCGATGGGGGCGATCCCCTGGATTGCCTTGCGCACATCTTCCATGGTGTGCAGCACACCATCGACCAAGGCTTCAGCCTGATCGGCGCAGTCCCCGGGTATCTTTTTCAGTTTTTTGGCCAAGCTCCCAGCCATACAAAGCAAACCGGTGAGATCTTGGCCGACGGTATCATGGAGATCATGGCGGATACGGCGTTGGGCTTCCATCTTGACCGATTCAAAGCGCTTTGCCATCATCTTCCGCTCGGTAATATCACGCGCATTCACCACGATGCCGCTCAGGACGGGGTCGGAAAGCAGGTTCTTGCTGATTCCTTCGATAACGCGCCATGTGCCTTCGCTGTGACGAACCCGCACCTCCACCGAATGGACGGATTCCTGCTCCGCAGCGATATCCTTCAATGCGCCATCGATGACGTGCAGGTCATCGGCATGGCACAACTCGGACACCGGTTTTCCTATCAGCGTTGCCGGATCATAGCCGAGAAGATGTTTAATGGACGCGCCCACGTAGCGGACTCTACCGTCTTCGCCGAGAATCATGACGATATCCGTGCTTCTCTCAATAATTGCCCGGAAGCGTTCCTCGCTTATGCGGAGGTCAAGTTCAGCCCTCCGGCGCTCGGCCTCTTCAGCAAGCAACTGGTCGTGCTCGCTCATGAGCGCTTCTCTGGCTTCCCCCATCTCGAGTCCGGCAAAGTAAAACGCGCTAAGCATCAGCAGAAGTCCGAGTAGCCACAGCCAGTCGCGCAGATAGTTGTGAACCAAGTCCTGTACTTGGCCAAGCATAATATCATGGAACACGGGCATGCCATATAAGACGTCAATCAATTGCGGCAACGCGATGATGAACAACGCCAAGATTGCTAACCGGCGGACGTGTTTTCCGCTTCCGACGCGATACAGCACACTCATGGTCGCTTGCGCCATACCCAGCAGTGAGAGCAGGATAATGGCGCTGTCGAGGATCTCCGTGCCGAGTGCGCGCGATGCGGACACCAAGAGCATCGCCATCGTCACCCCGATCAAGGGGTGCTGCGTGAGCATGGACTGGATGAGCCTACGACTGAGGACAGAACGACGGGCCACTGCTTTTTCCGGGGATACCTCCACAATGGGACTCTCGATGGCAACCGGGCGGAGGAACTCGTCCAAGCGCCCCAGAAATATCACCATCATGAGAAGCATTCCGAGAGGGGCCACAAAGAAGGAAACCGCAAAGAACATGTCGTACAGGTTTCCCATGAAGAGCGTCAGCGCCAGAAGGAGGGCAAATATCGCGGGGCGATGCTCCCCGCGATGGTATTGCCCCCAGCAGGCCCCAAAAATCACGAAGAAGACGGCAGCATTGGCCAAATCAACAGGTAGCCGCCACAGGTAAAATGAGATGCGTGGTTGGATAATGCCCCCATCCCACGAAAAGAAAAAGACCTCATCATGATACGAGAGAAAGAGCCCGGAAACCGAAACCACATGCATGCCAACGACAATCCCGAAGAGGATGGTCAGCGAGAAGATGAGGCCCCTTGCTCTCACCCGGGTGAGGTGCCCCACCAACCAGAGGAGGCTTACCTGACCCACGAGCGACGCTGTTTGCGACCATTTTATGGCGTCCACAAACCTGGTCGCATTGGCGGCCTTATAGGAACCGAGTCCCGCGATGGCGACGGCTGACACCAGATAAACCGCAGCTTCAAACGACAATCGAAAAGTGCCCTGGGGGCGGTTCCGGGTGGAAGCGAATCTTTGAAGGGCAAAAATGATGCACAGAGCAGCAATCAAACCAAGAACGGCGTACATGCTCTCTTGTATTTCGACGTTTATTGAATTAATCATTCAGACCCCGTGGGCGCGAACACGGCCAGCGGTAGTAAGGCAAGGCGCAAATTGTCAGTCATGCCGCAAAAAAACCTGCGTTGAGTCTATCAGTCGTCCCACCCCCGTATCAACAGGCATGTCGGGCAAGTCCCGAAGCTCTCGCACCTGTATCAGGCTGTGGCCGACAGGGATTTCGAGCCTATGCGGTGGTGGAAAATGCCCGTCCCGTGCTGTAAAATATGAGATAAGATGTGCGTGAGAACCCTGAACAATCGGGGTTCCAACGAAAGACGTGTTCGATGAATAAACAGGCATTTACACTTGTCGAATTAATGGTGGTTGTCGCCATCATGATCATTCTGGCAGGCATACTTCTCCCTGCGCTTGCCAACTCAAAGGAGTCCGCGCGGCGGACGACGTGTGCCAGCAATCTGAAGCAATGGGGCTTAATCTTCAAAATGTACGCAAGCGAGTCCATCGGCGGTCGATTCCCCAACCACCAGCCCGATGAAGGCAAGCCGATCGCCGCTTCGTCGTACGCTTGGCCCAAGGTTTCAGGCCCCTCAGGCCGCGAGGTCTACCCCGAATACCTGTCCGATATCCGAATGGGGCTATGTCCATCGTCGGTGGCCTCCCACCCCGAATGCTGGACGCCCGACTGCGGCCCCTATCAGGCCTCCTTCTTCGCCCCGATAGGCACCTATAACGACTCGGGGACGTTTGTGCCGCTTGATGACGTGGGGCTTTCCACTTGGGGAGGAGTCCGTGAAACCCCGTTCTTTGGAACGCGCCGCTACAAAGTTGATTCGCCCGCACCGGATCGCCGGGTGTTTAGCAGTTTCGATTACGAGTACCTCAATCGCCTTGTTAAAGCGGAATGGATTTCAACCAGTGGGGATAACTGTCTTCTGGCGCATGCGCTGATGTCAGATTCCCCATCCAAGCCCATGGGCGGAATCACCTGCCTCGGCGATGATCAAGCAGATTCCGTATCGGTCACCCTGTCATTCGGGAAGGTTAATTGTGAATTCATACGCGAGGGCATTGAGCGCTTATTGATCACCGACATCAACAATTCCGCCGCTTCCGCCCAAGCCCAATCCTCCATAGTGGTTGTGTGGGACACCACCAAGCAGGACGGGGAATGGAGCAGCCAATCACCCATTTCGATGTTCAACCACGTCCCTGGCGGTGCCAACCTACTTTACATGGACGGGCACGTCCAATTTGTGAAATACCCGACCGCTATGGCACAAGCTACTTGGCCATTGGCCAAAATATCCCTGGATCGGCGATCAACCGGCAAGACTCCCGATTGGGCTTGGTAAGCAATCAAGGCTCACTGCTTTGCGCCATATGAACGGGCTTCCCCGATTCTCTTTCTTCCTCTAAATTGCCTCCGCCAGAATTGTTTCGCACAGCATTGCTCCGCGTGTGGGAGAATTCCCTACACGAAAAAGCAGGTATTCCCTGATAGCGGAACTTCTTTATTTCCAATAAGCTAACAAAGTTTTGGTGACAAGTATGCGTTCCCACCTCGAGCAGTTTGCTCGAAAGAAAGGAGTGCCGGCGATTACGAGATTGGTTCTTGAGGGCACCTGGATGCTGATTGTTTCGCAGGAGACATCCGTTTCAAGCGAAACACCCGAAACCGAAAGAGTATGGTCAACATTAAGGGAAAACAGTATGAAGAAGCATGGATTTACATTAATTGAGCTGTTGGTCGTGATCGCGATCATTGGTATCTTGGCGGCTATCCTGCTGCCCGCACTGGCGCGCGCTCGCGAATCTGCGCGTCGGGCCTCGTGTGCAAACAATCTTAAGCAGTGGGGCTTGGTATTTAAAATGTATACCGGCGAGTCCAAGGGCGGGATGTTCCCCTTCCACGAACTCGACACCGGTGCAGAATGGAACGAAAATGCGGCTTTGTGGGTTCAGTCGGCTGGCCCCTGCGGCGCGCTGATCTACCCCGAATACCTCACCGACTACAAAATTGCCAAGTGCCCGTCTTCCGGTCAGTTGGGCGCTGCGAGTCTTAACGGACCCCAGCTTCCCACCTTCATGTACGCGGTTGGTTCCGGCAGTAGTGATTTCCCGCAAGTGCCGGATCCTGCGGTTGCCGCCACTTGGTGCGCGGGCTCGAGTGTTTGCGGTGGCTATACGCCGTTCTTTGGTTGCCGTCGCTTTAAGCCGACCGCCAGCGCGAGCCGTCTGGTGCTGAACACGATCGACTACACCTATATCAACCACCTCGTCAAGGTCGAATGGGTATCCACCCAGGAAGATTACAATCAGTTGGCCTTTGACCTCGCCTCCACTGATACTTCCTCCGCCATCCACAACCTTGCCAGCGAAATGGCGTCATCCGTTGATTGCACACTGCCGACGGCAGGAACAGTATCCGTCCCCTACATGTCGGAAGGTTCGGAACGTTTCCTGATCACCGACATCAACAATCCCGGTGGCTCCGCCGCTGCGGCTTCCGCCGTGGTCACCATGTACGACTCCGCCCGCAGCGACGGTCTGTATTCACAGACTTCCGGCAGCTTGGCCTACAACTTCAACCATGCGCCGGGCGGCTCCAACGCTCTGTACATGGACGGTCACGTGGAATACAAGAAGTACCCCACGGCTGTGACCCAAGACGGCTGGTTCCTGTCCAAGATCGCTTGCGGCACGCAGACCGACGTTGGCCAATTCTAGTATCGTAGCCCTGAAAGGGAAGTACCTGTGAATTCCCTGAACGGTTGAGACTTACGCGTAACCCGCCGCGCATCCTGCGCGGCGGGTTCTTTATGACTCCTCAGAGGGCTGCCGTGGCACGTGAGGAAGTAACAAGAAGGATGGCGTTGCATGCAGTTTATTGTGAAGAAGAACGTTCAAGCATTTGGATTTATGCTCATCGCACTGACGACCATCTTGGCCTGGTCAGCACCGTCCGTTGCCCCGGAGCGCGTTCCGCAGCGGGTCTTGCTTGGCATGACCAGCGATCCCGCCCACAGCCAAGCCGTCACATGGCGTACCACGGTCGCGGTGGCGGCGCCGCAGGCTCAAATCGCCCCGTGCTCCGGCAATCCCGTCTTTGGAAATACCGCCACCACTGTAAAAGCCACCTCAGGCGAGTATACGACGAGTTCAGGCGCAAAGGTCGTTCATTACGAGGCCGTTTTTTCCGGGCTTGAACCGGGCAAACAGTACGGTTATCGCGTTGGGGATGGCACCGCGTGGAGCGAATGGTTTCAAATTCGCACAGCCAGCGACAAGGCGGAACCGTTTCGCTTCATTTATGTGGGCGACGCGCAGGCGAATGTGAAGTCGCTGTGGTCACGCACGATTCGCAATGCCTTCATGTCCGCCCCGGATGCTTCGTTCGTGCTGCATGCTGGTGACCTGATCAATGAAGGGTTCGATGATGCGCTTTGGGGCGAATGGTGCGATGGCTTGGGCTTTTTCGGCGCAATGATGGCCAATATGCCCGCCGTGGGCAACCACGACATGAATCTTCCCGAAGGTTCCGGCGCACTCCCAAGTGCCGCCAACCCGCTGTGGAAAGCGCACTTTGCCCTGCCGCAAAACGGCCCCGCCGATACGCCCCTGTTGGAAGATGAGGCTTATTGGGTGGACTATCAGGGTGTGCGTTTCATCTGCCTCGAGGCCAATGCCTATACGCCGGAAGATTATGATCCCGAAGCACGAAAAATTGCACAAGCGAAGCAAATTCCGTGGGTAAAATCACTCTTGGAAAACAATCCGAATCGTTGGACGGTAATACTGCAGCACGAGCCCATGTACCAGGTGGGAAAGAATGCAGACAACCCTGAACTGCGTGAGGCCTTTCTTGCCCTATACGACAAGTATCATGTAGATCTCGTCCTGCAGGGCCACGACCACGTCTACGCCCGGTCGCACAAACTTGCTGGTGGCAAAGTGGTCGGTGATGCCGCCCCCGGAACAGTGTACGTGGTATCCGTCAGTGGCCCCAAAATGTACCCGTTCAACCCCGTGTATGCGGACCTAATGAAAAAAACCATTGCCGATACGCAACTGTTCCAGATTGTGGCGGTCACCGGGGATCATATTCGACTGAACACATATGCCACCGGGAATGAATGGGTTGACGGATTCGAACTGAAAAAGAACAAGGACGGAGGATCCGTCCTGAGTGAACTCTCGAAACCCTGAGCGCAGATCACAAATCCCGCTGCCTGTGGTGAGAGCAGTGGGGGAGTGTCCGCACTTATCTGCGCGGAAAACGCATCATCCAGGCCGTTTGGCGGTGTCTGAGGCTTGGTCGTCAGAATTTAGTAGGGCGCGCACACGCTGCAGCAACGAGTCCATCGGAAATGGCTTGCGCAGGAAATCGTCGAAACCCTGTCCAACGAGCTTCGCTTGCTCTTTTTCATCCAGAAATCCAGATATGCCCAGAATGCGAGTGGACTGGGTGTCGACCCGGGTCTTGATTCTTTCGCAAACCATTCGGCCATCCATATCGGAAAGATGGATGTCAAGAATGACGAGTTGGGGATTGCTCTCGGCGACGAGCGTACCGGCATCAAATCCGGTGGAGGCGGCACTCACAATGTACTCGGGGGTCTTTTCCAGCATGGCAACGATGGCGTCGAGATAGAAGGGATCATCATCAACGACTAGGATTTGATGGTGTCCTTCCTCCAGACGGTCGAGAGGGATTCCGTGTGCCCGCATGAAGTCGCGCAGACTTTCATGGGGAATGCGACGGTCACCGCCAGGTCCCAAGCGGTATCCCTCAATCTGTCCAAGATCAAACCATCGGGACACCGTATCCGGACTCACGCCGCATACGGTTGCCACTTCACCCGTCGTATATACCTTGTTTTTCATCGCTCTCTACGCCCCTTGTCGGTTTAATGCTCTGTGTAAAGGCTCAGCATCCCCTTAAGAATAATTGACCCCGGGGATAAAAGACAAGCTGAACACGCTTTAAGAAATGCAGCGCGAGAGGCTACGCCATCCCGCGCTGCATTGTTTATCCGTTCGTTCTTGTGTAACATTTTGAGCATCCCTGCAGTCTGCCTCTTCCAGCTGCCCGCGAAAATTCCGCTATTCTTCGGTCCTTGATTTCTCGTAGGCGGTCGTGATCTCTCGGGCCACATGCTCCGGCACTTCGTCGTAGTGGCTGAACTTAAGTTCATAAACGCCACGACCCTGGGTCATACTGCGCAGATTAGCACTGTACGTGAGAATTTCGGCTTCGGGGACATTCGCCCGCACACATTGGCGACCGCCGCCCACACTGTCCATACCAAGGATGCGTCCGCGACGGCTATTGAGGTCGCCATTGATATCGCCCATGTATTCCTCTGGAACGGTCACGGAGATTTCCATGATGGGCTCAAGAATGCAGGGATGGGCATCCACGATGCCTTTCTGGATGGCCTTGGAAGCCGCCAGTTTGAAGGCCATTTCAGAGGAGTCCACGTTGTGGTAGGAACCGAAGAAAAGTTCCACTTTGACGTCCACCACAGGATTTCCGGAAATGACGCCGCGCAAAAGGGCTTCCTGGCAGCCCTTGTCCACATGGGGGATATACTGGCGCGGCACCACACCACCGACCACGTTGTCAATGAATTCGTATCCGGCACCCCGGTCATTCGGTGCTATGCGGATATGCACATCGCCATACTGGCCGTGTCCGCCAGTCTGCTTCTTGTGTTTGCCTTGCACTTCGGATTTGCCGCGCACGGTCTCACGGAAGGCGACCTTCGGCACATGGGTTTCCACCTCAACATTGCCGCGACGCTTCATGCGGTTGAGCAACAGTTCAAGCTGCTGGTCGCCAATGCCTTTGATTACGTGCTCGCCAGTGGCTTCATCGCGATAGTGCGTGAAGGTCGGATCTTCCTCGGCCAGACGATTGAGCGCTTCGCCGAGTTTGTCCGCGTCCGAGCGCGACTTGGGTTCGATCGCCAGCTTCACCATGGAGGGCGGCAACTCGATCTTCGGCATTTGCATGTCGCAGCCGTGCACCGCCAACGTGTCGCCGAAATGGGTATGTTTGAGTTTGGTCATCGCCGCGAGGTCGCCGGGCAATACTTCACTGACCACTTTTTGTTCCTTGCCGCAAAGCATGTAAAGCTTGCCCGTGCGCTCCTTGGAATCGGTGGTCACGTTGTAAAACTCGGTATCGTTCTTCAGGGTGCCGGACAGCACGCGGAAGAGGGTGAGGTGTCCCACAAAGGGGTCGACCACAGAACGAAATACTTGGGCGAAGAAAGGCTCGTTGGCACCAACTTTCACTTCCACTTCTTCACCGGCGCGGTTCTTGGCGATCACCTTGCGCTGCAGCGGCGTGGGGAAGGAGTCCACAATAAGGTCGAGCAGCTCTTTGAGTCCAAAGCCTTTGGAGACACTGCCGCAAACAATCGGAATGACTTTTCCGGACAAGATGCCGGCCAAAAGGCCGTGGCTGAATTCCTCGGGGGAGAGTTCGCCTTCGTCGAGGTATTTCATTGTCAGTTCGTCTTCAGTCTCGGCCACCACCTCAGTCAGGGCATCCTTGAGCGACGCTACGTCAATATCGGCACCGCTCACGTCGCCACTGATGATATTGGCGCAGCCCTTTAGTCCGCCCGCCACACCAATGGGCACCACAACGGGCACACACTGCTTACCATAGGCTGCCTGAATATTGGCAACGGTCTCATCGAAGTTCGTATGCTCACGGTCAAGCTTGTTCACGAAAATCGCACGCGGCACGTTGTGCTTTTCGGCCAGTTTCCATGCGGCGTCCGTGCCAACCTGTACGCCGGTGGTGGCATCCACCATAATGACGATGGCGTCAAGGAGCGGGGTGGAACAGGCCACTTCGCCTGCGAAATCCGCAAAACCCGGATGATCCACCAAGTGAATCCGTGAATCACGCCAATCCACATGCACCAGCTTAAGGGCAATGGAATGCTTGCTGTCGATTTCCTCCTCGAGGTAATCGCATACCGTGTTGCCTTCCTCGATTGCCCCCTGCCGGCTCGTTACACCGGCATCGTGCAAGATGCGCTCAAGCAGCATCGTCTTCCCAACCCCACCATGTCCCAAGATACCTACATTGCGCACATTTGCCGCGTCGACCTTAGCCATGAAATCTCCTCCGATTGGTCCTCGCCGCCCGGATCGGGGCGGGTTGTTTTCAGAACACAGCCGCCTACTTGTCAAGCAGGATGAAAAGAGTATACCCCCAGAATACCCCCCCTAGCAACCCCGCCGAGAGGGGCCCAATCGCAAGTCAAATCACACTTCCCTGTCGATTTTCAAGTTGCTCGCCGACCCTTTCTAAGAACCCCGGCAGGGGAAACTCAAACAGGGCCAATGCAATCGCGATTTGGATTTCGAGTGCATATAAACAGCGTGGGGGAGAGGGGATATCGAACAATAAGCAGGGCCTAGAAC
>CAIZGN010000681.1 GCA_903932505.1 Candidatus Hydrogenedentota bacterium
CATCAACGGCCAAGGCATCGGATCCTACCTGATCTCGCTGTATTGCTCCGCCGCAGTATTGGTGGACGACGCCATCGCCGCGCTCGAGGGCGTCGATGTTGGCAATTACTATGAATACAAATAACCTCGAAAACGCCTTGACGGGACTGGCGTCAGGTTCGGGGTTGGACGTGGATCCATTCGGTGCTTTGAGCGCGACGTCGGCGGGTTTCCCCGATCCGGCGGATCTCGCCCGGTTGGCCAACGAGTTCTTCACCGCACTCCCCGCCTCGCCTCCGGCTTCGGCACCGGCGGCTCCCGTGCTGGCTGCGCCTTCGTTGGCGCCGGTGATTGCTCCGTTGGCTCCGGTCTCCGAGGCCGCGCTCCCGGCTGCTGGAGCGGCGACGGAACCTGACTATGCTGGTCTTCCGGCCTCGTTGTCCACCCTACCGGGCACAAGCACCCTGGGAATCCCCGGCGGCGTCTCCGCTGCGGATATTTCCACTGTGCCATCCTTCGGCTTTATCGACCAGGCCCGGACGCTGTTTGCGCCCGTGCCCACGACGGCCTTTCCCGTTGAGCCGTCCGCCCAGACCATAAAGATTCCCACGGAAACGGAATTGCGCGGCCAGACACCGTCGCTTCCGGGCGGGTTCTCCGCGCCGGTGGCCTCGAAACCAGCCGAGCCTTCGGCACCGCAAGTGCCCGGCGCGGTCTCGCACGATGTGCAGCGTGGCCGTCCCGCAAACTACGATTTCCTCAGCGTGGCGCGTCCTCTCGCCCCGATCGATGTCACACCCGTCGTGCAGCCGTTGGGCTTGGAACCGTCCACCAACGGAGTCGCCAGTGCTGCGGCCGCTCCCTTTGACCTGGGTGCGGTGCGACGTGATTTCCCCATTCTGCAGGAAAGAGTCAGCGGCGGTAAGCAACTCATCTGGCTTGATAATGCGGCAACCACCCAAAAACCTCAGCAGGTTATCGACCGGCTGTCGTTCTTCTATCAGCATGAGAACTCCAACGTGCATCGGGCCGCCCACGAGCTTGCGGCCCGTTCCACCGATGCCTATGAGGCGGCGCGCGACAAGGTCGCCCGATTCTTGAACGCCCCCACCTCGAAAAGCATCATATTTGTTCGCGGTGCCACCGAGGGCATCAATCTGGTCGCCCAGAGTTGGGGCCGTCGGAACGTCCAGCAAGGGGATGAAATCATCGTCACATGGCTGGAACACCACGCCAACATTGTCCCTTGGCAACAGCTTGCCGCCGAAAAGGGTGCGCGTCTGCGCGTGGCCCCGGTGGATGACAGCGGTCAGGTGCTGCTGGATGAGTACGAGAAGCTGTTCACACCGCGGACCCGTTTCGTGTCGCTGGCGCATGTTTCCAATGCGCTGGGAACCGTTACGCCCGTGGCGGAGATGGTGGCCATCGCCCATCGCCATGGCGCGAAGGTGCTGGTGGACGGCGCACAGGCGGTTTCGCACATGCCCGTGGATGTGCAGGCCCTCGACCCGGATTTCTATGTCTTTTCGGGGCACAAGGTCTTCGGGCCGACCGGCATCGGCGTTGTGTACGGGAAACCGGACGTGCTTGAACAAACCCCGCCTTGGCAGGGTGGCGGCAACATGATCGCGGATGTGACCTTCGAGAAGACGGTCTATCTGCCCGCGCCATCCAAGTTCGAGGCGGGCACCGGCAGTATTGCCGACGCCGTCGGGCTTGGTGCCGCCATTGACTATATCACCCGCCTCGGCATGGTGAATATCGCGCGTTATGAGCACGACCTTCTGCAGTACGGCATCGAGACCCTCCAGCGCATTCCGGGCCTGCACCTCATCGGTACTGCCCGGGAAAAGGCGAGTGTGCTTTCCTTCGTCCTCGACGGGTTCACCACCGAAGAAGTCGGCAAGGCACTGAGTCAAGAGGGCATCGCGGTTCGTTCTGGACACCACTGCGCCCAGCCGATCCTGCGTCGTTACGGCCTGGAAAGCACGGTGCGACCCTCGTTGGCGTTCTATAACACCTGCGAGGAAATTGATGCGCTGGCGGCCACCGTCTGGAATCTCAAGTCAGGCCGCGCTCCGGGACTGTAAGCGAAACCATCGCAACTACGCGAGCGTGGAGAAGGCAAAAACCTCCTCCACGCTCTTTGCGTTTACCCCCTGGGAGCGCCGGATCCCTGTCGGCCCCCCTCCCCCCGCATGCAATTACTCCCCGCGCTCCTGCTATTATGGGACAAAACCCAAGGAGTGTGCGCATGCGCAAGATCGTCTGTATCCTTTCATTGCTGTGGATGAGTATCCCGGTTGCTTTCGGCGAAGACACACCGGCCGCTTGGTATCGGTTTGACGAAAAAGCCGGGGCCGTGCTTCATGATCGCACCGGGCGTTGTGCGGACGGCACAATCACCGGGCCGGTTTGGGACGAGATTGAGGGAACACCCGGGTTGCGTTTTGCCGAGGGGCAATATGTGGACTTGGGGAAGGACGCGGCGGCCCTGTTGACCGGCGACCGCACCGTTGCCGCGTGGCTTCGCATTGACGCCTCCCCGCACCCTGATGAATGCACCAATTGGACGGTTCTGGAGAACGAGCAATATCGGAAGTCCGGCAGCATCCTGCGAATCGATGGTGGCACTTCGAAATTGACCTACCGGGTCAGCCAGGAAGGCACGGACCAATTCGGGATGAGCGGGGTTTCTCTCGAAAATCGCCAGACCTCGTTCGTGGTGATGACGTGCAAGAGGGGCCAAGTGGCCCTGTATGTCAACGGTCGCCCGGACGGGCAATTTGCCACACAACCGCCCGCACCGGGCGATGCACCGCTGCATCTTGGAGGGGCCTCGCAATCCTTTTCGGGGGCGATGTTCGATGTGGCGCTGTATGACCATGCCTTGGATGCGAGCGCGGTGGCCGCGCTGTATTGGCGGGACGCGGCGCGATTTCGGAAGGATACGGGCAAGGACACGCTTCGCCTGACCCCGCATGTTTATCGGGCCGAGCGCGAAGTCTTCGTCGATGTCGATTTTCTGGGCGTGGCCCCGCTGCGACCGGAGGAGTCGATGACGGTGGGGCTGTACGCGCACGACGGAACGCCTGTAGACGTGCGCGCCATTCTGGCAATGCCCGAGACGCTGCAGGCGGGATACACCTTTCCTGCGCCTGCGCCCGGGGATTATGAGGTGCGTGCCTGTCTCACGAGTCCGTCCCGTGCGCATCAAACGACCGGAGCGGTGTCGTTGTCCGACGCCCCGGGGACGGTGTTATCGCCCAAGGAAAAAACAGCGGGCGCATTGCCGCACATTGAGGCCGCACCGGCCTTTGGCATCGCGGCTGCGCCCGGTGGCGCGCTCTTACTGGATATGGCGGGGAAAACAATTCCCGTGGAGTCCTCGTTTTCTATTCCCGGCGGGGATTGGCACCGTTGGCGTTCTGGCGAAGCGCAGGAGGCCACGTGGACGGTCGCTACGGACGTCAAGCCCGGCGAAGTGCGCATGGAAGCGGCGGATGGGACGTACCGAGTCTCGCGTCAGGCGAGCATTGACGGCGACCGCGTGTGGGTACGCGATACGGTTACCAACCTCACCAACGAGGCGATTGGCATTCTGATTGCCCACCGATTGGACACCAAGCCCCTCGGTGCGGCGCGGGTCTCGGTGTCGGGTCGAGAAATTGGCCGCCCCTGCGCAGAACGATCCATCAATCATTGCCCCGTGCTGTGCGCGGGCGTTCCGGGCGCGGGGGTCGGGCTGGTGCCCGTGGACGATGTGTTTCTGCTGCAAAGCCGGGGCGCTTACGATGGTGACCATCAGTTGGTGTTGTCCACCAACGAATTTGCGCTCGATGCGGGGGCTTCCTACACGCTCGAATGGGCGCTGTACATCAATCGGACGGGTGACTATTATGACGTGGTCAATGCCATACGAAGTCACGAGGGTAGAAACGGGGTGCGCATTGATGGTGCGATGACCATGTTGCAGGGAACCCAACACCAGCGCGATGTTTCGCTTGTGCCTGATGCGCCCTACTTCGAAATTCGGAATGCGGCCTATGCGGTGGTTGCGTGTTTGTCGTGGTGTGCGGACGATCCCGCCGTGTCGCTTGAGGGCATCGAGTTTCCGGCATACCCGGAGGAGCGTCGCCGTATTCGGGCCATGATGGATCGTCTGACGACTGTGGCACCGAAGGCGAAGGGTATGTTTCATGTGGCACCGCAACTTTACGCCACCAATACGCCGGAAGCGTATTTTCCGGATTCGCGCGTGACAGACCCGACCGGGAAGCAGGTAGTTTACGGCTACAACTACGAAAACGGATCGTATTTTACGAAGGAAAGGTACGAGGCCAACTGGCGGTGGTGGATTTATTACCCAACCCTCGAAAACAGCTTCGGGAAGGCGCTGCTCGACAGCGTGGACGTCATGATGGACGACATGGGATGTCGTGGGGTCTTTGCGGACGGGTTTCTCTGGGGCTATGGTGGTGAGTATACCTATGACCGCTGGGACGGGCATAGCGCGGACATCGATCCGGCCACCCATCGGCTGACGCGCAAGAAAGGGTCGGTGCTGCTGCTTACGCAGGAGACCATGATTGCGTGGTCGAAAAAGATCTGGGGCAAAGGCGGCACGGTGGTGGCCAACGGCGTGGTGCCCACACGGACAATTTGTGCGCAACCGCTGATCTTCGACAAGGAGGTCAGCGAAGGCCCGGACGTCGCGCTGCTGCCCACGCCCGCGACACTCGGTGATCCCTCGCTTTGTAAGGATGAAGCATCGGTGTATCGCGATGTGCTGAACAAACTGCGCTGGGGCAATCTCTATTTCTATTACAACGAACCCAAGGAATTGCTGCACGAATCCATACCCGGACGCATGTACCCCATTACCGTGGATCGTGTTGAAGCGGGCTGTGTCCGAGGTGCGGAGCGCGTTGTGACCATGCGCAGCGGGGTCTATGGCTGGCCCGGCAGCCGGGATCTGCACCGGATCTACCGTTATGATTCGCG
Organism: Candidatus Hydrogenedentota bacterium; assembly: GCA_903932505.1. Classification (GTDB taxonomy): domain Bacteria; phylum Hydrogenedentota; class Hydrogenedentia; order Hydrogenedentales; family CAIZGN01; genus CAIZGN01. Next base: position 4,984 of record CAIZGN010000681.1, read on the forward strand.
GGGTCGTCGGGTGGACTCCAACGCCTTGACCACGGTCGACGCGGACACGGTGCGCACGGAGATCGTGCTGGGCCCATCGGAGTCTGCGGTCATCGAGCGAATCCCGGTCACGGTAGAAACCAAGACCCCGGTCAATGTCGGCGTGAAAGGGGATGGCAACGATTCTGTGACGGTCACCCTTCACGGGGACGGGGAGGTTCGTTTCCCCTCGCATCCGGCCGAGGCTGCGGTACTGTTAAACGGGTCGCGAGAAATAACGATCCCGTTGGCAGTTCGCGGGCCGGGATTTTGAGTGTTCTTGCGACAAAGACAAAACCGCCCGAGCCATGATAGAATGATGAGCGATGTTTCGCCCAGGCACGAATGCCGAAGGCGTGGCCCAAAACACACCCAGAAAAGGAGCAAACGTATGGCAACGACTGACAACCTCAATGACGCTTTTGCGGGCGAAAGCCAAGCCAATCGCAAATATCTGGCCTTTGCAAAGAAGGCGGATCAGGATGGTTTGCCGCAGGTGGCACGACTGTTTCGCGCGGCGGCTGAGGCCGAAACCGTGCATGCCCACGCGCATTTCCGGGTGCTTGGCGGCGTGAAGGGCACCGGGGAAAATCTGGAAGCCGCCATCGCGGGCGAAGGTCACGAATATCAGGTCATGTACCCGAAGTTCATCGCTGAAGCGAAGGCCGAGGGCAACAAGCCCGCCGAAATTACCTTCTCCAATGCCAACACCGTTGAAGAGATCCATTTCGGCCTCTTTACGGAAGCCTTGGCCGCCGTTAAGAACGGCGCGGATCTGCCGGGCGCGTCCATTCATGTGTGCGGTATCTGTGGAAACACGGTGATTGGCGATGCGCCGGATGATTGTCCCGTTTGCCATGCCAAGAAGGAGCGCTTCTTCGAGGTGAAGTAAGAGAGCCGACATCCTGTCGCGTGAAAGAGCCAGAAAGGCTCTTCTGCCTTGATTCATCGGAATGACGGAGGATTTAGTGTAATGGCTTCGAGCAATGCCGCTTGGATTTGTCAGGTATGCGGGTATGTGCATCGGGGTGCTGAACCACCCGAGGTGTGTCCGGTCTGTGGATGTCCGGCCTCGGATTTCGGGCCGCATATCGAAGTGTTACGTGCTGCGCCTTCCAAGCCCCGGCAGTGGCGTTGCCTGATCTGCAACTACGTGCATGAGGGCCCGGAACCCCCGGAGACTTGTGTGGTGTGCGGCGCGGATGCGAGTGATTTTGAGCCGCTCGCCGATACTCCGGCACCCGCCAGCGCCCAAGGCACGGCGGGGAAGATTGTAATTCTCGGTGCGGGTATTGCGGGTGTCTCTGCCGCTGAAGCGGCGCGTGCTGCTTCGCCCGATGCGGAGATAGTCCTCCTTTCCAAAGAAAAAGAATTGCCCTACTATCGACTGAATCTCACACGGTATCTTGCGGGAGAGATGGGGGAGGAGGGCTTCCCCATCCATCCGGCGGAATGGTATGCCCAGCAGGGGATCGAGCTGGTGCAGGGTTGCGAGGCGGTCAGTCTTGAAGCAGACCGGCATGCGCTTCTGCTGGACGATGGGTCCGAGATGACTTATGACAAACTTATTCTTGCCTGTGGTGCGCATGCCTTTGTGCCGCCGATACCGGGCGGGAATCTTCCGGGTGTGCATGTCCTGCGCACACTCGACGATGTGCGTGCCTTGCGGCAGGCAGCGCAACCGGGCGTGCCATGCGTATGCATTGGTGGCGGTATTCTCGGCTTGGAAGCGGCGGCCGGTCTGGCACGCTGTGGGGCGCAAGTGACGTTGTTGGAGAACTTCCAGTGGCTCTTGCCCCGACAGCTGGATCAGCAAGGCGGGGAGGTGCTTGAGCGGCATGTGCGGAAACTCGGGATCGAGATTCGTTCCTCGGTCAAGATCACGGAAATCTTCGGTGATACAAAAGTGCGGGGTTTGGCCCTTGAGGATGGTTCGACGCTTCCCGCCGAGTTTATTGTGATCTCGGCGGGTGTTCGGCCAAACACCCACTTGGCGCGTCGCGCGGGACTCGATGTGGATCACGGCATCGTAGTGGATTCCTCCTTGGTGACATCGCATCCCGATGTCTATGCCGCAGGCGATGTTGCGGAACATTACGGGGTGCTTTATGGCCTTTGGGAACCCGCGCGGTTTCAGGGGGTTATCGCGGGACAAAACGCGGTTGGCGCGTACAGCGAGTTCGGGGGAATCCCCCGAGCGAGCACCTTGAAAGTCCTTGGTGTGAACTTGTTCAGCGTGGGCGAGATCGAGCTTAAGGACGGCAGCTATCAGTCCATTGCATGTGAAAACGACGGGGAATACCGGCGTTTCCTTTTCCGGGATGGCCATCTCGTGGGTGCCATCCTGATTGGCGACACGCATCTGGCCTCCACCGCGCTTCGCGCGGTGAAAGACCATGCCGACGCCTCGGGCTTGCTTGCAGGCAGCCCCCATGTGGACGATGTGTGTGCGTGGCTGGAGGCACAGTCGTCCTGAGGCGGGGAGAAGTCCCCTGCCCGCTCAAAATATGCTACCATCGTGCGAGGCCGCACCGCGCTTGGCATGGCCTCGCTGGTAGCATCAACACAAGGATTATTTCGATGACACAAGAGACTCGACGTTGTTTTCTCGCGGTGGTGGTCTGCATGGCCGTGATATTGGTCGGGGCTGGATTCGCCGCCGCCGAAAAGGCGGAGGGAAAGACCGTCCATGTATTCAACGGCAAGAACCTCGACGGGTTCTACACTTTCATCAAAGCCCGTGGCAAGAATCAGGATCCCAAACAGGTCTTCACCGTGAATAAAGGCGTCATCCGGATTTCCGGCGAGGAATGGGGTTGCATCACCTCGGATGCGGAATTTGAGAACTACCGACTGACGATAGAGTTCAAGTGGGGCACGCTTACTCATGCCCCGCGCACCGACAGCGCACGGGACAGTGGCATGCTCGTGCATTCGATTGGTGCGGATGGTTCATGCGGAGGCACGTGGATGAACTGCATTGAGTGCCAGATGATTGAGGGGGGTACCGGCGACCTGCTGGCCGTTGGCGATGGCAGTCCGGCCTTTTCGTTGACCATACCGTCGGCCCCGGAGATGCAGGACAAGTGTCCGGTCTACAAAGCGGGAGGGAAACCCGTGACCATCAACAGTGGCCGTGCGAATTGGTGGGGACGTGACCCCCAATGGAAGGACGTCAAGGATTTTCGCGGCAGTCAGGATGTGGAAAAGCCGGTGGGCAAGTGGAACCGCTATGAGTGCATCGCCGATGGCGACAAGCTCACGGTGATGCTCAATGGGGTTCTTGTCAACGAGGCTTCGGATGTGCGCCCCACGAAAGGCCGCATCCAGATACAGTCCGAGGGTGCGGAATTGTTTGTGCGGCGCATTGACGTCACCCCGCTGGCCAAGGACAAGGGCGCAGCCACGAAGCCCTGATCGCGCCCCTTTCCTATCGCCGCAATTGCTTTGTTGAATCGTTCTCGTGGGAGGTCTGTCGTGGGCAACGCACTGAACATACGCGTGGGCATCAAGTCGGATCCCATCGAGTATCGGTATTCGTATCCGTGGTTGCTCCGCCTCATGGCGGAGGAGGGTGTACAACACCTGCAGGTTGGCACCTTTTTCGAGCTATACCAGCTGCCTCCAGAATTTTTCGCGGGCCTGCGCCGTCAGGCGGATGATTTCGGAATCACCATCGACAGCATGTTCACCGCGCATCGGGAATTGGGCGGTTTTTTCCGGGAGGAACCGGGCTGGGAAGCGGTAGCACGGAAGAATTACGAGCGACTCATTGATGCAGCGTCATTGCTAGGGGCACGCAGCGCTGGCTCGAATCCCGGCGCGATCCTGCGCGATCGCATGGGCTTCAAGCCGGAGGGCGCGAAGCGATACCTGCGACACATGAAGGAATTGCTGCATTACGCGCATGCGCGTAATGTGCAGACGCTGACGATGGAGCCGATGTCGTGTGTCGCGGAACCCCCGACTTTGCCGGAGGAGATCCGCGCCTTCGCGGAGGAACTTGAGGCGTACCATCAGGCCCATGCGGACACGGCCGGTGTGGGTTATTGCGCTGATACATCGCATGGCTACGCGGATCAGGATGCCACGGTGGTGTATTCCCATCTTGAGCTTTTCGAGGCCACATATCCGTACCTCACAGAACTGCATCTGAAGAACACCGACGCCATTTTCAATTCCACGTTCGGCTTTTCGGAAGCGGAACGAGCAAAGGGCATCGTAGACCTCGCCACCATCCGCGATAGTCTGCACGCGCATGCCGAGGAGCTTCCGCGAAAGGATCTAATCGCCTATCTGGAAATTGGGGGCCCCAAGACTGGTCGGGACTACACCGACAACCGTCTTGAAGCCGCGCTTCGCGATTCGTTGCGTTATGTACGCGAGGTGTTCGAGCAGCCTTCGGTCGTGCAGCCTAAACTGATGCCGAACATCGAGACCCGCAACACGACCGTGCGTATTTCGGCATCGCTCATGTGTGCGGATCTTTGCCATCTTGAAGAATCGGTGCGGAGGCTTGAATCCGCCGGGGTGGATGCGCTGCACATCGACCTTATGGACGCACGTTTCACGCCGAACATGCCGCTGGGCTTCGAAACCTTCCGCCAGTTGCGACCCTTAACCAATCTGCCCTTCGATGTGCACCTCATGGTGGAGGATAACGATTTTTTTGTTCAACAAGCCAAGACCTTCGGTGCAGACTGGGTGTCGGTGCATGTTGAATCGTCCCGGCATTTGGATCGCACCTTGTCGCTCATTCGCTCACTGGGCATGCGTGCGGGTGCGGCGTTGAACCCGGCTACGCCCCTGTCCTCCATCGAATATGTGCTGGATCGTCTCGACTTTGTGCTAATCATGACGGTCAATCCCGGATATGCCGGTCAGGCCCTTGTGCCGGGTGCATTCCGCAAGATTGCAGAATGCCGCGCTTTTCTGCAGCGGCATGGTGTTGACATCCCGATTGAGGTGGATGGCAATGTGAGCTTTGAGCACATCCCGAAGATGGTGGAGGCGGGTGCGGACCTGTTGGTGGCGGGAACCAGTAGCGTTTTTCATCGGGATGGCGTGCTGCGGGACAATGTGACCCAAACGAGGAAGTGTATTGAAGAGGGCCTCGCCCTTCGCAACGGATAAGGAGAATGCATTCCATGCTTGCTGCTGTACTGGAAGACCTGGGGCGATTGGCCGTGCAAGAACTGCCCATGCCGGTCGTGGATGATGATTCCGCTTTGCTCAAGGTGGAATCGGTGGCCATTTGCGGATCTGATCTGCGCATTCTCAACCATGGGAACCCACGTGTGACGCCACCCGCGATCATGGGGCACGAGGCGGCCGGGGTTATTGTCGCGGTTGGCAAGAATGTCACGCGCGTGAAGGAGGGCGACCGGATCGCGCTGGGCGCGGATGTGCCCTGCGGGCAATGCCGCTGGTGTCGCAACGGGATGGGGAACAACTGCACCATCAACTACGCTGTCGGCTACCAGATTTCCGGCGCATTCACGCAATACATGTTGTTGCCACGTCTCTTGCTGGAAGAAGGCCCGGTGACACCCTTCTCCTCGAACATTGGGTTTGATGCGGCCGCACTCGCCGAACCCCTCGCTTGCGCCATCAACGGGCTCGAATTGGCCCAATTTTCCTTGGGCAAGACCCTGGTGATTATGGGGCTGGGCCCCATCGGCTGCATGATGATTGACCTGGCGCGGCATATGGGCGCGGCGAAGATTATCGCCACGCAACGCAGTAAAAAGCGCATGACCATTGGCAAAGCGTATGGCGCGGATGTCTACATCGCTTCCGAGGAAGAGGACGTTGTGGCGAGATGCCTCGAGGAAACCGGCGGCGAAGGCCCGGATGTGGTGATGACCACCTGCGGATCCGTTGAGGCACACGAACAGGCCATCGAGATGGTCGCGCATCGCGGCTTTGTCAATCTCTTTGGTGGTCTCGCCAAAGGCACACGCCCGCTTAATGTGCTGTCCAATACCATCCATTACAAGGAGTGCTTCGTGACCGGTTCACACGGCAGTACCCCGCGCCATCATGAGATGGCGGTGGGAATCATCGAGCGGGGCCAAGTTCGTGTGGACCCGATCATCACGCACACCTTTCCCTTGACCCAGATTCACGAAGCCTTCAAAGCGATGGAGTCTAGGGAAGGAATGAAGGTCATTGTGCATCCGCACGCGTGAGCGTGGCATAATTACATAGGCGGAGTTGTTGCCCGGTTGTTCGGGCGCGCGAGACTCCTTGCCTGCGGACAACAGACAATGAAACTCAAAGATGCGATATGCGACTCAATCGAGGGTCTTGATAACGAGGCGCTTGTCCTGCTGTATGAGCAAATCCAGCAAATTCAGCGAATCAAAGAGCCACATCAGGATTCCGTTCGCGCTCCCGCTCCCGCCCTTGAAGAAGTTCTGCGTTTGACCGATGATAATCCAGATCCTTGGAGCGCGGACATCATTGCGGACCGGGCTGAACGGGGATGACCTGCTATTTTGATACTTCCGCGCTCGTCAAGCTGTACCACAGGGAGCCCGGGACGGAAACCGCTCTGGATATTTACCACAGCGGCGATAGGATTCAAATATCGGAACTTGCCCGAATCGAGTTTCTATCTACGGTTATGCGCAAGTTGCGCGAGGGGACGCTGGATGGCCAAGCCTATCAAGCTGTAGTGTCGAGATTTGGGCAGGATCTTCGAGATCGCTATGAGGTTCTGCATTTCGCTTCGATGGTGGTAAATGAAACGGAGCGCGTCTTGCAGGTTCATGGGCGGAACCATCCTCTACGGACACTTGACGCAATTCAGATTGCTTTCTATCACGTCTATTCGGAGGACGACACGGTGTTTGTTTGCGCAGACCAGCGACTCGTCGCTGTCATCGATGACGAGAATCGACCCACCATGAATCCGCAACCTGTGCCCGGGGCCTGAGCGCTGAATTCAAGTGCTTTGCAGCTATGCTGCCTTGAACTCGCGCATCCGTGAGAGGTAGTAGAGGATCGGCACTGCCATTCGGGACAGGAGCAGCGATGCGACTTCCCCGGTCATTAGCGAGATGGCGAGTCCCTGAAAGATGGGGTCGAAAAGGATGACGGAGGAGCCCACAATGACGGCGGCTGCGGTCAGCAGCATGGGGCGAAAACGCACGGCCCCGGCGTCCACCACGGCATCCGCCAGCGGCATTCCCTGTTTTAGTCGCAGCTCGATGAAATCCACCAGGATGATCGAATTGCGCACGACAATCCCCGCGCCCGCGATAAAACCGATCATGGATGTGGCGGTGAAAAACGCGCCCATGAGCCAATGTGCGGGCAGGATACCCACCAGGGAAAACGGGATGGCCGCCATGATGACAAAAGGCGTTTTCAGTGACTGAAACCATCCAACCACGAGAATGAAAATGAGCACCAGCACGGCCGCGAATGCCAAGCCCATGTCGCGGAAGACTTCATAGGTTACGAACCATTCACCGTCCCATTTCAAGGCGAATTTTTCTGTGCTGAAAGGCTGTGTTGTTGAATACTGTTCCATCGCGTAGCCTTCGGGCAGCTTGAGAGCGGCGACTTTCTTCATGAGCGCGAAGATGACGTAGACGGGACTTTCAGCCTTCCCTCCGACGTCGCCGGTCACATAGGTCACCGGCATCAGGTTCTTGTGGTAGATGCTTTTATCCTGGACGGTTTCCTGCACATGCACCAGTTCGCCGAGGGCAACCAGATTGCCGTCCCGACCCGCAACCTTGATGTCTTTGAGGCGGTCAATGCCGGAGCGCTCGCCGCGTTCGAGGCGCACGAAGATGGGCACGTCCTCCTTTTCGGCGGGCTGGTGGACAAGGCCGACCCCCAGACCGTCCAATGCCGCTTTGACGGTGGTGTTGACCTGATCCACAGAAATGCCGTTGAGCGCGGCCTTTTCCTGATCAACCACAATCTGGAATTTGGTCTGGTCGTCCTCCACATAGGAGTCCACATCGACCACACCTTCCGTACTCTCGAAAAGGGCGCGAATTTCTTTGCTGATTGCCAGTTGCCGGGCATAATCCGGCCCGTAGATTTCCGCCACGAGCGTCTGTAGGACGGGCGGTCCCGGCGGCACTTCCGCGATCTTTACGCGCGCGGCATATTTGGCGGCAATGGCGTCGATGGGGGTGCGCACCTGCTTCGCTAGCTCATGTCCCTGTGTTGCACGGTGTTCCTTGGGCGCGAGATTCACCTGAATGTCCGCCTCGTTGGAATGTCCCCGGAGGAAGTAGTGCCGAACAAGGCCGTTGAAGTTATACGGCGAGGACGCGCCGATATACATCTGATAGTTGGCCACCTCGGGGACAGTGCGCAGGTAATCTCCGATTTCCCGGGTCACTGCGGCCGTCTTTTCCAGTGGACTGCCTTCAGGCATGTCGATGATGACCTGGAACTCGCTCTTGTTGTCGAAGGGCAGCATCTTCACAATGACTTTGTTCAACGGTACGAGGGTACACGCCGCCAGCAGTAAAATGACGACCATGGCGAGGAAACCATACCGGAAGACCGGCACGGTGACGAGTGGTCGCATGATATGACGGTAAAGGCGATCCATCCAGCCCTCAGCGTGTTCGTGGATCGGGCTTGGTGCTGCAACCGCTTTCTTGCGGCGCAGGAGGCGCAGGGGATTCCAGGATGAGGTGGCGTGCTCCTGATTGGATTTGAGCAAGCGATACGCGGCCCAAGGCGTCACCACGAAGGAAACCATGACCGAAAAGATCATGGCGGCTGAGGCACCCACCGGAATGGGACGCATGTAGGGGCCCATAAGCCCGCGCACAAAGGCCATCGGGAGAATGGCCGCAATCACCGCCGCCGTGGCGAGCAGGGTGGGATTACCCACTTCGTCCACCGCCTCCACCGCGATGGAGAGCACGGGCCGACCCTTGTTTTCTGGCAGGTGGTAATGCCGCACGATATTTTCCACGACCACAATCGCGTCGTCCACCAAAATGCCAATCGAGAATATGAGTGCGAACAGGGTGACCCGGTTGATGGTGTAGCCGTAGAAATAGAAAACCATGAGCGTGAGCGCCAAAGTCACCGGGATGGCAATGCCGACCGTGCCTGATTCGCGCCAGCCCAGGGTGAAGGCGATCAAGAGTGAAACCGACAGGATCGCCAGCCCCATGTGGTACAGCAGTTCGTTCGATTTCTCTGCCGCCGTCTCGCCGTAGTTGCGCGAGATGGTTACCGTCACATCCTTGGGTATCACAATGCCCTGCAAGGCGCGCACCTTTTCCAGTACCTGATCCGCCACCACAATCGCGTTTGTGCCCTTGCGCTTGGCGACCGAGATTGTAACGGCCGGGTTCACCCCTTCCAGCGAATTTTCGGTTCCGGGTGCCTCGCCGAGTCGCTGGCTGTATTGATCGGAGGGCCCGGTTCCCTGAAAGACGTAGTTCGCGGGTTCTTCGGGGCCGTCGATAATCTCCGCCACATCGCGCAGGTACACGGGCCGCTGTTCATATACCCCCGCAACCACATTGCCCACCGCTTCGGCACTCTCCAGAAAACCGCCGGTCTCTACGAGAAACTCCTGGTTTTCCAATGCAAAGCTGCCGGATTGCGCCCGCGAGTTGGCGCTCGTGAGCTTCGCAACGATGCCTCCCAGCGTGAGCTGATGCGCTGCCAACTTTGTCTTGTCCGGAACAACCCGCACCTGACGCCGCTGTCCGCCGATGACCTTTACCTCGGAAACGTCGGGAACCTCCTTGATGGCGTCATGCAGTTGCGCCCCCACGCGGCGCAACATGTAATGGTCATAGCGTTTGCTCGACAGGGTCAATGCGAGGATGGGGACATCGTCAATCGCGCGCGGTTTGATCAGGGGCTGGCTGGCACCCGGGGGAATGAGATCAAAATTCGCGAACATTTTCTGGTTGAGCCGGACGATGGCGTCCTCTTCAGGCGTGCCCACGAGGAAGCGGACAATGGCCATGGACTGGCCGGGACTCGAGGTCGAGTAGATGTATTCCACCCCGGGGATTTCCCACAGCAATTTCTCCATGGGCTTGGTCACGCGCTCTTCCACTTCTTTCGCGCCAGCCCCTGGCATCTGCACGAAGACATCGATCATCGGCACGATGATCTGCGGTTCCTCCTCGCGCGGTAGCAGGAGGATGGCACCGATACCCAGCAGAATGGACGCGCCCACCACGAGCGGTGTCAGCTTGCTGTCAATGAAAGCCCGGGTGATTTTACCGGCTATGCCAAAGTGCTCAGTCATTCGGACTCCTATTCCGATTCTTGCATCGCCTCTCCCCCACGTGTCATTTCGAACGCAGTGAGAAGCCTTGTAACGGTGACTATTCGGGGCGCACCACCGCGCCATCGACGACCTGCGCGGTCTTGTCCACCACGATTGTTTCCCCTGCTTCCAGACCGCTCAAGACTTCGATGTCAGCCCCGTGGGTTTTCCCCGCCGTGATCAGGCGCAGCCGCGCGATACTCCCTTCGCCTACGGCATAGACACCGGTCAATTGTCCCCGGTGGAACAGCGCGTTCGCCGGTATCATGAGTGCGGTTCGGCCCGCCGTATCAAAACGCGCCCGGCCAAACGTTCCGGAGCGCACGGCGGCTTCCGCTGGCAGGTCGATTTTCACCACAAAGGTGCGGCTGGCCGTGTCCGCAATGGGCACCAGTTCCGACACGGTGCCGGTCAGTTCCCCGCCGTCAAACGCATCAAGCAGTACCGGTGTTTTCAGGCCGAGCGCGATGTTGCGCGCATGTTCGGCATCCACCTGCGCTTCAAACCGGTACTGTTTTGGATCTTCCACTACTAAGAGCGGGCTGCCCGGTGCAGCCAGGTTCCCCACTTCGACGGTCTTGCTGGTCACCACGCCCGCAAAGGGCGCGGTCAACGAGGAAAAACTCAGGAGGGTTTTGGTTTGGGTGAGTTCGGCGTTGGCCTGTTCAATACGGGCATCGGCCTCGGCGCGCTTGGCCTGGAGCGACAGCATCATCTCGTTTGCGCGCGATGCATCGGCCGTTGCTTCTTTCAGACGGGTTTCGGCTTCCTCATAGGCCTGGCGGCTGACCGCCTTGCTCGCCAGCAAACGCTGCTGCCGATCGAAGGTGGCGGCGGCAAGTTCTTTGCCAGCCTCGGCCGCCGTCTTTTCGTGCAGCGCGGCCTGAGCCATCTTGTCCGTTTCCTGACGCATTTCCTGCGCTTCACGCAGCGCGCTCTCCGCCCGCTTTACCTGCGAATCCGCTTCCCGCGCATCGACCTCGATCAGCGTCTGACCCGCCTCCACCACGCTGCCCTCGTGCACATGCACCGCCAGCACATGCCCCAGCACCTTGCTTTGGATCGTGCTGCTCACCTTGGCGTGAACCGTGCCCACCGCTTCATACGGCGATTGCACGGTGCGCTGTTCCACTATCGCTACCGGTGCTTTGACTTCGGGTGCGGCCGTGGCAGCGGGAGGGATTTCCGGGGCGCGACCACAGGCGGTGAGCATACCCGACAGGAATATCGTTGCGATCCAGAGGACGGAGGATTTCATCATGGATTCCTTACTGCAACCCGAGGGCACGCGACAACGTATCCGCAGACTGCACGCCCACAAAACGAGCCGTTTCTTTTCCATTCTTGAATACTATCAAAGTGGGGATCGAATTCACATCCAAATCCGTGGCGACATCGCCGGCTTCATCCACATTCACTTTGACCACACGCGCCTTCTCGCCGGTCTGTCCCGCCAGTTGCTCCACAATCGGCATCTGACTACGGCAGGGTCCGCACCAAGGGGCCCACAGATCCACCAGCACCGGCACGGGCGCATTCAGCACATCCAGCTTGAAGGCTTCCCGGTTTTTGATCTCCGTGATCGCCACATTTGTCGTGCTACTCATACTCTTTCCCTCCGTGGACGCGGATGGCGTCCCTGTTCCAAATGTTGAGGCCAGAAAGAAACCCAACACGGCTCCATAGAGAGCGCCTGCATAGGGATTCGAGGTCAACGGGCAGGCACCGGTCTCGCAGGTTCCACGCGAACCCATCCATGCACCAATCGCACCACCGATTACTACCGCTATCACATATTTGGTCATTCCCAGGCTCCTTTTCCTATATCGCATCGCAAGACCGATGCCAAACCGCTATTCTGGCGAAAACACCAACAATTCGCAATTGGACTGGGCAGAGGTGGTGTCGAATCCGTTGCGCTTGACCGTTAATGTTGCGTTACGGTAGCGTTGCGTTGTGCGCATCGGGAACGCCCAGTTTTCTCAGGAAAGTCATCATGGGACACCAGTTGGTGAAAGCGGACTGCACCAGATTCAATCCCACAAAACCCGTAAAGAGAAGCCAATAGGGGCTATGAAATGCCGCCAACACGGCCGTGGCAACAACAATCGCCCCGGCTATCAGTCGCAAGTACCGTTCAACATTCATAAGAGAACTCCTTCTTCCATTGTGCTCCGGATTGAGCACCCCAAGAAGAAAGCACGTTGCGTGCCAAGATAGGACTCGCAGCGTGGTCGCTTGGGCAATATGGTGCGCATGAAAGATAATTCCATTATGGAGACTGGAGGACTACAGAACGAATGAAGTACCTCGTCATTATTGAAAAGGGCACCGATAGTTTTTGCGCGTATGTTCCGGACTTACCCGGTTGCACGAGTGCCGGGAATAGTTTCGCAGACACGTTGGCTGGCATTCGGGAAGCCATCGAGGGACATCTGGAAGTCATGCGGGAATATGGTGACCCGATTCCAGAACCAAGCAGTGAGCCTGTGTTTGTTGATGTGCCGGTTGCGGTCTGAGGCCTTCTGAATGCAGCACTGTTCGGCGGCTGGTGCGGTTCCTGCGATGCCCTCAACCCGGCGGGTCCAGGGGAATCCCCAGCTGCACCATGCGCCGCCAGACCTGGGTTCGCGTGATGCCGAGACGGCGGGCGGCTTCCGCCTTGTTCCATTCGCAGTCTTGGAGCATGGCCACAATCTCTTCCTTGGTGGCTGGGCGGTGCACCGGTTTGCGGGGTGGGGTTTCCCGGGGGTGCGCCGTCCTTCTTTCGCAGATGCGGTCCCGAATATCCGTTCGTCGGAGTTCCAGCGGAAGATCCAGTGCGCCAATCTCACCCTCGCCACAGGCCACAAAGGCATGCTCGATCGCGTTTTCCAGCTCTCGCACATTGCCCGGCCAGCAATAGTCCATAATCATCCGCATCGCGTCGGGCGTCACGCCGGAGAGGTTTTTCTGCGTCCGAGCCCGGTACTTTTCCACAAAATGGGCCACCAGCGGCGCGATGTCTTCCTGGCGCTCGCGCAGGGGGGGCAGATAGAGCGGGAAGACGTTGAGGCGATAGAAGAGGTCTTCGCGAAATTGGCCGGACTCCACCTGCTTTCGCAGGTCACGGTGGGTGGCGGCGATGATGCGCACATCCACCTTGCGTGCTTGGGATTCGCCGATGCGCTCGATTTCGCGCTCCTGAATCACCCGCAACAACTTCACCTGAACTGAAAGCGGGATCTCGCCGATTTCATCGAGAAAAATCGTGCCGCCATCGGCACGCTCGAAACGGCCAATCTGATCCTTCACCGCCCCGGTAAAGGAACCGCGCACATGCCCGAAGAGTTCGCTCTCTACGAGTGTCTCGGAAAGGGCCGAGCAGTGTACACTCACCAGCGGGCCATCTTTGCGGGGGCTGTGAAAATGAATAGCCTTCGCCACGAGTTCTTTGCCGGTGCCGGTTTCGCCTCGCACCAGCACCGTTGCCTCGGAAGCCGCCGCCAATTCCACCAGATGGTAGACTTGGCGCATGGCCGGGCTTTTCCCCACGATATTGTGAAACCGGTAGCGCTCCTCCACCTCGCGGCGCAATTGGGTCACTTCTGTTTCCAGGCGTTTCAGCGTGGAGATGTCAGTGACCGTCACCACCGCCCCATGGGGACTTCCCTCAGGGGCCAGCAGCACCCTGGCGCTCACCAATACCGGCAGAGCCGACCCATCCTTGCAGCGCACCGTCAACTCGCATCGGTCCATGCTCCCCTCGGCAAAGAGGCGGCAATACATACCCTCTTTCTCCTCATCCTCGCTCCCCTCCAGCCAAGTGAACACACCGCAGGGCTTTCCAACGGCCTCCCCAGCGGAATACCCCGTCAGGCGTTCCATCGAACGGTTCCAGCGCCGCACCTCACGAGCGGCATTCACCACAAAGACCCCGTCCGCCATCGTATCAAGAATGGCGGCGAGTTCCAGTGCATCGAGTTTGGGCGGTATGTCCAAGGCAAGTGTTCCTGTGTGGCCGGAGTTCCAGACCCTAGTATAGCGCAGGGGGCGGGGGTGGCGGGAGTGCGGACTTGGTTCATAGTTCCACGCTCGGGATGACCGCTGGACTGTTTCGCGCGATACCATTTTTTCGATATGCCCCTTGGGCGCTGATTTTTGCTCGACGGGTGCTTGACAAAACCCTGATTCCATTTGATAGGCTTGGCATACGCTCTTCGTGGCAGGCATGATCTCAACCCGGGTTTCTGGAGGTTCTCATGATCGGCAAGGCTTCACATTCCGGTACTATTTCACGGCGCGGCTTTTTGTGGTCTAGCGGTGCCGCCCTGACGGCTTTGGGCATCGCTCCGCAGTGTGTGGCTGTCGGTGCGGGGCCCTTGGGACAGGCAATCGGCAGTCAGGTCTGGCCGATGCGTTCACTGCTCAAGGATTTCCCCGCTTTTGCAAAGAACATTGCGGGTATCGGTGTGCGTGAGCTAGAGCTATGTTCGCCCCTAGGTTATGGGGAAGAGTTTTCCTCGCTCACGAACGGGAAAGAGGTTAAGAAGATTCTGAATGACCATGGATTGGGATGTCAAAGCTCACACTTTACCATGGACGAGTTGCGCAAGACCCCGGGGAAATCGCTCGAGTGGGCCCATGCTGTTGGTGTCAAGCAGATCATTACTGCGAGCCTGGGTGATGGCAACGGGGGGAATCACCCGAGCCTTGAACAGGTAAAGAAGGCGGCAGCGGAGTACAATGAAATTGCGGCTGTGAGTGCGAAGGCGGGTCTGCAGCAGGGATTGCACAATGAAGGCTTCGAGATGTCGATCGTGGAGGGGAAGCGCACCTACGATTTGTTGCTCGATTTACTTGATCCGGTGCTGGTCAAGTTTCAGTTTCAGATGTCGACCATTACGGCGGGTTTTGTGGCGGCTGACTATTTCCACAAATATCCGGGCCGATTCTTCTCGATGCACTTGCAGGATATCGACCTGAATATTCCTGCTGGCGCGGGTGATGAAGAGCGTCCCCAGGTTGCGCTTGGTAAGGGCAGCATTGACTGGGTGAAGACCTTTGGCGCAGCAAAAGAAGGCGGGGTAAAGAATTACTTCGTCGAGCAGAGCTGGGCGCTTACTCAGCAAAGTGTCGCGTATCTTCAGACCCTCAACGCCTGAGCGTTGGCAAGGTTTCTTATGACTTACCCTGGTAGCACGAGTTTGTGGGTTGGGGTATCCATTGGTGGGTTGCTGTGCCTGCTGATGGCCGAGAAAGCGGGTCTTCGCCGTGGAAAAGCACTATTCAAGATTATTGCCTCGACGGGGTTCGTTATGACTGGAGTGTGCGCCGGGGGTCTGGCCTCGCGGTATGGCCTGCTCGTTCTATTGGCTCTCGTTTTCTCCTGGTTTGGCGATGTCTTTCTGCTGTCGAAACATCGAGCAGCGTTTCTGGCGGGTTTGGTGAGTTTTCTGCTGGCGCACCTCAGCTACACCCTTGCGTTTGCATCGGGGCCCTGCCTTGTCATTGCATCGGGTGTGGCGGCCCTGTGTTGCAGTGTGGCGGCCATGGTGGTCGTTCCCTGGCTTTGGCCCCACTTGGACGCGAAAATGCGCGGGCCCGTCGTTGCGTATATCGCCGTGATTTCGGTCATGGTGGTCTGCTCCGCCGGAGCGGCCTGGGCCGAGGGCCGCTGGATCATCCTTGTCGGAGCGACGATGTTTTATCTGTCAGACATCACGGTGGCACGCGACCGATTTGTCGCACCCGGTTTCGTTAACGGGCTTTGGGGTCTGCCTCTCTATTACGGCGGTCAGCTTCTGCTGGCGCTCAGTGTGTGCAGTCGATGATGGTGCCTTTGTATTGGTTCTGCCTCAGGCCTCGAGCAGGCGTGTGTATCCGGGCTTAAGGGTCGGGTAGCTACCATTGGCCTCGGGTAGGACGGGGGGCTCCATGCCGTCATGGCAGTCTTCCGGTTTTGGCGGGTAGGCAAAGTTGGACTTGTTAATCCGCTCCCAGGTGATCTCTTCGCCGGTATAACAGGAAAACTGGCCCATGATGCCGATCATGGTGCTACGGGCCATGAAATCCCCATTGTTGATGGGTTCGCCAGCCCGGATGGCCTTAAAGAGCTCGTCGTGCTCGACCTGGTAGGGATTGCAATTCCCTTTCCACTCCCATTCTTTTTCACCCCAAATGCGGGTATTTAGAATGGAGGCCTTGCCCTTGGTTCCAAATACCGTGCTGGAGGCTTCGTTGTAGCATCCTTCGGTCGTGCGGCACAGGGCGTATATCCGCACACCGTTTTCCATCTCGTACACCACGGAATGATGGTCAAAGACATCACCATAAATCGGGGCGGTCATGGATGAGCGGCCACCGAGGCCGTGACACTTGAGGGGTGCGGCGTTTTTGAGCACCCAACTGGCACGATCGAGATTATGGACGAGTGATTGGGGCACATCGTCGCCTGAAAGCCAGCGGAAATGATACTGTGTGCTGCATTGCCACTCGAGTTCGGTAAGGCCGGGGGCGCGGTCAATGACCACATACGGAGGGCGCAGAAAGTTTTCTTCGATGGCGATCACCTCGCCAATGGCTCCGTCGTGTATGCGCTGAATGGTCTCTGCGTATCCCACGTGATGCCGACTGTGGAGTCCCGAAACCAGGCACAGCTTTTTTTCTTTGGCGACCTCCGCAGCCTGTTGCATCAGCTTGATACCGGCGGGATCCACGCCGTGGGGTTTTTCGACGAAGACATGCTTGCCCGCCTGGAGAGCGGCCATGGCGTGGAAAGGATGGAATTTCGCGGCATTGGCGATGAGTACAACATCGGAGGATTCAATGACATGCTTGTAGCCGTCAAATCCTGAAAAGCAGTGGTCATCGTCAACCAGCACCTGGCCCTTCTTTTGTTCGCGAAGGCGATCCCGGCGTGTTTTTACCCGATCCATCAGGATGTCGCACATAGCGACCAAGCGTGCGCCCGGGTCGGCGGTCAGTGCCTCTGCGGCCGCGCCCGTATTTCGGCCACCGCATCCAATCATGCCGACCCTGATGAGGTCGGTTCCGGCGGCACGGGCGTTCTGCGCGAGCACATGTGATCCGGCCATCGCGGCCGAGGTCAGCACGGCGGAGTTTTTCAGGAAATCACGCCGTGTGGGGCTGAGGTTGTTGTCAGAGGCATTTTGTTGCGACATGGGGTCTCCTTCGCGGAATGCGCTGTATGCAGTGTGTCTGCACGCGCGCGGTCAAAGGCCAATGGGTTGCGTGACCATCCAAATGTTTGCATCGTGCGCGGCGGAGGACAGGGCGTGCGCACAAAGCGAACACCCGCAGTATAGCGCAGGTTCACGGAGCTAGGAAACCCGAGAGGGCAGGGCAAACCGGAGGCACACGCAGGCCTTGGCATTGAGGATTGGGGGTATAATGGCTAGCGGATGGGGGGGAAGAAGGACGATTTGAGCGTCAACGGTCTATGAATATATGCTCGCGATGATAGCTTAGGAATCGTTGGTCAGGAATGAATCGCTCGGGAAGATGGATTGGCTGCCCGTGATACTGACGGAGTAGGGGATGTTTGACCTTGTCTGCAATAATGACTTTATAGGCATCATCGATCGACAATAGGCCCCGATCAAAGGCGCGGTCATGCAGTGCATTTAAGCAAAGACCATTGGTTGGATTCATTCGGGTCTTGGTATTGTGGGCCCATGGAATAATATGGCTTGCGTTTAGAAGTTCGGTGCTCCCGATGCCGGTTATGCAGCAGACATTGTTATAGGAGGTCAAAATCATTCGGCGGAAGAAGTCCTGATTGGTTCGAATCTTGACCACAGAATTCTTGGTCAGCCCTGGCCGGACAACATCGTCGATTGAGGGAGTCACGGCTGTAATGGGAGTGTTTATTGCGGTGAAATAGGCCTCATTTACAAGGGCCATAATATTTGGATGCTCAAAGAATTCGATCCAGACTTCGCGGTCAAGCCTGCTCGCATTCGCGGCCCCCTTCTGGTGAATGGATTCGTCAATGCTTGCCAAATTGGCTAGCTTATAACTAATCGACCCCGGGGTTCGGTCGATCTCTTCGGCCAGAGCAATGATGTCAGGATTGCGCATATGCATTCGGCCGAAGGGCGTCTTGCAGTATAAACTGATTGCAAGTATCAGCTCAGCACGTGTCCAAGGTCGACTGCTCTTGCCCTCTGACTTCATCGCATGCCTTTACGTTTGTAAACTGCGGATTCATTCTAGGCATTCTCCGTCTGTTCTATCAGAAAATCAATCTGAAGACAAGCTCACCCTTGCTGTACCCTCACCGCGAATCGTCGCATCTCGTAGATGACCAAGCCATCTACGAGAAGGAAACCGTCCGCGCGGAGGCGTTTGTCGGTGTCGTTGGCTTCGGTAATGACGGCTTCCACGGTGACTTCCCTGCTGGTCGGGACAACCTGGCCCCGGTAGATCCACTCGTGTTCCTCGCCCAGGGCTACGGCTTCGATGAGGGTGTCGGGACTGAGTCCCCAGCGCTCTTGGGCGGCTACTTTGAGCAGTTGGAGGAAGGCCTCCAGACCCAGGGAGCCGGGCCACACGGGATCCTGGTAGAAATGCGCATGGAAGAACCATTCGTCGGGGTTGACGGTTTTAGAGCCTCGGATATAGCCCAGTTTCGCCGGGCCGCCTTCAGGGATCCAGGCATCGATGCGGTCGAGCATGCGCATGGTGGCATCGGGGAAGGGCGGATCGGCGGGATAGTCGAAAGCGCGGGCGTTGGCACTTTCCTCCGGATCGGGGAGATAACGCGCGGCATCGCGCACACCGATTTGTTCGGCGAGTGCCTGCTCGGAGAAGAAGCCGAAGTAGGTGGTGCCTTCGTAAACGAGGCCCTCTGCGGATTCGATGCGCATGGTGTAGTTCTGGATGATCATGCCGCCGGAGCGGGACACGTTGGTGGCGCGGACTTTGGTGGTGATGGTTCCTGCGTCGGGGAGGACATTGCGATGCTGTATGCCCTTGCCGCCCAGGTTGCGGAACTTCACGTCCGTTTCGCTGTAGAGGGCGGAACCCATGTATGCCGCGAGCCACCCGCAGGATTGCAGGCCGAACTCGAGGAGTTGCGCGTAGGGCATGACCGGCTGACGATTCGATGCGAAGTACCACGCATCGGCGGGCACATCGTATTGGGCTTCCGCCGCACTGCCGGAGACCATCTTCCAGGCCTCGGCCTGAATCTCCACGATTCGACTAAGCATGAGGTAGGGCGGACGGGGCAGACGTGCCAACCGGCGTTCGCCGGAGTCAAAGGGCGCGTATCGGTCGCCATAGGATTTCGAGGGCGTGCCATCGGCGAATTCAAGGATGCGCTCGTAGGAAAACAAGGGATCGGTATGTGCTGTATCCAGCTGCTTTCCGGAGACCGCGTTGGCCCACAGGGCCTCCACGCCTTCGCGGGTTTGGCCAGAGAGCTGGAGGCACATGTCGGTGATGGCGACGATGGGCTTGCCGTCGGCGTACATTTTGGCGTCGGCGATGGCATAAGGCTCGGGCCGATAGCCGATTTCCTTGATGATGGCCTCGTAGACCACGACCTTGGTGCTTTGCAGAACCTGGCCGCGACATTTGAGTCGGCTGGCGACCCCGGGCACGGGTTCCCAGGCTGCCTGCCCCGTTTCTCCGAGCCATCCCATGCGCATGAGGAAGACGCGGAAGGTGTGAAGGCAGCATTCGTACATGAGGGTGCCGGGCATAACCATGTCATCGACAAAGTGACAGGTGAGGAACCAATCGTCGGGATGCACATCCATTTCGCCCAAGATAACACCTAGTCCGTAGCGGCCGCCGGTGGGGTCGAGCTTCGTGATGCGGTGCACGACATTCATGCGGCCATCGGGCAGGGTCAGCGGATTGCGCAGGGAGATTGAGGCAAAGGCGGGGCCGAAGCATCCGGCCAGATCGCCGTGTCGCAGGGCCTGCAACTGTTCCTTGGTGTAACTTTCCGCGGCCATGAGGACGAGTTCACGCCAATCGGCAGATCGCTTGCCCTGCGCAGGCGTTCGTTCCAGCTTGGACTCGGTGACGCCCTGTCCAGCGGCGAGTTCGGCCATCGTGAAGAAACCCGCACAGCCCTGGCGCATGCTGAGCAGCAGTTCGCCATTCACGGAACCGTCAAACTGAAAATGGAAGAACCACGGGTTGCCATGGCGGAAGAATCGCTCGATGCGGATGTCATAGCGAATGACTTCGCCCGGTTTGGGCAGCCCGCGATAGAACGTGACGGCAGCATCGAGCAAGCGGTACATCGACTTGCCCTTGGTCTCGAAGTCGATACCCATGTAGCCGGAGAGGAAAAGGTCGGCCTGTCCGGCTTCAATGGCGATACACGCAGGAATGCGCCCGCCATCGAGATACCAGCCATCCCGCAGGACATCGTGTTCCGTGACCACGCGACCGGGTTGCATCGAGCAGGGCGCGCCTTCGACTTCCACAATGCGATCGACCAGCATGAGCGGCTCATCGGGCAGCCGGACGCGGGTCGGATAGGTGTCCACTTCTGCAAAGGCCGGCCCCAGCATCTGGGCGAGAGTGCCGATGGCGAATTCCATGCACATATCGCGATCAAAGGCGACCGGAACACGACTCGTTGCGCGCGAGGGAAGCTCGGGGCTTGGGGACTGTGTTTCGCGCACCGGTATGGTCACACCGCCGCTTTGCAGCGCCGCCAGCAGGTCCATTTGGTGGCGCACCGTCTCGGCGTAAAGGTCGGTGAGCTGCGTGGAGAAGGCGAGATAGTGCTCATGCGCGGCTGCCTTCGCAAGTCCCGTCTCGTGGAGTTGTGCCACCAAGTTAGCGGCCATACCCGATGAAAAAACATCGGCCACGGACAGTGTCGCCGCTGTGGATACCGGCGCGGGCATTTCCGCCGGAGTCTCCGGCGCGAATTCCGTTACCGTCGACTCAGACGGGGAAAAGAGCGGCTCAGGCGTTTCTTCCTGCACGGATTCGGGCCACTCCTGCGACTCGGGTCGGGGCGGATTGAAGGGAGCGCCGCCGATGGGGGCGGAGACGCTCGGGCCCTCTGGCTGGCCGTGCAAATGGTGGTCGATGGCTCGCGAATCGCGACCATACAAAAACTCGAGATTGACGGGAACGTATTCCGCAGCCCACTGCGCCAGCGCGCGGAGAAAAAGAGACGGACTGTCCTGCCCCGCGTAGCAAATCGAACGGGCGAGATGCGGGCGGTCATCGAGGATTTTGGAAATCATGCGCGTGCAGGAATTGCCGGGGCCAAGCTCGATGAAGATGCGCACCCCGTCGTCATAGGCGGATTCGATCACGGCGGGCCAGTCCACGCCGACAATCGCCTGGGCCAGGATGGAATCCGCAGCGGTTTCTCGGGTGACTTCGTAGGCTCGACCCCATGCGCCGCTGTAAAATTGGACGCCGGGGGGTGGCGTGGTGTCCATGAGATGCAGGTCGTGATACGGTTTTTCGACGGCCTTCACAATTTCACAATGCACCGAGGTAACGCCCTGGATGGGGATGAACTGGCATTCGAGATTGGTAATCAGCCGTTCGACCGCTTTGCGGTCGCCACCGATCACCGTTTCCTGCAAAGTGTTCGCGATGAGACCGTAGACTTTCTTGCGGTTTTTGAGGGCGCGCTTGGCGACCTTCATGGGCCGGTCGATCACCCCGAGCACCCAGTCCACCGCCTCGTGTTTGGGCAGTCCCCACATCTTGCGCGCGGCTTCGTAGTCGCCCGCGAGCTTCGTGGTGAAGAGATTCGACGCGTTGATCCGCCCCAGCATCTCGTCGCGGCCGTTCCAGGCACCGAGCGCAAAGAGTCCCGCCGTCTCGCCGAGGCTGTAGCCGATCACCGCCTCCGGCTCGATGCCCGCGCGGCGGGTCAAATCGCTGACCGCTGCACCGAGGGCCACCTGACCGAAAATGGTGGTCTTGTGGTTCTTGTGGGTCGGTTCGATGGATTCCACATTCCAGAAGGCGTCGGGCTGGAACTGGCTGCGGAGATATCGGTTGTCGGTGTCCTGATGCCGAAGAATTTCCGGCCAGCGCACGAACAAATCGCGACCCATGTCGATATAGTGGTTGCCCGATCCGGGGAAAACGAAGGCGACCTTGCGTCCCCGACACGGGCTCTTCGGATCGTAAAAGACACGGTCTTTCACGGAGGGTTCAAGCCGCAAGGAACCGGGCGCGTTGATGGGGCGGAGGGGATCGGCCTCGATGTGCTCGCGCACGAGGACAATCTGTTCGAGCAGCTCCGCGACGCCACGCGCAGCCACCGCCACGATGTGTTCCTTGCCCGAAGGACCCCGATGTTCCCGCCACCACCGTCGCGCCACGGCCTCAATGTTGTGTTCGGGTGCATTGCCCACAAAGGTCTGGAGCAGCGCCAACGCGTCAAGCAATTCGCGCGGGGTGGTGCCCTCCACGACAAAGACGGCCTCATGCAGTGCGCCCAGCGGTTGCAGGCGTGCGACTTCGAGGCTGCGCTCGGTCGCCGAGGCCATGCCTTCAAGCACGACATGCAGCACGGAACCGCCCGCGTCTATTGAACTCGCCCCGGCCCGGCGTGGGCCGTCGGCGCGGTCATGCAACCAGTATTGCGGATGTTGCGGCACATATAGGCGCGTGCCCGGCGCGGTAAAATGGCCGCCTGTGTCTGCGGTGTTGCGCAAGGCGGGAATGATTTCCTGGTAGAGACACAGGCAAGCCTTCAGGACCGAAGCGAGACCGGAGGCTGCGCCCGCATGGCCCGCATCCGATACCACCGCCCCGATTGCGCACCGTGTGTCGGTGTCGGGGGCGGTCGCGAAAAACGCCTCAAGCTCATGGGCTTCCAATGCGTCTTCTTCCGGTACGGCGCTGGCGTTGGCCACGAGGTAGCCCACGGTGAGCGGATCGACGTGGGCATCGGCGTAGGCACGTTCCAGAGCCTGTCGATACGTTTTGGCGGAGGGCTGCGGTGTATCTGCGTCACCGCCCGTGGCCATGCCCAAGCCGCGCACCACCGCATAAATCCGGTCGCCATCACGCACGGCATCGTCCAGACGCTTGAGCACCAGCGCGGCCGCGCCCTCGCCTTCAAGGGGCCCATCCGCCGCCGGATCAAAGGGTCGCGCGCGATCGGAGGTGGTAAAGCGCCGCCGTTGATCGTCTGCCATCGCGGCACGCACATCACCGGCGAGATCCACCGCGCCCACGAGGGCGGCATCGAGTTCGCCCCGCTGCAAGGCACGCACGGCATTTTCCAGCGCGTGCAGGCCGGAGTTCTCCTCGCTGGACACGGCGTAGCTTGAACCGCCCAGACGCAATTCCCGCGCCACGCGACTGGCGGCAATGCTGCCCAGCGCGCCCATGACCCTGTTTGCCGAGAGTGCTGGCCCGGCGGCATCGCGCAACGCGCGAACCCATTCGTGAAACTCGCCATCGCTCAGGCGCAGATCGAGTTGTCTGGCCCATTGCTTGGCATTCTTTTCGATGGCCCAGCGGACGTTAAAGTTGGTGGTGTTGAGATCGAGGCCCAGCCCGATGAACGCACCCGCGCGCGGGTTGTTCTCCGTGCTCATGCCCGCATCGTCCCACGCATTGGCCGCCACCCGGAGCATGACCAGTTGCTGCGGCAACATCTCCTCGAGTTCTTTCGGCGGAATGCGGAAACGGCTGAGAGGGACCCGCGCCTCGCCCAGGTAGAAGCCGCGCGGAGGGGTGTGTCCGGCGAATTCGCGGCGATACCACGCGCTTTCCTCGACGCCCCACCAATGCTTGGGCATGCGCGGTTCTTCGTATTCCTGCCCGCCAAGCACGCGCTCCTGGAAGGCGCGGAGTGAGGCCCACGGCCCGAAATGCGCATCCATGCCTACGATGGCCACGGCTGGGGCGGCTTCGTCCGAGGGGCGCGGCATCGATATCACGGTCTTGCCCGGACCGCGCCATTCCTCGAAAAGCACATGCGCATTGATGCCGCCAAAACCAAAGGCACTCGCCGCCGCTTTGCGCGGACCGCCACCGGCGGGTTCGGCCCAAGGTCGGGCAGTGCGAAGCACGTCAAAGGGACTTCCTTCGAGACCGAAGGCTTCGGGCGCGTGCTGGAAATTTGCGGTGGGCGGCAGGGTTTGGCGTTCAAGCGCAAAGATGGTCTTGATGGACGCTGCAGCCCCCGCCGCAGTCAGGAGGTGGCCGACGTTCGACTTCACCGAACTCAACACGCACTGCCCCGGTGTCCAGCCGTCCGTGCCCCACAGGGTCTTGAGGCTCTCGAATTCGACGGCATCTCCGACTGGTGTGCCGGTGGCATGGCACTCGATGAGCCCAAGTTCCCGGGCATCCCATCCAGCCATGGCATAGGCCGCACGCATGGCGCGCAACTGCCCTTCAGAGGTCGGCGCGAGCAAACGGCCGCCGACATCGTTCGACAATCCCGCACCCCGGATGACGCCACGAATGCGATTGCCATCGCGCACCGCGTCCTCGAGGCGTTTGAGTACGAGCAGCCCGGCACCCTCGCCCACCAGCAGTCCATCGCCACTTTCGTCGAAGGGCGAGCATTTGCCCGAGGGGGACAAGGCGCGAAGTTGGGAGAAACCCATTTGTGTGTACAGCGGATCAGGTCGCGCCACACCACCCGCGAACATCACATCGCATTCGCCTCGCTCCAGCTTGTCCATCGCGATTTTGATGGCGTAGAGCGACGAGGCACACGCCGCGTCCAGTGCCTGTGCGCCACCACCCAATCCCAAGGCCTTGGCGAGCACACCCGAAGGCAGCCCCGTGACAAAGCGGTTTAAGGGGTGGATTTTTTCCCCGCGTGAACTTTCGCCCAGCAGTCGCTCTTCGAAGGTGCGCCCCAGAATTTCTTGGGCGAGCGCGGCGGCGCGTTCGGTGGGCAGCGCGAGGTTGCCGATTACCACGCCCGCGCGTTCGAGACCCCAGCCTTGCACGCTGGCATCGTCGAAGGCGCGTTGCCCGGCGCAGAGCAGAACGCGATACAAGGGGTCGAGTGCCTCGACGAGGTCGGCGGCGATATTGAGCCGGTCGAGATCAAGTGCAAGCGTGTCGGGATCGAGAAAGTAGCCGCGTGTGCTGTAGACGCGGTCCAAGGCCCCGACATTGGGATCGAAAACGGACTCGGGCCGCACCTGCCAGCGACCTTCCGGCGCTTCGCGCACCGTGTCCACACCCGCTTCCACGTTGCTCCAGAAATGGTCGAGATCGCGTGCGCCGGGGAAAACCCCGCCCAGACCGACAACCGCGATGGAATAGGGGCGGTGCACGATTAACGGCCTCCCGTCTTTGCAACGCTGGATTCGAGCAGGAGGTTGTCCCGGAACGCCTCGTTCAACGAGGTGGCTGCGGTGCATTCAAAGCCATCGATACGCGCCACCAGTGCGCCCGACTTGGGATCGAAAAACTCGATGGTTGCCACCGCGTGCCGCTTGTTTTGATCACCGACCTGCGCCACAATGCGCACCCCGCCTTGCGGGAAACGGCGCGCGAATTGTCGGTAGGACCGCAAATTCGAGGGCAGCGACGAGGCCCCGTGCCGGTGACGGCTGTACAAGCTCATCATCTGGAAACAGGTGTCGAGCGCGAGCGGGTCGGACAGCCAGGCTCCGCGCAGAGGCTTTGCAATCCATTGTGCGGGCGCGGGCGCGGCGGCGATGGTGGCCGCGATATAATCTCCGGGACCTTCCTCCACGCCGGAGAGGCTTTGCAGGGCCGGCCCGTGAAAGAGGTAACCCTCCTCGTAGATTTCGCCGTGATCAAAAAAAGCACCGGGCAAGGGCGAGGCACTTAGTGCGGCCTGTCCGGCGGGTAGTTCATGGGCCAGCACGACGGTCGCGTTGCCATGCAGGATATCGCCCTCGTTGCCGCGCAGCTCGGCGTGCACGAGGTAGAGCCCGCCCTGTTCCTCCGCCTTGGCCACACGTACAACAACGGTATGGGTCTCTCCACTCAACAAGCGGATGCCTTTGCAGACCTGAAAACTGTCCAGGCCGTGAAAACGCAGTCCGGGATTCAGCTGAACCGCCGCTTGCGCCATCCACTCCATTATGAGCGCGGCAGGCACCACGGCGTGTCCCTTGATGACATGCGATTTCAGAACGGGGAAGGCTTCGACATCCAAGGGTAACTCAAAAGCGGTTTCCATGTCGCCGGAGCCGGGAGTGCTTTGCGGCGTGTCGGTTGCGGAGGGTATTTGCCCCGCGATGGCGACGATCTCGACCGCGCGTGATTTCGGCGAGGCGATTTCAGAGACCAGATAGGCGGAACCGGTTTCAAGGCCGATCACGCCGATACCCTCGTCCGCGAAGAGCTTCTTCAGCGCGGGTGTCACCATGCCGCCTTCCCAAGGCCCCCAGTTGATGGAGACGGTCTTGCAGCCCTCGCGCAACCGCGACTCGCGTTGAGCCATCTTGTTCAGCACTTCATTCGCCATCGCGTAGTCGGCCTGACCACGTCGGCCGAAACGCCCGGTGGACGAAGAGAACAAGGCAATCAAATGCAGGTCGCCGGGGTCTGCGGCCTC
Source organism: Candidatus Hydrogenedentota bacterium (assembly GCA_903932505.1). Lineage (GTDB taxonomy): Bacteria > Hydrogenedentota > Hydrogenedentia > Hydrogenedentales > CAIZGN01 > CAIZGN01. Next base: position 31,794 of record CAIZGN010000681.1, read on the forward strand.
CAGTACCGCACGCAGGCCACAGACTTTGGTTTCATACACGGCCGCGAATTGCTCGATGGTCTTGTCTTCGATGAGGCGGTCTGCCAGCACCCCCGCGCCGTGCACCAGACCGCGCACCGGCCCAAGATCAGTGCGAATCGCGCTCAATACGGTACGCAGGGCCTCCGCATCACGAAGATCTGCGCTGTAATAATGAACCTGGGCACCGGCGGTACGCATGCGCTCGATGTTCCGCGCCACTTCGCGTTCCGCAAGAATGCGCCGACAAGATTCGCCAATGGATTTCGGGGTGGCACCCGCGCCTTCGTGCTCCATCAGCCCGCGCTTAATATCCGCCTCCGATTGGAGCGACGTGAGCCAAGACGGTTCGGCTTTCGGCGCATGACTGCGGCCAATCAAAGCAAGAACGGGTTGGTAGGTCTTCGCAAGTGCAACCGCGACCTCTGCGGTGACGCCACGGGCACCGCCGGTGACGATCACCACGTCTCCTGCGCGAAGCAGGGGTGCGCCTTCGGCGGACGCGGGGCTGTCGAACGCAAGCGCGAGCCCCATTCGGCCGTTTTTCGACAATCCAGTTTCGACCGGGCCGTCCAAGGCCAATTCATCCGCAACCATCTCCGTCGATACGCCACGGGCCACGTCCAACGCCCGGCAGCGCACTTCGGGCCACTCGTGTTGGGCGGTTTTTGAAAGACCGGCCAGACCGCCCTGCAGCGGGTCAAAATCCGCCGATACACCAAGACCAAAACATCCGTCCATGCGCGATACGGTCACAAAACAGGATTGCGCGGTCTTGCGGAGACCCGGCCGGGCCCATTGCGCGATACGGAAGGCATCGGACAGGAATTCATCTTTCGTCGTCGCGTCGGGCCCCACAATGAGCAGTCCACCAACGGTTTCGGGCCTCGGGGTGTCATGGGCGGTCATGGGGATGCGCGTCGCGGCATATCCACGAGCCACGAGGGCGTTGCAGAGTTCCTCCGCGAAATCCGGGGCGTTGGAGGCGGGTGATGCGATCAGCCAGGGGGCTTGCTTTGAAAGGGATACCGTTGACGCGTCCGCTGACAGCGGAATGGTGCGCAACACTTGACCGAACAAGGGGGCTTCGTCGGACGCGAGAACCGCTGCGGGTTTCGCGACCGGGGCAGCCGCCGGTGTGGCGGACGCAAGGCCTCCCGCGAGGAACGCCGCGATCTGTGCGGGGGTATGCAGTTGCCCCAATTGTTCAGGACCAATTTCCGGGGCTTCTGGCAGGCGTTCGCGAACAGTGGACAAGATTTCAACACGCTTGATCGAATCAATACCGAGATCCGCATCCAGTGTCATGCCCGGTTCCAGCATATCGACGGGATACCCGGTTTTCTCCGCGATAACCTCAATCAGCACGCGCTGTATCTCGTCCACGCGATTGCTGGGGGGTGGGGCAACGGGTGCGGTCGCTGAAGATGCGCCCGACGACAAGTACCCGACGATATCGCGCAGGGTGTGCAACTGCCCCAACTGTTCGGGGCCAATCTCCGGGGCATCCGGCAGAGACTCGCGCACAGCAGAGAGAATCTCAACGCGTTTGATGGAATCGATACCGAGGTCGCCATCAAGCGACATGTCGAGTTCGAGCATGTCCACGGGGTATCCGGTCTTTTCGGCAATGGTCTGAAGCAGGATGTGCTCGGCGGCGGAATTTGACGGAGCAGGGGAAGCCACCGCCACGGGCGCACCGCTGGACAAATGCCCCACGATGTCGCGCAGGGTGCGCAACTGTCCCAATCGCTCGGGGCCAATTTCCGGGGCGTCCGGTAGTGCCTCGCGTACAGCGGAGAGAATCTCAACGCGTTTGATGGAGTCAATGCCGAGGTCGCCATCGAGCGACATATCGAGTTCGAGCATTTCAACGGGATAGCCGGTTTTCGCGGCAATGGTTTCAAGCAGGATGCTTTGTGCGGCCGAGGTTGAGGCTGCGGGGGCTGCAGATATAGCGGGCGCGCCGCTGGACAGGTGTCCCACGATGTCGCGCAGGGTGTGCAACTGCCCCAACTGCTCGGGGCCGATCTCCGGGGCATCCGGCAGCGCATCACGCACCGCCGATAGAATTTCAACGCGTTTGATCGAGTCGATGCCGAGATCGCCATCGAGTGACATGTCGAGTTCGAGCATTTCGACGGGATAGCCGGTCTTTGCCGCGATGGTTTCCAGCAGGATGCGTTCGGCGGCATTGGGCGCGGCTGCGGCAGGCGGCGCGACTGGCCGCGCGATTTCCTTGGCGACAACTTGGGGTTGCGCGGCGCGAGGCGGCTCGACCGCGCGCGGGATGGGTTGGCTCTGCGCGACGGGGGCAACGCCTCCGCTGAAGGTTGAACGTTGCTGTTCCAGCAGCGAATGCAGCGTCTGCACGGCCTGTTGCTGGCCTTGAAGGAATTGCGTGTGGAGCTGCGCGGTTTGTTCCTGCAGCTGCTGCAAGGCTGCGAGATTCTGCTGGGTCATGCGCAGCGCTTCGGACCACTCGGCAGGGGCGGCCTGCGCGGGCATCTGTACATTTTGTGCGGGGCGTGCTTCGGTGGTGGCGGGTTGCGCCGGGGTCACCTTCACCTTGGTCGGCGACGGCGGAATAGGCTTCGGCTGGAAGTGGTTGGCCCCGCTGAGCGGTACGGCGATCCGGGCTTTGCCGGTAGTGCTTGCCGTGCGGCGCAGAACGCCTTCATTCCATTTTTCGAGTGCGGGCGCATGGCCCAGTGCCGCGAGTTGCGCCAGTGTCCGCGCGAGGTCGACCAGACCGCCACGCTTGCCCGACGAACTGTCGAGCGCCAGCGCATGTGCATCGCGGCCTTTGAGAATTGATTGGACCAGACCGGTCATCCGCGCGCCCGGCCCTGCTTCCACAAAGGTTCGGACTCCGGCGGCATACATCGCCTCAATTTCACGCACGAACTCAACGGGATTTGCGAGTTGCGCGGCGAGCAAGGCGCGTGCCTCGGTCGGATCTTCGGGGTACCGCGAGGCCGTTGTGTTGGAGTACGCCGGAAGGGACGATGCCGTAAAGTCGATGGATTCCAGCGCCTTGAGGAAAGGCTTCTCCGCATCCGCCACCCAGCGACTGTGGAAGGCCGCAGCCACCGGCAGTTTTTTGGCGGTAATCCGGTGTCGGGCGAAAAGCGCCTCCGCCAGCGCGATGGCTTCGGTCGAACCGGAGAGCACGGCTTGGTCGGGCGCGTTCTTGTTCGCGACGATGACATCCAGCTTTTCTTCCGCCAGCACGGCTTCCACCGTTTCGAGGGGTGCGCGCACGGCCATCATCGCGCCTTTGTCACCGCTGCCCCGTGCCATCAGCGTGCCGCGCACCCGCGAAATGCGAAAGAGTTCCTCTTCCGTCACGCGCCCTGCTGCGTGGAGTGCGACGAGTTCGCCATAGCTATGCCCCGCAACGGCCTCAGGCCGGATGCCAAAATGAGCGAGAACTTTGAGGGCACCGACCGACACTGCGCCGATGGCCGGTTGCGCGTTTTGCGTGGCCTGCAATACGGCTTCCTGCGTGCGCTTGGTTTCTGCGTCGAATGCGGGTCGCGGGTAGATTTGATCGGAAACGCGTTCCGCTGCGGAGTCTTCCTTCAAAACCGCGTGATTGGCGGTGTCGAGCGTATTGAGGAAGTCCGGGAATTGACACGCCAGATCGCGCAACATGCCGGGGTATTGCGCGCCTTGTCCGGGAAACACGAAGGCCAGAGAACCAGATTGGATTCCTTCGCCATAAAAGACGCCGTGCGGGGTGTTCCATCCGCCCTCTTCACGACCGAGCGCGTCGGCCGCATCTCGCAGACGTTGGGCCAGATCGTCCGATTCCTCAAAGACCACCAAGAGACGGCAGGGCGCGGTGGCATCGAAGCCGGAGCGCGATTGCGCGGCTTGCAGGGCGCGTCCGTTCCAGTCGGTCGCGGGCTGGAAAGCCTCGACGGTCCGGCGAAGCGTTGCCTTGTCTTGCGCGGAAAGCGCGAGAATCTCGAGGGTGCCGTCCCAGTCGGCCTGTGTCTTTTGTCCTTGGTATTCCTCAAGCACGCAGTGAAAATTACTTCCACCAAAACCCATCGCGCTCACCCCTGCGCGGCGGGGATGTGTTGCACTCGGCAGCCAAGGCCGCTTGTCTGTGTTGACGTAGAAGGGGCTGGAAGCCTCGCACAAAATATCCAGCGGCTGCTTCACCTTGATGGTGGGCGGCAGGGTTTTGTTGTACAGGGCAAGCGCGGCCTTGATGAGGCCCGCAGCACCCGCAGCCGCTTTGGTATGACCGATTTGCGACTTGACCGAACCCAGTGCGCACCACGGCTTACCCTGTGCGTCGCCAAAGGCCTCCACGAGGCCACTGACCTCTGCCGCATCGCCTGCGCGCGTGCCGGTGCCGTGCGCCTCGATGAGTTCCACCGTGTGCGGGTCGACGCCGGCCGCTTCATAGGCGCGACGCAGTGCTTTCGCTTGTCCCTTTGCGCTTGGGGCGTAGATCGCATCGCCTTTGCCGTCACTCGACGAACCGACCCCGCGCAGCACCGCATAAATGCGATTGCCATCGCGCTCCGCCTCGTCGAGGCGCTTCAGCACGATCATCCCAAGGCCTTCGCCCAAGATCGTGCCATCGCCATTCGCGTCAAAAGGCTTCGAATCGCCGGAGGGAGACAATGCCGGGGTCTTGCTGAAGCACATGAACATGAAAATGTCGTTGAAGGTGTCCACGCCGCCGGTCACCACCACATCGGCCTTGCCCGCCTGCAATTCGAGCATGGCCATGTCCACCGCGCCCAGCGAACTCGCGCACGCGGCGTCCACAACGCAATTGGTGCCGCCAAGGCCCAGGTGCTTGGTGATGCGCCCCGCGACGACGTTGCCGAGCAGGCCCGGGAAGGAGTTTTCCTGCCATGGCACATAGGAACGGCTGATGCGGTTGACGACATCTTCGGCGGTGGCGTCGTCCACGCCCGCATCCTTGAGGCTCTTGCGCCAGATGGGGTGTCCGAGGCGAGCGCCGAGCGGGATGACCAGTTCGAGCGCACCGGTCACACCCAAGATCACGCTTACTTTCTCGCGGTCAAAGACGACATCCTTGCCGAGGCCCGCGTCTTCGAGTGCGCGCTCTGCGGCCACCATGCCCAGCAGTTGGGACGTGTCGGTCGCCTCGATGGCACTGGGCAGCATGCCATAGTCCATCGGGTTGAACTCTTCAACGGACAAGAACCCGCCCCGATGCCCATAGGTGAAGTCGGGCCGCTTCGGGTCGCCGTCAAAATACTCTTCGGGCCGCCAATGGGTCGGGGGGACTTCCGTGATGGCGTCCGTGCCCTGCTTGATGTTGGCCCAATAGGCACCGGGGCTGCCCGCCTTGGGGAACAGGCAGCCAATGCCGATGATGGCAATGCCGGGTAGGGGATTCGCGGAAGGACGCGGGACACTCAAAGCCATTCCTCCTCGAGTTGGTCCAGAGGACGCGGAACCACCTGCACGGCCTCAGCCGGCACGGGGATTCCCTGATTACGCAATGCCGCGCAGCGGGTCATGACCGCCGCACCATACAGGATATTCTTAGCCACGGTAACCGCCCGGCGGTTCTCCGGCGCTTCGAGAAACGAACCACGAACCCATTCATTGAACGCGCCCATGGCCGGGCCGCACCAAATCTGATAATCGATCTTGCGGTCGGGTAGACCCTGATTCGCCCACCCGGAGGCCTGTCCCAAGTAGGCGCGAAACACCAGCGCCATCTTGTGCTTGGGATCCTGTTCCGCCCGTGCAATTTGCTTTGGATCGCGGCGCATGAAGAAGGCCTTGGTTTGTTCCCACACCGTGCTGAACGGTGCGCGAAACATCGTCTTCTCCAGTTTTTCCCGCTCGTCGGCGGGTATGTCTTCGAGCCGGTTGTACTTCCGGTAGAGTTCGTAGAGCTTTGTGCCGCGCATGGCGAACATCGTGCCGCGCTTGAGCACCTGCACTTCGACCCCCATCTCGAACATGTCGGCGGCGGGTGCCATCGTGATGTCCGCCTGTGTCGTCTCCGCCAGCATCTGGCGCACGGTGTCCGAAGAGCCGGACTCGACACAGGCCTGATTTACGGAACCCGTCACGAGATACGCTGCGCCCATGGCAAAAGCGGCCGCCGCCGAAGCGGGCGTTGAAATGCCGCCACCCAGACCCACGCGCAGCGGTTCGGCGTAAGTGTGCTTCGCCTGCATTTGCCCGGCCAATGCGAGCATGGTCGGCAGCAGGGTGATCGCGGGCCGCCGGTCGGTATGTCCGCCGGAATCGGCCTCGGCGGTGAGGTCCTGCGCCATGGGAATCCGGGCCGCCAGTTCCGCTTGGGCCGGGGTGATGAAGCCGGAGGCCACCAGGGGCTCCAGGAATCGTGCCGGGGGCGGGGCAAAAAACTTCGAGGCCACTTCGATGCGTGAACATTTCGCGATGACGCGGTTCGGGGTCACAATCGCACCCGAATCGTCCCGGTAGATGCCATGCACCCGGTATTTCACAATTGGCAGCGTCAAATCGAGATAGGCGGAGGCCTCCACGAGCGTCACACCGCGTCGGATATAGAGATCCGCGACAGCTTGCTCAAGGTCGGGCTCGTTCGGGCTGTGGATGAGGTTGCAACCGTACGGCAGCCCCCCCAGACGCACTTCCAGCTCGTCAATGGCCTTTTCAACGACATCGGCGGGCAGTCCGGCCGCGCCGAAGAATCCGAGAAACCCGGCTTTTCCCAATGCTTCGGCCAGGGCTACCGAGGCGATGCCATTCGCCATCGAACCGCCGTAGTAGGCGTATCGGAGCCCGTGGGCGCGACGAAATGCGGGGTCGCCCAATTGGTCGATGGGACAGGCCGGAACGCACGCGAGCATCGGCAGGGTTTCCGTGACCACTGCGGTCTTCGGAGCGCCGGTAGCCAAACCCAGACCGCCATCCAAGGAAACGGCATATACAGGCAGACCGATGCAGCCGAGGGCACGCGAGACCCCCGCCTCATCCCAAGGCGCAACGCGAGTCTCCGCACCGAGCCAGCCGAGCAACTTTCTTTCTCCGGTATACGCCATGGTATCTCCAGTCAACGCGACAAGATAGCGTGTTTACTGTAGAAGAGCCTTCCAGACTCTTTCGCTTGATGCGGCGAAAGGCCGCATCTACTTTCGCAAAGACACACCCCACCCTTGATCAGATTATGATAGCATTTTACGGGGTGATAAGGCGAATCCGATTGAAAGGTGGGAAGGGTGGGTTTGTCAGTCGGCAGGGGTTAGGAAACGGCAAATCCGCAGAGAAACATCCCCCGGCTCTTCGGAAGGGGGATTAATTTGCGCGTCGCGCCTGTGACTGCAAAATCGGCCACCTCCAGAGGTGCTGGACCCAAACCGCGCGAAGCGCAACAAAAAAATCCCCCTTCCGAAGGGGGTGGCCCGAAGGGCCGGGGGATGTAG
>CAIZGN010000682.1 GCA_903932505.1 Candidatus Hydrogenedentota bacterium
CCCCCTTGCGCCAAGGCCATGCTGGAAACCGGTGTTTCCGAGTATCAGCGTGTGTCCTGCTTCCGGCTCGCGGTTCACCTGCGCCGAATGGGGCTGCCCTTCGATATCGCCGTGGCCACTCTCGCCCAATGGCGCACCAGGAACCATCCGAACAATGGCAACAGAGTTCTTACGATGGAAGAAGTCCAGGCCCAAACCGCGTCCGCCTATCTCAAGGAATACCGTGGAAACGGATGCGAAGAGCCCATCCATGCGAACCACTGCGATCCCGAGTGCCCCCTGTACGCAAGCCGAAAGAAAAACGCATCCCCTGAAATTCCCGGCAACACGCTGCCGCATAGACCATAGAAGGCCCCAATGGAACGCACCACAACCCACTGAAAGGAGCACACCATGAGCTGGATAGGAAAATTCGAAGAACCCGCGGCGCTCGTTCCCGAAGGAACCTGGCCCGCCATCGTGACGGAGGTCCGGGAAAAGGAAGGGCCTCACGGTCCCCTCGTCAACATCCTGTTCAACATTATCTCCGACGACGAATACGAGGGCCGGACCGTAACCGGCCTGGCCAACCGGCGGATCAGCGAGATCACTAAACTGGGCCGCTGGCTGGTTGCCTTGCTGGGCCATACCCCGGCCATCGGAGAGGAAATCGCCGTGGAAGACATCCTCCACAAGGAATGCCGGGTCGTAGTCGGACACAAGACCAACGGTGACGGGAAAACCTTTGCAAACGTCACCGAGGTGCTTCCCGCGGAAAGCGCCTGGGAATAAGGATGGAATGGCAACGCAGGCTCAAAACCCATGGCTTCGCCAGTCCGGGCCAATAACGGCCGCTGCACTTGCGCCGCATGAAGAGTTCTTCGGCGCAGTGCACCGTGAAATCCGTGGACGGCGAGAGGACGTTCGAAAGACGCAAAGCAGCGCTCCTTGCGAACGTCCTCTCGCACGAAAACAGCCGCGGGGCGCCGCCGCCGCGTGATGTGTCTTTGAATATCCAGCGGGTCCGAAAAGGCCTATCGGCTTCCACTGTACCGCATGAGGTAAAGGCTTAGATGGAGGAAATGGCAATGAACATGGAAATCAAACACAGAATCGCGACCGGTACATGGATGATCTGCACGGAGCCGCAAGCGTTTCCCTGTGACGGCGGCCGCGCCTGCCCCTATGACCGAGGGAAGAAACCGCTTAGGAACATCAAGGGAATGCCGCTTATCGACTGGGACTCCCGCTCGTGCCCAACGTATGGGCATGTATGCCCGTCGTTCATGGAGAGTTTCGGGCTTACCCCCGAAGACCTCCGAATCCGCGCCACGCTGCATCTCGGGCGGCTTCTCAGACGGATAGAGGAAATAAGGGAGACGACCAAGAACGCAGACCAAGTCTTGTCGGATTACGAAAAGACGCTGGCGCAATACCCGAAAGCGGATCACCCGGAGTATTACGTGTAAGCGCCAGCGCCGGTATTGTGGTTTCAAGCAGGCCCGGCGCCGGCAAGGAGAGATGCGGATGCCCAACTATATACGCAAGCGCGGCGGGCGAATCGAGGAATTTCAGCAGGCCAAGATCGCATGCGCCGTCTTCAAGGCGGCGGTGGCCTGCGGCGGCAATGATTTTGCCCTCGCAGAGCGGCTCGCCGGCCAGGTCGTCCAATTCGCGGAACGAGCTTTCTCGAGTACCATTCCCAGGGTCGAGGATATCCAGGATCTCGTCGAGAAGGCGCTCATCGAAAACGGTCATGCGCGCACGGCCAAGGCGTACATTCTCTATCGTGAAAAGCGCGCATGTGTTCGCAATGCCGATGGATTGATTTCGGCGACAACGAAAATGTTCGCGGACTACCTCGGCGGCCATGATTGGCGGGTCAACGAGAATGCCAATGCCCAAAAGAGCGTCAACGGCCTCAACAATTATGTCCGCGAGTTCTTCACGAAGGCCTATTGGCTGCATGAGGTGTATCCGGCTGAAGTGCGTGACGCGCATGAAAGCGGCGATGTCCACATCCACGACCTGGGTTTTTGGGGACCGTATTGCGCGGGGTGGGACTTGCGTCAGCTCCTCGTACAGGGTTTCGGGGGTGTGCCGGGCAAAGTGGAAAGCCGGCCCGCCAAACACCTGCGCTCATTCCTTGGTCAGATTGTAAACGCGACCTGCACGCTCCAGGGCGAATGCGCCGGCGCGCAGGCCTGGGGCAACTTCGATACGTATTGCGCGCCTTTCATCCGCTACGATGGCCTGACCCATGACCAAGTCAAACAGGCGCTTCAGGAATTCATCTTCAACCTCAACGTCCCAACCCGTGTGGGCTTCCAGTGTCCGTTCTCGAACCTGACCTTTGACCTCACGCCGCCGGTTTCTCTCGGAAACCAGGCGGTCATCCTCGGCGGCAAGCCTATCGACGCTGTCTACGGTGAGTTTCAGGCGGAAATGGAGGTGTTCAACCGCGCTTTTTGCGACGTCATGTTTGAAGGGGACGCCAAAGGCCGGGGCTTCACCTTCCCCATCCCGACGATCAACGTCACCAAGGACCTCGACTGGAACTCGCCGGCTGTCGAGGCGTTCATGCGGATTGCATGCAAGTACGGGATTCCGTACTTCGCCAACTACATCAATTCGGACCTCTCGCCGGAAGATGCGGTATCCATGTGCTGCCGGTTGCGCTTGGATATGAGCGAGCTGCGGCTGCGCGGTGGCGGGCTTTTCGGGAGCAGCCCCCTGACCGGCTCCATCGGCGTGTTCACCGTCAATCTCCCGCGTATCGGGTACTTGGCCGAAACGGAACCGGAGTTCAAGGAGCGCTTGCGCCGGCTGATCCGGATTGGCGTGACCTCGCTCGAAATCAAACGCAAGGTCATCGAAGCGCAAACCGGGAAGGGCCTCTATCCATACTCGGCGCATCACCTGCGCGGCGTAAAGCAGAAGAGCGGCCAGTACTGGCTCAATCATTTCAGCACCATTGGCATCGCCGGCATGAATGAGGCAGCGTTGAATCTGCTTGGCAAAGACCTGGGCAGCCCTGAAGGACAACGCTTTGCCCTGGAAATCCTTCACTATTTCCGCAGCCTCGTCGCCGATGTTCAAGCGGAAACAGGGCATTTCTACAACCTGGAAGCGACACCCGCCGAAAGCACGGCGTATCGTCTTGCGCGGCTGGATAAGGAAGAATATCCGGACATCAGGACCGCCGGCGCGGGTACGCCGTATTACACCAACTCCAGCCACTTGCCCGTGGGATATTCGGAGGACATCTTCGAAGTACTCGAACTGCAGGACGAATTGCAGTCCCTGTACACCGGCGGCACGGTACTTCACCTCTATCTCGGCGAAAGCATCGAAGGTGCGGCCGTCGCCAAACGGCTTGTCCGGCGGATCTTCGAGCGGTACAGGCTGCCGTATCTGTCCATAACGCCCACCTTCAGCATTTGTCCGGACCATGGATATCTTCGCGGCGAGCACACGGCTTGCCCATACTGCGGCGCCGAAGCCGAAATCTGGTCGCGAGTCACCGGCTACTTCCGGCCTGTGGGGAATTTCAATGAGGGGAAGAAACAGGAATACCGGGACCGCGTGAATTTCGTGCTGCCCACAATGCCCGAGGAAGGAGCGTAACGAATATGGAGATCGCTACTATCGTGAAATGCTCCTTCATTGATTACCCAAGCAAGATCGCGGCCGTCGTCTTCACCCCGGGATGCAATCTGCGCTGCCACTTCTGTCACAACCGGAGGATTATCGACGGCGACAGCGTGACGTGTGGCACGACGCAAAAGGAGGCCATCGCATGGCTTGAAACCCGGCACGGTCTGCTTGACGCGGTGGTCATCAGCGGCGGGGAACCCACGCTCCAGACAGGCCTCCCGGAATTCATAGAAGAGGTGCGTGCCCTCGGGTACCTCGCAAAACTCGATACCAATGGAACACAGCCTGCGGTTTTGGCGGCCCTCCTTGAAACAGGGCTGCTCGATTACGTGGCCATGGATATCAAGGCGCCGCGCGACAAGTATGATGCGATCTGCGGCGTTCCCGTTGACCAAAGCGCCATTGATGAGAGCATCGCGTTGCTCATGGGCGGAGGGATCGAATATGAGTTTCGGACCACCGTCGTTCCGCTCCTGACGCCCGATGACCTCCTGGCGATTGGCAATCGCATCCGCGGCGCCCAAGCATACGTCCTGCAGCAATACCGCGAACTCCAACCCATCGGGCGGCCCTACGATCCGCATGGGGCGTTAAGCCCCGGCCCACCGGCTTGGCTCGATGCCGTGCAGCAGCGCCTTTGTCCCAAGGTGGAGGATTGCTCTTTCAGAGGATTCGAAGTCCGTCCCGAGCGGCAGGCAAAACGAACTGAAACCTTTTTGAAGTTACCGCCGCCTTATGGGTGGAACGCGGGATTAGCGGCTGAGCATAGGAGAACGAGCGATGACGCGGAAAGCTGCTGAATGCGTCGGCGAGTACTGCTCGCCCCGCGAACTGGCCGCTCGATGGCGTTGTTCCCGTTCGACCGTCGATCGCATTGCGCAGCGCGCGCGTCTGACGCGGCTGTGCCTGGGCGACGGCCGGAATGGGATCATCCGGTACCTCGTCAAGGAGGTGGAGCAATACGAGCGATCGCGCATGCTCGAACAGTAGCGGATCCCCAGTCCGGTCCGGGGCCATCTCGAGTGACGTGGCAAGTCCAGGCGAGATGGCCCCGCTCCCTTCTTTCGGTCACGGCTTGCGCTCTTCCGCCGCTTCCTGTTTCGGAAACAGATACAGGTTTGGCTTGGCGCGGGCGGCGGTCTTGAGAGCGGAAGTCTCCTCCGTGAATTCGACGGAATCGATCAGCGATTCCGGCAGGAGCGCGGCATAGTGGCGGCGGCAGATCTCCGGCGAGTTGCCCATGAGTGTCGCAATCTTGTACAGGCTCTCCCCTTTCATCGCCAAATGACTGCCGAACGTGTGACGGAAATCGAGGCAGCCCCACGGAAGGTTCTTCTTCTCGTTGATCGACCGCAGGTCATGGGAGAAATTGTCCGGGTGCCACCGTTTCCCCAAGGGCGAGGGCAAGTACCAGCCGCCCGGAACGATTCTCACCTCGTAGCGGTCGAGAAACTCCCGTAATGTCCGGCTGATGGGAACGACCCGGTTGACTTTCGTCTTGGGTTGCCAGAACTCGCCGTCCACCGTTTTGGACCGCACATGGATCACGCCGTACCTCCCGGATTCCAGGTCGATGTCCTTCCGTGTGAGCCACAGGGCTTCCTCGCGGCGCAGGCCCGCGAAAATGTAGATGCCCGCCAATGTCTGGATGACGGGATGGGCCTCCAGGAGGCGAAGCTGTTCCTCGATCTGATCGCGCGAGAGGAAGCGGATGACATGCGCCCGTTCACGGTACCGATCGACTTTTTGGGCCGGGTTGACG
>CAIZGN010000683.1 GCA_903932505.1 Candidatus Hydrogenedentota bacterium
CCTCAATGAGACCGTTGTCGGCCTTCACCAGGATTCCGCGGGAACGACAGTTGCCGAGAGAACAGTTTAGGATCTTGAATCCAGCCCCGTTGCGGTTGGGATTGGAGGCTTTGGCGTCCGCCGGCGCACCGCTCTCCCGATCGAGGGTGATTTGGAAAAAAGGCTGGTTCCGAGTCCTGTTTCGGAACTCTTTGCAGAGGAAATTGCCGATGACACCGCGTTGACCGGAGACCTTAAGCGTGTCATTGGGGTGAATTTCCAGGAGAGTTTTCTGGCTGGAAGGCGCTGTGAGTCGCGGAGTTACAGACAGAAGATACTCACCGCGGCTTTTCTGGACCACGGACCAGCAAGTGAATTCTCCCGAGGTTCCATTGGGACCTGAGATTTTGATTGGCTCCAATACACTCAACCTTCGCTGGTTCTCTTCCACCAGGGCGGTCTCCCGCTCGTCCGCGATGAATAGCGTCAGTTCCTTGCAGTTGATTTTCTCCGTGATCTCCTCGGCTTTGGCACAGGTGAATTTGCCGAAATAGCCCGTGGTACTGGAGATACGAACAGGTTCTCCCAGGGCAAAACCGCCGCGGTTGCCTGGTTCCATAACCAGTTTGTTTCCTTCAACCCGAAAGACTTTTTGCAGGCTGCCATGGATGGCAATGCAGTCGTCGTGAAGCAATCCTTCCCACGAGCATTTTAAGATTGTCTGGCCATTCTTTGTCCCCGCAGAGTGAAATCCGTCGGCTCCGCATCCCACCAGTTGATCCTCCTTTGCCCCCGCGGGCCGGGGCCCGGGCATCACGCGGCAGCCTTCAAAGAGATTTCCTCCGATACCACCGGTTTCGAAAAACGCAGCAAACCCCGAATTCTGCAGGCTCAACTGCTTCATGGAACAACGTTCACAGCCGTCGAGATGAACGATCGTATTGCCGCTGCTGTGCCGCGTGAAGATCCAGTCACCTACCGTAGCCGAGCCGATTCCTCCCTTCACCCCGCGCAAGCGAAAAAGGCCCGGACCAAGTGTTTCGAACGTTGAGCATTGGAAGTCGCCCGTTCCAGCCTTCAGCAAGCGGGTGGCCTGATCGGCGACGTCCAGCGTGGATTTCGTGGGGTCAATGTCCACGGGATATCCAGTGTCGATTTGCCAGTCGAGCCATGTTCCTTGGTTATCCTTGCCCATTGCCTTGATGTGGCCCTGGGTGAAGGCGGGCTCGGCAAACCGCAAGATCGGGCCGTCTAGGCTTACATCGCGGCAATTCTTAAAATGAATCGGCCGATGTGCCAGTTCCTGGAAGATGATGGTTACCCTTTGGGCGTGAATGGACGCTCCATTCCAGGAGTCCAGCTCGATGGAAGCCTTGCCGGTCGCCGGCAGAACGTAGGTTCCGGGGGCGATCGTAATGTCACGATAGCCCTTATCGTAGGCGGTCTGAAGCTCGCCCGGGAGATCCGCCGCACGGGCAGGATCGCCGATGATCAGTGCCTCCGACTGGATGCTCTTTTCCTTCCCGTTGACGCGGACCTTGACCTTACGTGGCTCGGGCGAAGCGATGCGGTAGTTGGCCACCTTGCCGTCCTTCCATTCCATGTCCACGGTGAACCCGCCACGGGCTCGCAGGCCTTTAACTGAACCATTGGCCCAAGCTTTGGGCAGGGCGGGCAAGAGCTGAATTTGCCCGTCGTGGCTTTGCATGAGCATTTCGCAGACTGCAGCGGCATAGCCGAAGTTGCCGTCGATTTGGAATGGCGGGCAGGTGTTGAAAAGGTTCGGCGTGACCTGGAACCTCAGGAGTCCTTTGAGGATTTCATAGGCGCGGTCACCATCGTGGATGCGTGCCCAGACACAGCTCTTCATGGCGCGGCTCCAACCCACGCCGGCATTGCCACGGGCGTTCATCGAGACCTTGGCGGCCTCGGTGATCTCCGGCGTGGTGAACGGCGTGAACTGGCAGCCTGGGTAAATACCGAGCATGTGGGAGACATGGCGGTGAGTATCCTTCGGATCATCGAGGTCTTCCGCCCATTCCTGGAGCTGACCCCATTTACCGATTTTCGGGCCAAGGAGGCGGGAGCGCATTTTTTCCACCTTGGCACGGTAGTCGACATCCACCCTGAGGTCTTTCGATGCCTCAATGTAGTTGGTGAAAAGATCATAGACCAACTGCTGCTCGTAGGCGTTGCCTTCGGCCAGCGGGCCATGTTCAGGCGATTTGCTCTTCGGGCTGACGAGCTTGCCATTTGCATCCTCCTTGAGCATGTCTTCCCAAAACTCGCAAAGTTCCTTGATGATGGGATATGCGCGGGTGCGGAGGTATTCTTTGTCGCGTGTGAAGGCGTAGTGATCCCAGATGTTTTGGGCGATCTAGGCTGCGTCGCCCATGCCCCACAAGCAGGTGGCACCGCCAAAGATTCCATTCTCCCAGCGGGTGGCCCAGCCGCGAACGCCGAATTCCGCTTTCGTCTCGTCGCGGCGAACAGGAACCACCGAATATAACCACTCGGACAACGGCTCGAAG
>CAIZGN010000684.1 GCA_903932505.1 Candidatus Hydrogenedentota bacterium
CATGGACTCTTCCAGCAAAAGATGCCCGCCCGAAGCAAGACCGTGTGCCCGGCACCAACTTTGAATTTGACCAAAATAATTCTCCGAAACGAGTTCACCGACGGTCTTCCAAAAATCATACCGAACCGACATTCCCTTTGCCCCTGTCTCTGCCACCAACGCGGGCAGCACCGGTTCAAGCGGATAACCACGCCGTTTCTCAAACTCGACCGGCAGGTTCGGAGACCACGGCAACACCGTCCAAGGCTGTTTGCGCAGAAACAGACTCATCAACGACGGCTCGTCGGTAAACGTGGCCACAAAACACGGCCCCAAATTATCCCCCAAATGTTTGGCATATCCGCCGTGATTCACCTCCAGAAAACGCGACGTCGGCTCCGGCATCAGCAGATTGATATACGGCAACTTATCCGCCAGACTTTCCGCCGCATGCGTCCCCTCATACAGCCGGTCCTCCGTCATCACCATGACGTGCCAGTTGCCCGACGGTGCATCCCAACTCAGCCTGCCGTCCTTGATCGCCACCGCCAGATCCACCGCCCCCTCCAATGAAACAACACCACCCGCCACCGGAAAGGCTGCCGCGCGCACCAACGCACCCGGCGGCACCTGAAGCTGCACAGAACCGCCGCTGCTGTCCGCCTCCACGAAATACCGCCCCCGAGCCTCCCATTCCGGATGCTCACGCATCGTAATCCCGCCCGCATTCCCCGATGGATACCCCTTCTCATCGTACAGCCACAGCGAAAGCCCCGCAGCCTTCGCAGCCGGAATTCCCCGCACAAACGAGGCCCAGTTTTCCTCATTCTCCAAATACTGGTCGAACGACACATTGGTGGCCATACCGCCAAAACCCTGCCCGGCGAGCCCCCGAAAAAGGCTGTCCTGCGCTTCCTGCGCCTTCGGGAAGTGATGGATAATCTTAAGAATCCGCGCATCCGCAGGCGGTGCAGCAAAACGTTCTTCCAGCGGACGCTCCGCCGTCGGCCAAGGCCCGTTTGCATGGGCAACCAGATTATCCAGAACGACGAGCGCCACCAAACTCAGAAAACAGATTCTCATCAGATTTTATCCTTCACGATTCAAGAAGAGAGCACATGCACCACTCGCCATTCCCGCGAAGGCGCGAATGTAGTCCGCAGGAGTTTCAAAAACCTCTGGACTGTGCGTCCCTGCGCTCAGGGCAAACGTGTATACACAAACGTCAAAGCCGAAGGCCGTTTTTCAGCAGTCACGCGCAATCCCGCCTCCGAAAGTTCCTTTCCGCTCATTTCCTGCGCCTCCGCTTGATCAAGATTCCTGACCTGATACCGTGCGCTCGCATCAAGTGCACTCAGAGGGATCCGCGCCGTTTCATACGTGCTCTCACCGCGACGGAAGACTTGCACGACCCCTCCACCGATCTCGGGTCGGTCGAACTGCCAGACCATCCACTGGTCTTCCTTCAGGGAGTACGGGGTCAACGGATAGAAGTCGCCGAAGAAATACGGCGCGATGCGGTGCTGTTCGTCCACCATCCGGCGCAACAACGCAAAATCAGTTTTTTCAACACCCCCCGCCCCAGGTCCAAAGCTCATCTCTGCCACCATCGCACTCCGAATCCAGTATTCGTCCCGGTCGTAAATAAATCCGTTGCCATGATACGGAACCCACAGCGACAATCCATACGTCTGACATTGCTGCCCCGCCTCACCCGCATACCAGTCGCTACGCAGGAGCGGCACAGCCCGCCGAAGGGTCTCAAGGTCATTGCGCCGCCCGCCCGACGCACACGAGTCGATCAGCATCCCCGGATGCCGCCGCAGCAATTCATCCCAATACGCCAAATAGCCCTCGACATGCCGAATTTCCGTGATACCCTGCCGATCAGCGGCGTCATTCTCGCGCCAATAGGACAGCGGATCGATATTGAAGTCTTGCCGGTAATAGTCGATGCCCTGTGCCGTAAGAAGCTGGTCGATATGCTCCGTCAACCACGCCCGACATGCCGGTTCGCCCAACCGCAATAGACCTCCGTTCTTCCCCCCGTGCACCCACTCAGGATGATTCTCCGCAATCCAACTACCCGGATGCACCCGCTCAGGCTCAAACCACACCATCGTCCGCTTGCCATTCGCATGCATCAAATCGCTCAGTTCCCGCAAGCCCTTCGGGAAACGCACCGGATCCACCTCCCACGTGCCCGTCTTCGGCCAACCCACCCCGTCGCACGGATACCAACCCGCATCCTGCCACCAGCAATCAAATCCGACACCCTCGTCCAGATGCCGCTGAAGAAAAACACGCTCCTGTTTGGCCTCCGTCATAAGGTTGGGGTAATAGTTCCCCGTGCAAAGGGACACCTGCGGCTTGAGTGCTTCGCCACCCGGCTTCGGCAGATTATGCGCGAACATCCACCGCCGCCAAATATTCTGCGCCCGCATCCAATCCCCCTGATAGAATTGCAACACCACCATCGGACTCCGCACCTCTTCCCCCGGATGCAACGTGAAATGCGTCAGTTCCTGACCCGCGCGAATCCGCACACCCCGACCCTCATCCCGCAAGAATTCCGCCGCCCACTGCCCCGCCCAGCTCACCACGCAGATAAGCCCCTGCCCCGCCCCTTCCAGATTAAAATAAGGCAGAACCGTTTGCGTCGGCCGACCACCCGTATTCGCGATGCGCTTCTCACTTTTCGGAAGCAGCGCGTCCGTGTGCGGCTCATAACTATCAGGCGCACAGATATCCCCGGTGTGATGGTGCAGTAAAAACTCGCCACCCTCCTTCCGCTCAAAGCGCGTGTCGATCGCCTGA
>CAIZGN010000685.1 GCA_903932505.1 Candidatus Hydrogenedentota bacterium
CCGCTCAGGGGCCAAGGTCCGGGTACGCAACCAGAAGACCAAGAAGGAAATGCTGTATATGCTGGTGAGCCCCGTCGAGGCCGATCTGGCAAGCGGAAAAATCTCCACCCAGTCCCCGGTGGGCAAAGCCCTGCTGGGTACCACCGTGGGCGATATCGCCATTGCCAATGTCCCGGCGGGTGATTTGAGCTTTGAAATCCTGGAAATCACCTATTAAAGGAACGCATGGCTATCTCGCAATGGGGCCGGGCTCGTCTCGCGAGCTTCCGCAACGCGTCGCGGGGACTGGTGCTCGCGTTTCAAACGCAGGCGCACCTGCGGGTTGAGACGGTTGGGATGCTCACGCTGGTGGTTTGGGGGATTTGGGAGGGGCTGACGGCGATAGAGTGGGGACTGCTCGCCTCGGCGATGGCTTTTGTGCTGATGGCGGAGCTGATGAATACCGCGATTGAGTTTACGGTGGATCTGGTGACCCGGGAATCGCACCCGCTGGCCGGTGGTGCCAAGGACGTTGCGGCGGGGGCAGTGCTGATGGCTGCGGCGTATGCCGCAGTGATTACGGTTGTGGTGTTCGGGCCGCGTTGTTGGGCGCGGATCATACAATAACATGGTGGAAGCAGCATGCCGAAAAGAACAGACATCAAGAAGATTTTGCTGATAGGGTCTGGGCCGATTGTAATCGGACAGGCCTGCGAATTTGACTACTCCGGCACGCAGGCCTGCAAGGCGCTGCGAGAGGAAGGCTATGAGGTGGTGCTGGCGAACAGCAACCCCGCCACCATCATGACCGACCCTGAAACCGCCGACCGGGTTTATATCGAGCCTCTCACCGTCGCCTTTTTGGAACGCCTCATCGAAAAGGAACGACCCGATGCGCTGCTGCCTACGGTAGGCGGCCAGACCGGGCTGAACCTCGCCGTCGAACTCGCGGAAAGTGGCGTGCTCGAAAAATACGGATGCGAACTCATCGGCGCGAAGTTGCCCTCGATTAAGAAGGCCGAGGATCGCGGTTTGTTCAAGGATGCCATGATCCACTGCGGCATCGACGTGCCGCGCAGCCAGGTCGTGCGCACGATTGATGATGCCCACGCCTTTGGCGCGGAAATCAATTACGCCGCCGTCATACGCCCTGCCTTCACCCTCGGTGGCTCCGGCGCGGGCGTGTCGTTCAATAAGGAAGAATACCTCGCTGCGGTGCAGTACGGCCTTGAAATGAGCCCTGTCACCGAAGTGCTGGTCGAGGAATCGGTCATCGGTTGGAAGGAATTTGAGCTTGAGGTCATGCGCGACCTCAAGGACAACGTCGTCATCGTTTGCTCGATCGAAAATCTGGATCCCATGGGCGTGCACACGGGCGACAGTATCACCGTGGCCCCCGCGCAGACCCTGTCCGACAAAGAATACCAGATCATGCGCGATGCCTCGATCACCATCATGCGCGAGATCGGCGTGGACACCGGCGGTTCCAATGTGCAGTTCGCCGTCAATCCCGAGGATGGCCGCATGGTCGCCATCGAGATGAACCCGCGCGTGTCGCGGTCCTCCGCGCTGGCCTCCAAGGCCACGGGCTTCCCCATTGCAAAAATCGCCGCGAAACTCGCCATTGGCTACACGCTGGACGAAATCCCCAACGACATCACCAAATCGACCCCGGCCTCCTTTGAGCCAACCATCGACTATGTGGTCACCAAGGTGCCGCGTTTTGCCTTCGAGAAATTCCCAGGTTCCCAACCCGTGCTCACCGTGCAGATGAAGAGCGTTGGCGAGACCATGAGCATCGGCCGCACCTTCAAGGAATCCCTGCAAAAAGCCATTCGCGGACTCGAAACCGGCCGTCACGGTCTGGGCGGCGACGGCAAGTACAAGCCCTTCACCTCGCAACCCGAGTCGGAAGAGGAAAAGCAGGCGCTGTTGCGCGCCATCCGCACCCCGAACCCCGACCGCATCCTCCAACTCGGCGAAGCCCTGCGCCTCGGGGCCACCGTGGACGAGCTTTTCGTCGCCACGAAGATCGACCCATGGTTTCTGCGGCAACTCCGCGACCTCATCGCAGAAGAAGCGGCACTGCGTACCGCCAATCCCGAAGACCGCGACACGCTGTTCCACGCGAAGCAATCAGGCTTCTCCGATTTTCAGTTGGGGCGGCTTTGGGGCAAAACGGCGGATGAAGTGCGCGACCTGCGCAAGCGCCTGGGCGTGCTGCCCGTTTACCGCTTGGTGGACACCTGCGCGAGTGAATTTGAAGCCTCCACGCCCTACTACTACTCGTCCTACGGCGACGAAGACGAAGTGGTGCGCACCGACAGGGACAAGATTGTCATTCTCGGCGGCGGCCCCAACCGCATTGGTCAAGGCATCGAGTTCGACTACTGCTGCGTTCACGCCGCATTCGCCTTGAAGGAAGACGGCTACGAGACCATCATGGTCAACTGCAATCCGGAAACCGTGTCGACCGATTACGACACCTCGGATCGCCTCTTCTTCGAGCCGGTCACTTTCGAGGATGTGATGAACATCATCGAGAACATCAAGCCCAAGGGCGTCATTGTGCAGTACGGCGGCCAGACGCCGCTCAACCTCGCCCAGCGGCTTGAAACAGCCGGAGCGCCCATCATCGGCACCTCACCCGACAGCATCGCCCGGGCGGAAGACCGCGAGCGTTTCCGCGAAGTTGTTGAAAAACTCGGTCTGCTCCAACCGGACAACGGTGTGGCCACCTCTTTCGAGCAGGCCGAAGTGGTCGCCAATCGCATTGGTTACCCGGTCGTCGTGCGCCCGTCCTTCGTGCTTGGCGGTCGTGCCATGGAAATCGTGTACAACGGGGAATCCCTCGCCCGATACATGAAGGTCGCGGTGGAGGCGTCCCCTGAACACCCCATCCTTGTCGACAAATTCGTGGAGGGCGCCATCGAATTGGACGTCGATGCCATCAGTGACGGCGAGACCGTGGTGGTGGCCGGTATCATGCAGCACATCGAAGAGGCGGGTGTGCATTCCGGTGACAGCGCGTGCATCCTTCCCCCCTACGACATGGATCCCGCCCTGCTGGAGCGGGTGAAGGTCCAGACCCGGGCCTTGGCAAGGGAGCTCAAGGTCATCGGCCTCATGAACATCCAGTTCGCCGTGCGCGACGAAGATATCTTCCTGCTGGAGGTCAATCCGCGTGCCTCGCGAACCATCCCCTTCGTCAGCAAGGCCATCGGCGTGCCGCTGGCCAAATTGGCCGCGCGGGTGATGGCTGGCAAGCGCCTCACCGAGTTGGGCTTCACTGAAGATCCCAACCCGACCCATACCTCCGCCAAAGAAGTCGTCCTGCCCTTCATCAAATTCCCCGGCGTCGACATCCTGCTTGGCCCGGAGATGCGCAGCACCGGCGAAGTGATGGGTATCGACAAGAACATGGGTCTGGCCTACGCAAAGAGCCAGATCGCCGCAGGCAACAGTGTACCCACCGAAGGCACCGTTTTTGTAAGTCTCAACGGGCGAGACAAGACGAAGATCGGAACACTCGGCAAGGATTTGCATGAACTCGGATTCCGATTGCTGGCCACGGACGGCACCGCCGCCTTGCTGCGCGAACAGGGACTTCCTGTTGAAACGGTTTTCAAGGTGGGCGAAGGCCGCCCGAATGTCGTCGACCATATCATCAACGGCGAAATCGACTGGATCATCAACACCCCGTTGGGCATTGACTCCATCTTTGACGAACGCGCCATCCGCCGCACGGCGATCGAACACGCAATCCCCATCATGACCACGCT
The DNA here is from genome assembly GCA_903932505.1 of Candidatus Hydrogenedentota bacterium. Lineage (GTDB taxonomy): Bacteria > Hydrogenedentota > Hydrogenedentia > Hydrogenedentales > CAIZGN01 > CAIZGN01. The sequence goes on from CAIZGN010000685.1 coordinate 3,762, forward strand.
GGCCGCAGGTCGGGCGTCGATTCAGGCCATCCGCGCATTAAAGACGGGCGAAGTCCAGATCGCGCACCTGCAATCGTATCATACGAAGTAGCCGACAGGTGCGCTCGGGGTTGAAGGCACTCCGGGGCTATGTTATATTCGCCAAGTGGATTCCTTGGACTGATGGAACCCCAAACCCGTGCTGTGGTACGGGAAAAGGAGGTCTGAAATGCGGCGTTTTATTTGCTTGGCCGCCTGCGCGGCATCCCTGCTTGCGGGTTGCGCCACCCCCCGCCAAACCCCGGCACAGGCACTTCGTTCAAGTGCCCCCCCTGCGTGGTCCATCGAGGCGAAACCGGATCATTTTGTGGTGTCCATATCCCCCGCGCGACAAACCCTGCAATTGGTGGGCAGTACCGGCCTCCTGCTGGGCTCGGGCATTTCCGCCCTCTCAAACGCCAAGCACCGCCGCGAAATGGAAGAGGCACTCAGCACCTTTGACCCCGGCAAGCAAATAGACGAACGTATCCAGACGGCCCTGAACGAGGCCTTGGGGGCCCAAGCAAAGCGGGTCACCCCTTTTGATGGCGGCGTCAACACCAAGGCCCGCAACGATGCCTTTGCCGAGCGCTGCCGGGTCCTGCGTCAGGCCGGACACGAATGGGTACTCGATCTCCAGACCACCTACGGGATTTTTGGGATCCAGGGCCGTGCCGTAGCCGCAGTCGAAGGCACCCTCTACGAAACCAAGCGCGGACGCCTGCACTGGAAGGACAAAATAGCGGTCTCCCCCGATCCCATTCTCGCCTCTGACAAACCCGGCGACCCCACCAAACCCTTCGGTTTTAAGGTCTCCTCGAAACTAAGCGCGGAAGAGGACGCGGTCAGCCGCTGGACGACCGGTCGCGGCAAACCTCTGCATGCCGCCTTTGAAAACGCGACCTCGGGCATCGCAGCCGCCCTTCTGCAGGATCTGGGCTTGCGCACCAGTGCCGAGGGCTCCTATTGGCTGGGACAACAGGCCCTGCAGGAAAAGGACTGGGAACGGGCCGCCACCCTCTTCGCACAGGCACTCCAGTTGGAACCCAACATGACGAATGCCGAGCACGGTCGTGCCCTGGCCATTGCCGCTTCCGGCAATCCGCAAGGGGCCGTAACCCTGACCGAAAAGATGCTGGCCGCCAATCCAGAAGACGGGGTCGCCCACTACAATCTGGCGTGGTGGTATGCCGTCAAACTGGACGGCGCATTGAAGGCGAAACCTCACTATGAGGCCGCCATCGCCAAGGGGCTGCCCCACTGTAAGGACATTGAAAAACGAATCGAAAAGGCCGGTCGATAGCCTTAAGGCATCGCCCGGACCATCTCGGCAAATGGCGGCTTAGCCGCCAACGGAGGAAGACTCAGCATGGCCCGGTTTGACGGTAAAGTGGTGTTGGTGACAGGGGGCACGCGCGGTATCGGCCGTGCCTGCGCAGAAGCGTTTGTGCGGGAGGGTGCCCAGGTCGCCATCTGCGGGCGCAATCAGGAAACCGCCGAGAGCGCGGCCGCAGAAATCGGAGAAGGGGTGAAGGGCTATGCTTGTTCGATGGATGACCCGGTCGCCGTGAAGGCGCTGATTGCCGCCGTGGCCACCGACCTTGGCCCCATCGCCGTGCTGGTGAACAACGCGGGCATCACGCGGGACGGTCTCCTCATGCGCATGAAAGACGATGACTGGCACGCCGTCATGGAGACGAACCTGAGCGGCGCGTTTTACGCGTGCAGGGCCGCCGCGCGCGACATGCTCAAGCAGCGCTATGGCCGCATCATCAACCTCAGCTCCGTCGTCGGTTTGCATGGACAGGGCGGACAGGCCAATTACGCCGCCTCCAAGGCGGGTCTCATCGGCTTTACCAAAGCCTACGCCCAGGAAGTGGCCTCCAGAAACATCACGGTCAATGCCGTTGCCCCTGGTTACATCACGACGGACATGACGGCGGATCTGGACGAAGCAACCTTGAAAATCCTGACGGGTCGCGTTCCGGCCGGGCGGGCGGGCACCCCGGCCGAAATCGCCGCCGCCGTCCTCTTTCTAGCCTCGGAAGAAGCGGCGTATATCACAGGAACCGTGCTGTCCGTCGACGGGGGACTGGGTATGTAAGCAATCGGGGGGCGACCGGAATCGGTACGAAAGGAAAACCGCTTGTCAATAGAGCGGAAGAAATCGGACAGATTATGGCTGGGAATTGCGGCAGGTTTGGCCGTTGTCTGGCCTGTGTGCGCCTTTGCGGATGGCCCGTCACTCCCCCCATGGTGGCCCATCTTTTCCGGATTTATGGCCGGAGTTCTCGGCGTTCTCATCGGTGGCGTTTTTGTACTCTGGGGCAAGCTGAAGGCCTACCGGCAAACCGTCTCACGGGAAGTGCAGTCCCGGCACGCGGCTGATGACCGCGCGGCGGAGCTTGTCCATCAATTTGACGAGGATCGCGCGAGTCTCCACGCCATGCTCGATGCAGCCAATGTCGCCATGCTGGTGCTTGATCGCACGCTGCATACCCGTCAGGCCAATGCAACCGCTGCACGGTTGGCTGGCCGAAGCCAAAAAGATCTCCTCGGCCTTCCCCCCGGCGATCTGCTTCAGTGTACCCAAACTGGTGAAAAAGCAGCTCAATGTGGTGGGAGTCAATGGTGTATCAGCTGCCCGTTAAGACTTGGCGTTCACCGCGTTTTCACTGAGAACACATCCATCCACCTGCCGGAAGTATCGATAAAACGTCGGCACTCCGAAGGTCTTCTGCCCTCCATTTTCGATATCAGGATCTCACCGATCTTATCGGAAGGCGAACCCTGCGTTATGCTTTCCATAAATGATGTCACCGAAAAGAGACAGGTCGAGCGCGCGCTCGTCTTGGAAAAAGACGCAACCCGGGCGATTCTGGACGCATCGCGTTCGCAATCATTTCTCCTTGACCCCGACGGCCACATACTCACGGCCAACGCCGAAGCCGCCCGGATTGCCGACCGTTCCGTCAACGCCTTGTCGGGCCTCGAATTCTGGGCTTTGTTTCCCGCCCCGCTGGCGCAGCAACGCAAGGCCCGCTTTTTCGAGGCGAAGGAGTCAGACTCGCAAGTCCTGTTCGAGGATCAGGATCAAGGAGAGAGCTTCGGGCTTTCCTTGATCCCGGTGCGCAACGACGTCGGGAATCTGCTCTATGTGACGGCGCACTGCGCGAATATCACCGACCGCAAGCAGACCCAAGAAGCGCTCCGCGTGAGCGAGGAACGCTTCCGCACGATTGCCGAGATGTCCGGTGTCTACGTCTGGGAACTCGACACCCATCAACAATTCACCTTCCTCTCCGATAAAATTCGTGATGTGCTGGGTTACGCCCCGGAGGAATGCGTGGGGAAGGACTTCTCTTTTTTTGTCCCCGCCAACGAAGTAATGGTTCTGCGCGAAGCCTTCGCAAACGCCATTTTCACCGGAGACGCCTCGGTCGTGCTGGAACACCGCGCCCTTCGCAAGGGAGGCGGCGAATTCTGGATGAGCAGTCACACCGTGCTCCATTACGATGACGAAGGCGAATATTGCGGCGCTTTCGGTTCTTCGCGGGACGTCACCAGCCGCAAGGTGATCGAATTGGCCCTGCAGGACAGTGAAGCTCGGTTCCGCGCCATGGCTTCTGCCGCCCAGGACGCCATCATCATGGTCGACCACCGGGGTCGCATCCTGTTCTGGAACGATGCCGGAGAACGCATTTTCGGATGGAATGAAAACGAGATCATCGGTCGAAATATTCACGAGACCCTTCTCCCGGAGCGCTATCTGGAACACGCCCGTCTCGGCCTGAGCCAGTTTCGCGAATCCGGTTTGGTACCGGCACTTGAGGGACTGGTTGAGCTCGTTGGACTGCACCGAAATGGCTCAGAGTTCCCGGTGGAGTTGGCCGCATCCTCCATCCGCCTCGATGGCCACTGGTGCGCTGTCGGTCTCGTGCGCGACATTACCGAGAGAAAACGCGCCGAGCGTGCCTTGCAAGAGGCCATAGAACATGCACAGGCGATGGCGTTCCGCGCCCAGCGAGCCGATGCCGCCAAGAGCGAATTCCTCGCGAACATGAGCCATGAGATCCGCACTCCGATGAACGGCGTGATCGGGATGACGAGTCTGCTGCTTGACACCCATCTGGACGCCGAGCAACGGCAATACACGGAGACCATCCGCGCCTCCGGTGAGGCATTGCTGGCGATCATCAATGATATCCTCGATTTCTCCAAAATCGAGGCCGGGCGGCTGGAACTGGAACTCATCGACTTTGACCTCTTTGAGGCCATGGCCGAGTTTTCCGAACTCCTTGTGCTGCGCGCGGAGGAAAAAGGTCTCGAACTCTCCTACCGCGTCTCCCCTCAGACCCCGCGCTGGATCAAAGGCGACCCCGGCCGCCTCCGCCAGATCCTGGTCAATCTCGCGGGCAACGCGCTGAAGTTCACCGCCCGAGGCGAGGTCAACGTTGCTGTCGATGTCGAGTGCGTTGAGGAACGCCGAGCGGTATTGCGATTCACGGTGCAGGACACCGGTATCGGAATCCCCGCAGACCGGATTGACTCGCTCTTCCTTTCCTTCTCGCAGGTGGACGCGTCCACCACGCGCAAATACGGCGGCACGGGTTTGGGTCTGACCATTTCAAAAAGACTGGCCCAAATGATGGGCGGAGAAATCGGCGTCAAGAGCGAAGTCGGCAAAGGCTCGGTGTTCTGGTTCACCGCCGAGTTTGAGCAGTTTCCCGAACATCCGGTAATCGACGATGTAACCCAGCTGGAATCCTCCAGCGTGCAAGGCTCGCGATGGCTGGTTCTGGACGCCAATCCGGGCACCCGCGATTTCATCGGGCAGCAACTGGCGGAATGGGGCTGCTTCTACGGCTTGGCCAGGACTGCCTCCGAGGGCACCGGTGCCCTGCGAACCGCCCAGGCCAAAGGGCAGCCTTTTGACGGCATCCTGCTAGACAGTGAGTTTCTTCGCCCCATGCTGGAAATCATCGACGCGGGCCATCGCCCCACGGTAATGGACAAAACCAAGCTAGTGCTCAAGACCGGCCCCGCCCAACGCGAAGCCATGCAACGGGCAAGAGAAGCGGGTTTCGACGCCGTTCTCATTAAGCCGGTTGTTCAACCCGCGACACTCCTGTTGAGTCTTCGAACCGCACTGGAAGGCGGCAACTTCCCGGAACCCGCGATTCAAGCGCAAGCTCAGGATTCCTCTTCCCGAACCAGCACCCGCCACCTGCGCATTCTCATTGCAGAGGACAACGTGGTCAACCAGCAGGTCGCACGCGGACTGCTGGAGAAAATGGGGCATCGTGTGGACTGCGTGGCCAATGGCACCGAGGCGCTCGAAGCCGTCCGTCTGCATCCCTACGACATTGTCTTCATGGACTGCCACATGCCGGAGATGGACGGGTTTGAGGCCACCGCCGCCATCCGGGCCTTGGAGGGAACCCTGAGCCACACCCCCATCACCGCGTTAACTGCCAACGCGATCAAGGGCGACCGCGAAAAATGCCTCATGGCCGGCATGGATGAATACCTCGCAAAGCCGCTGCGCGCGAAGAAAGTGTCGATACTGCTGGATCGCCTTTTCCCCGAAACGGATGCCAGCACCCTGCCCCAAGAAAAGATGCCTGAATTTGTTCCCACGGTATTTTCACCCGAGGAGTTTGCCGAGCGAATCGGCAACAACATCACGCTGGTGCGCGACACCTTACGTTCGGCATGCACACTGCTTCCATCAATGATTGATAACTTTGTGAATGCGACCAGAGATCGGAAATCCCCCGAGGCCAGACGGCACATCCACAGCCTCAAGGGTATGCTGGCAAACATCGATGCGGGACCGCTTCGCCAGCTGTCCACCGAAATCGAGCAGTGCGTGGTCAGCGAAGACTGGCTCTGTGTCGAGGGACGAATCACCGAGTTGCGCGCGGGGGGGCTCACCCTCATGGCCTCCATAGACCAATTCCTGAACACCCTGCCTCCGATGCCGACAGAGTAACCCCCCGGCTCTTTCAAGCCTCGGGAAAACGCTGGGCGATTTCCTGAACCACCCCTTCCTCGTGCAGCACGATAAAGGCGTCCACCACCTCCGCATCCAGACTCTCACCGCTCAGGCGCTTGAGTTCCTGCACAGCGGTCTCGTGGCTCCAAGCGTCCTTGTACGGCCGTTGCGTGGTTAGCGCATCGAAGATATCGGCCACCGCCACAATCCGCGCTGACCTCGGGATACTCTCGCCCCGGCGACCGTACGGATATCCGGTTCCGTTCCATTTTTCGTGATGGCCACCGGCGATTTCACGGGCAACCTCATAAAAGGGCGTATTGCGCAAAATACCCACGCCTTCAAGCGGATGGCGAAGCATCACCAGCCACTCCTCCGGAGAAAGTGGGCCTTTTTTCTTTAGCACCTCGTCAGGCACGTTAATCTTGCCCACATCGTGCATCATGCTCGAATAGCCGATTTCCTCGGCCTCGCGTTGGGATAGCCCCAACTTGAGGGCGAGTGCCTCGGAAAAAAACTGCACCCTTTTCAGGTGGCTCCCCGTCACATTGTCTTTCGCTTCGGAAGCGGCCGACAACATATAGATCGCCTCCAAGCTCGCGTCCCGGAGTTGCTTTTCAAGGCGTTTGGTGTCCGTGATATCTCGCGAAATCCCTACATAACCAATCGGAGATCCCGACTCGTCGTGAATCTGCGAAATGGAGAGCCACGAGTACCACTCCTCCCCGTTTTTCCGGACATTCACAATCTCGCCGCGCCACCAACCTCCGGCGAGAATCACGGCCCACATGTCTTTGTAGGTGGTCGGTGTGGTGCGCGGGGAACGCAGCACATTGGGCTTCTTCCCCAGCACCTCCTCCGCGGTATAGCCGGTGATAGACTCAAAGGCGGGATTCACGTAGATAACCACGCTGTTAAGGTCGGTAATGCAGACCGAATCCACCGTATTTTCGAGTGCAAATTGATATGCGGATGAAGGAAGCGTGTTCATGTCATGTCCTCCTCCCCCTGAGTGAAATCCATACTTTTCACCTACAGAATAACACAAAAACACCTTCTTTCAAAAGGTCATCCTTCATTCTTCCACCTCCATCCCCGGGCGGAGAATACACCGGCTTGGCGAAGCTGTTTTCAAGGTGATATGATGTAGGCGCTGGATGCAAACCCAACTGGGCGGAGAATTACCCGCGAGCGACCGCTCGCGGGGGTGTTTACCCCGCCACAACGCCCTGGAATGACAATAATGCCGGAGCAAGGTTCCGTCGGCCTGGTTCAAACCCAATATTTTACGTTTGCCGTCCCCCCGAATGAGATGCTGCTCGAGGGGGGTGCCAAGCTGGGCCCCATCACGCTTGCCTATGAAACCTATGGCGAATTGAACGCGGAGCGCTCAAACGCCATATTGCTGCTGCACGCTCTCTCCGGCGATGCCCACGCTGCCGGAAGGCACACCCAGGAAGACCGCAAAACGGGGTGGTGGGACAGCATGGTGGGCCCGGGAAAAGCTTTTGACACGAACAAGTACTTCGTGTTCTGCTCCAACGTCTTGGGCGGTTGCATGGGATCTACCGGGCCGTCTTCCATCAATTCTGCCAGTGGAAAACCCTTTGCGCTCGACTTCCCCGTCGTCACCATCGGAGACATGGTGTCGGCCCAGCGCGAGCTGGTGCTCAGCCTCGGGATCAACCAGCTCCTGTGCGTGGCCGGGGGCTCCATGGGTGGCATGCAGGCCCTCGATTGGGCCACACGCTTCCCTGATATGATGAAGTCCGCCATGATCATTTCAGCGGGGCCGCTGCATGACGCCCAGCACATCGCCTTTCACGCGGTGGGCCGCGAAGCCATTCGCAGCGATCCCCGTTTTCAGCACGGAGCCTACACCAAGGAAAGCGCGCCAGATGCCGGTTTGGCCATTGCGCGAATGCTCGCTCACATCACGTATCTTTCCGACAAGTCCATGCGCATGAAATTCGGCCGCAAACTGCGTGAATCCGGTGCGCTGCGCTACGATTTGGACAAGGAATTTTCGGTTGAGTCCTATCTCGACTATCAGGGCGAACAGTTCGTTAGTCGCTTCGATGCAAACACCTATCTCTACGTCAGCAAGGCACTTGATTACTTCGACATTTCCCGCTCCCATGGATCGCTCGATGCCGCGATGGCGCGTGTGCAATCCAAGCTCATGGTGCTCGCCTTTTCCTCCGACTGGTTGTATCCACCCCATCAATCCGAAGAAATTGTGTATGCGCTGACGCGCCAGAACAGAAATGTCACCTATGCCAATATCGCCTCGGATTATGGGCACGATGCGTTTCTTCTCGAAACGGCCGTCATGGACAAACTCATTTCCGGTTTCCTGTTGCATGTCATGCATCCCAATGCAACCGATGAGCCTCCGGCGCAAACCGCTTCAGGCAAGCCAGCCGAAGTCGAAAAATCAAGCGACTACAAAGCGCAGCGTATCGACTACGACTTGATCATTGAGCGGGTCGACCGGGGCAGCCGTGTGCTCGATATCGGCTGC
>CAIZGN010000686.1 GCA_903932505.1 Candidatus Hydrogenedentota bacterium
CCAGCTCGTCCTTCTGCGCGCCCTTCAAGTCTTCACGCACCATCTCGGCAACAAGCTCGGCGAAGCTGGTCTTGGGCGTCCAGCCGAGTTTGGCCTTGGACGGGTCGCAAAATATGGGTGCGACGACAGTAGTTTCCACCTCGGTAGGGCGAAAGTAGCGCGGGTCGATGGAAATTTGATCTTAATACCTGTACAGGTATAATGCGCCGATGCGCCAGCAAGAAAAACCTCTCGCTTGGATCGGCCGCAGCAAGAAGGACCTGATCGCACTGCCACTGGACGTGCGCAAATTTTTCGGCCACGCCTTGCACTTTGCCCAGAAAGGCGAGCGGCACGATGCAGCCAAAGTGATGAAAGGCTTTGGAGGTGCGGGCGTACTGGAGATCGTCGAAGATGATCTTGGCGGGACTTACCGTGCTGTATATACCGTCAAATTCCCGGAAGCCGTTTTCGTTCTGCATGTATTCCAGAAAAAGAGCCGGCGCGGCATCAAAACGCCGAAACCGGACCTTGACATCATCCGAGCCCATCTGAAGGTTGCGGAGAGGCTTGCACAGGAGATACGCGATGAAAAAGCGAAAGATTGACAACGTGGAAATCCATGAGAGTTCGGGCAACGTCTTTGCCGACCTTGGCTTGCCCGATGCAGACAAATTGAAAATCAAATCGGGCCTCGTGATCGAGATCACCAAAGCGGTGCGCGTACTGGGTTTATCGCAGGAGGAAGCAGGTCGCCGCATGGGACTGCCCCAACCCAAGGTTTCCGGTTTGTTCCGTGGTGATTTTTCCAACGTGTCGGAACGCAAATTGATGGATTGCCTGAACCGGTTGGGCTTCGACATAGAGATCAAAGTCAAACCAGCATCCGAACCCGTGGGACATCTACTGTTGGCAGTGGCATAAGTTCGGCAGCAGGAGTCCATCCCCTACTCATGCCTCTCAAACGTAGCAAACCCGTGGCGTTTCACCAGCTCGTCCTTCTTGGATTTGAGCCGACCCCGCAATATGCGCAGTGCAAGATCCAGGCGTCATTTCAGGTTCAAGACAAATTCCCCGGCGGTGACGATCTGCGTTCGGCCCTGACTCCCAAGCTGCAGGAGACCCGCCCCGTCGCCAGAAACCAGGAAATCAGCTTCTGATGCCAGGGACATAGCCAGCAGATAGTCGTCATCGGCGTCGGTCGACAACTCGACGCGGGGAAGCGCAGCCAACCAGCATTCGGCAGCATGCAGGCGATTTACCAGGCTGCCGATGTCGCCCGGCAAAATATACGGTGCAAGCTTTGGATAGGCGCATACACGCTTGAATTCCTCAACCAGTGCAGCGCACGCAACCAACTCAAAACGTCGAGCGCGCCAGGCATCGAGAATTCGCCCTGGCGGCCCGGCACTACTCAACAGTCCACTGACCAGGATATTGGTATCGAGGACCACGCGCATGGATCAGGCGTGCTTTCGTGCCGACCCCACTGCGTCGCTCACCAACTTCTCCACTTGCTCCTGCGTAAGCGCAGAAGCGCGCTTGCGAATCGCCTCGGCCACATTCCAGAAGTCGCCATCGAGCGTAGCCGTGTCGTCCAGTTCCTGCATTGCCCGCTGCAGGCGCTCCCTGACGGCGGCCTCGACAAAGCCGGAAAAATCTCCCTTCCTGCCCCCTGTTTGCCCCAAAAAGGAACGTACCGCGGCATCGGTATCAGGAGAAACCTTCAATGACCAGCGAACTGTCGTCATAATAACCTCACAAACACATAGACACACATACGTACATGAGTCCATTTTAGCAAGGCAAGTGCGACACAG
>CAIZGN010000687.1 GCA_903932505.1 Candidatus Hydrogenedentota bacterium
CGTCACGGGTTCGGCGAGTCAAGGGAGCCGCAGTGTTACGGTTGCGGTGACCTCGGGCACGAGCGGGGAAGGTGAGTCCGGGGAAGGCGAGACCGGGGAAGCGATGACGTTGACCCCCTTTTCTGGCCGCTTTGGCTATGCCTTGGAAGGCCCCTACGGATTTGTGGGCACTCTGACCAAGGATCAACTCACGGATGCGGAATGGAAGCTCGAGGGCGATTTCAATTTTCCAACCGCTGGCTATGTCGTGGAGGAACCCGTGGGCTACGTTCTCGAGTCATACCCAGAGCAGGTGCGGATATCGATCGGGGTCACCCCCCCGGAGGGTATGGTCGCCGAGGTCATTACACCCGTCCCTGTATCGATGACCATCTCGGTATCCAATGAGGCCACCTTCAAAATAGTCGTCATCACCCGGTGACGAGGTGTGCGTAGGGGTTCTACACGCTAAGGCGTGTTCCCCGCGCCTATCGCTCGTTCCAGTGGCACAGGCTCAACGCAAAATGCGAGATGAGTTCCCGCATCGCGAGTCGCTCCCGCCAAACCTCCGGGATTCCATCCACACCATAATACGCCCCGGCGATCTGCCCGAAAATGGCCGCCGTAGTATCGGCGTCATCGCCCAGATTCGCCGCGAGAAGACACCCCTCGCGGAAGGAGTCGCTGCGGTCAAAAGCCCACAGGGCCGCCTCGAGCGATTTCACCACATACCCTGTCCCCTGGATTTGCGGGGGTTCCAGTGTCTTGAACGAACCCGCCGCCACCGCGTCAATTTCAGGCACGAGCGGATGCGCCTCCCAATACCCCGGCACCGGGCAATAGCGCGACGACAGCAGGGTCTCTTTGGATTCCCCGCGCAGGGCACCCACCAGCAAGCCGGAAAAATAGCGGCAGGCATCCACCGCCGCTGCCGCGCCATGGGTCGTTCTGGAGCTCTCCGCCGCCATCGTCAATGCCTTTCCGGCGTCCTTTTCGAAGGCCATGGGCACCGGGGCCAACCGCATGAGCGACCCGTTCCCGGCACTATTGGGATCGGTTGAACCGGAGTGGGCTTCCCGGGTCTGTCGAAAACGGGAAAGCGCGCGGCTCGTCGCGCCGCCGATATCAAAGCACTTCCCTGTGCTGCTCAGATACCCCTCTTTCGACCAGCGGACATAGCGATCCAACTGGTCGATCGGGTCGAACTCGCCGCGCTCGAGCAAACTCTCGGCCAGGCACAAAGCCATCGACGTGTCATCGGTCCACTGTCCGGGCTCCAGTTTGAAGGTTCCACCACCCACCATATCGCCCAAGGGCTCAAAGGTTCCCGGTGCTTTGAATTCCACCGCCGTGCCCACGGCATCCCCCGCCGCAAGGCCCAGCAGACAGCCGAGATGCCGTTGATCCCGGCTTGGGGCATATCCCTGCTCTCCCGGTCGTGGTCGCGAGAAACTGCCAACGAAAGGTATTTGCGAGGTTTCCGGGGAGCTTCGCTTGTTGGTTACCGATTGCCGAAGGTATTTGATCACCGACACGAAATTTTCAGCTGTGGCCAGGCCATGCTCTATCAAATAGCAGCCCACCACCGTTCCGGTGCGTCCGTGCCCGCCCCAGCAGTGCAGATAGACGGCACCACCGGCCTCAAGCGCGGCATCGATCGCGCCCAAGATTTCCGTCATGAGTGCAGGGGTGGGAAGTCCGCCGTCGTTGATGGAAAAGCGCATGAACGTTAGCTGGACGCCCTGTTTTTTGGCATAGGCCGTGCAGATCGGGGCATAGGGCGCGAAAAGCTCACCCTCGTAATCCCTTTCATCGGGTTGCATGAGATTGATGAAGGTGCGCACCCCCGCATCGACAATGGCGTGCAGCTTGGGCCGGGCAATGTCCTCGTCCAATTCGCCGGGATACGTGCCCGCCAAAATCTTTCCCGGTTCCACCCAATAACAGCGCGGATGCGGTGTTGGCGTCATACTGGCCTCCGATCATGGATTAAAAAAATTGAAAAAATCACTGGCTGTTCGCAAAGGTCAGGAACGCCACACTTCGATTCACCGGCGCTTTCCCCGGATACTTCACAAACTCAACGTGCCCGTCCATGAACAGCACATTCGATCCGCCGGGCAGATGGTTGAAATCACCCGGCTTCACGCACACCGTGTCCTGCATGATAAAGAGGTCGCTCTGTGCCCGCGAGGAGGCCGCCGGATTGTTGATATCCGTGATCAGGAAGCGCTCAATGCCTTCCTGCAGACGTTTGACCGTATCCCCGCCAGCGTTGCCCGAGGTGGGCAACAGCGAATCCACATCGGAGTCCAAGGCCGCACGCACGGCGTTCAGTGAAGCTTCGTCGGTCCAGGTCATCCCCGTGGAACCAGTATAAAGTGCCATCAACCAACCCACGAACTGGTTCGAAATATTCCCGGCCACCGGCGGGGTAATGCCAATCATATTGAAAAACGAGGTAGCGTCCTGCGAGGGGTCGTCATCGTCCACCAGGTCAAAGACATACCCCAGATAGCTGTAGCAATACGTGGCCCGCCAAAGGTTTCCGTCCATGCTCGGAGAGTCCGCAAGAATGCAGCGACCGGCACTATTGAACATGTCTTTCTCACTCAGGCGCGAGCTGGACGGACATACAAAAATCTTGCCGTCGGTCAGATACTCGGGATAAATCGCCTTGGCCGCCGGCATGATGAAAAAGCCGGACACCGTCACCATTTGCGGTTCGATCGGCGGGAACTTCCCCCCCGGCGACTCGTTCGTATACATTTTGAAGACCAGCGAGAATTGCTTGAGGTTATTCGAGCAACTCGAACGCCGCGCTGATTCACGAGCCCGCGCCAGAGCCGGAAGCAAAATCGCTGCCAGGATGCCAATAATCGCAATGACCACCAACAACTCGATAAGGGTAAATCCACGCTTCTTCATCGAATAAAACCTTTCACCTGCCATTGTAAACAAAGGACAGCCGGAGTGGCGATGGTCAGTCCCATCCTGACCACATGGATATTTTGCACAGCGAAGGGCGAAAAATCCAATTCACCCAAAACGACGCCAATGTATGTTGTTCATGCTTTCGCATGTTCATCAAAGATTGTCGCGGTATTTTCCAAGAGGCCAATCCCCGAAG
>CAIZGN010000688.1 GCA_903932505.1 Candidatus Hydrogenedentota bacterium
CGCTCTATCCAACTGAGCTACGGGCGCGCGGGAGTGGAATTCCTTTACGAAAATACAGTGTAATACGGACGGCCTAGCAGGCTCAAGAAACCGCCGTATGAATTACCCGCAGCGCAATGGAAGGATCGTTCATGGAACCCTATGTGGAATGGCTTCGTGCCCGGCAATCGGAGTTTTTGACGGAATATCAGGAATTGCTGTCGATTCCAAGCGTATCGACTTTGCCGGAGCATAAGGCGGATGTTGCGCGTACTGCAGATTGGCTCGTGGCCCGTCTTAAGAAGTTGGGGATGACGCGGGCTGAGGCGGTGCCCACGTGCGGGCATCCCATTGTGCTGGCGGAGTGCCTGAATGCCCCGGGTAAGCCCACTGTGCTGGTCTACGGCCATTATGATGTGCAACCCGCCGATCCGCTGGATGAATGGAAGTCCGCGCCCTTTGTGCCGGAAGTGCGGGGCGATTATATGTTTGCGCGGGGTGCCTCGGACATGAAGGGGCAGTTGATGTGCGCTTTGAAGGCGGTGGAGGCTTTGTCGGCGCAAGGGCCGTTCCCGGTGAATCTCAAGTTCCTCTTGGAGGGTGAGGAAGAAATCGGCTCTCCGAGTTTGCCTGATTTCGTCGAGGCGCATAAGGCGGATCTGGCGTGTGATGTGGTGTTGAATTGCGATGGTGGCATCTATGCTCCGGATCAGCCGTCCATTGTCTATGCGTTGCGCGGGCTCGCTTATTTCGAGATCGAGGTGCGCACCGCCAAGAGCGATCTGCACAGTGGCCTCTTTGGCGGGGGGATTCTGAATCCGATACATGTACTGAGTGAAGTGATTGCCGGGCTGCATGATGCCGATGGGAGGGTTTTGGTGCCTGGATTTTATGAGCGGGTGCGTCCACTGGACGAGGCGGAGCGCGCCTGTCTCCGGCAGGTACCGCACGATGACAATGAGTTTCTGCAACTGGCGGGAGCCAGCGTGTTGCATGGTGAAACGGGCTATTCGACGGTGGAGCGGCTTGGTGCGCGCCCGTGTCTGGATGTCAATGGCATTTGGGGTGGATTCACGGGCGAGGGTGCCAAAACGGTGCTTCCCGCGCGGGCCTGCGCCAAGATGTCGATGCGGCTGGTGCCTGATCAGCGTCCCGATGAGGCGGAAGCGCAGTTGCGGGCCTATTTGGAGAAGCGGATGCCAGAGGGTGTTTCTTGGACGCTGCATTGCCACTCGTGGGGGCCGGGTGCGGTCATGGAGCGAAGCTCTGACTATATGGTGGCAGCGGCAAAGGCGCTGGAGCAGGTTTTTGGCCGTGCGCCTTTCTTCGAACGACACGGCGGCAGCGTGCCGGTGGTTGGACTCTTGCAGCAGCGTCTGGGAGTCGATTCGATCATGCTCGGATTTGCCCTGCCGGGTGATGGAATTCATGGGCCGAATGAGCGCCAGTATCTGCCGAATCTGTATAAGGGCATGGAAACGTATGCCCGTTTCCTCTGCGGGCTGTAGCCTGTGGCTGTGAAAGAGGCAAGCCCATCCGCCGTCAGCGAGAAACCAGGGAGGAGAAATCCCATGCGTCTATCCGGAGTAGCGTTGTTGGTTGTTGGCTGGTGCTTTGTGTGTTGGTTCGGGTTCGCGGAAACGGCAGCGCCTTGCTTGCCGGCCAGCTCGGGGCTCGGCTTGGAGCCGGGTGAACATCGCCTGTGCAATGATGACCTCGGGGTCATCTTGTGGGGGCCGGACACCCAACCCACCCTGAGTATCGGCAAGAGCGACATTTGGGATCGCCGCCTTCCGTGCTCGGAGAGCCCCATCATTTCTATGGCGAAAATTATGGAAGCCGCCAAGCAGGGCGACCCGGCAATCATCAACGGGAAGGCGTATTATACCGGGTACAACACCCACGATTTTCCGTGTCCCAAACCTGCCGGGCAAATCATCTTTCAGTGGCCCTTTCTGGAAAACGGCGGAACGCTGAAAGTCAACGAAGGCGTGCATGCAACTGAGTTAGTGGCCCGTCACGGCGAAAAGCATCTGGAGGGTCGGCTCTTTGTTAGCGCGGTGCGTAATGTCGTGGTTTTTCATGGAGAGGCCGCCGGTTTGCAGGATAATGACGTGTCTGTCCGCCTGTACCGACACCACGACACGATTGTCGCCGGTGGAACCTTGCATCCGACCCTTGGCGATGCAAAGTCACCGTTGGACTTTGAGCCGCTTCCCGTGCCTCGTGCGGGGCAGGGCGACGGACTATTCTGGGTAGCGCAGGATTTTCCTCCTGACCCCACGTTCCCGCAAGGATTCACCTCTGTGCTGGCGGCTCGCCTGGACGGTCCTTCGGCAATGCTGTCATCGCTACAAGGACAAACGGGTTTGGGCACCCCGATGCGCGCCCCCAAGGAGGGACGAATCTCTCATGCGGAAACCAAGCGTTTTACGCCCATCAACGATGCGCCCGGGGCGGCGACCACTGCGGCATGGCCTGCTTGGAGCGGCCCGTTTGCGCTGTATATGACTGTGGTTACCACGCAGGACGCCGCAGACCCTCTGGCGCACGCACGGGCTGTTCTTGATGCGGCGGTGGCACAGGGAACCCCCGCCTTATGGGCGGAACACGAAGCCCGCCTGTCCGGGTACGAGGCCCGACCCCATGCCCGCATGTGGTCCAAAGAGGATCCAAAACTGCTCGACCAACCGTGGGGCGGGATTCCATGGCAACCGCGTCCCGCTGGATACTACGGGGATATCTCGTTGTGTTCGGTGGACAGCACGAAGTATTGCTTCCAGGATTCATCGCGCTGGCATGCTGATTTTCACTTCAACGAATTGGATGGAACGGGGCCGTGTGTCGTTCGTCAATACGATGTGTTGGACAGTTATCTGGACATGGCGTTGCATCTGCTTCCCATGGCGCAGGCTAACGCGAAGGAGGTCTACGGCTGTCGTGGCGCGATGTATCCGCTGATGCACTATCCCTTGAAAGCCGATACCGTCATCCACAGCCACATGACGTGGGAGCAAAGCATGGAAATCACTGCGCTGTTGCTCAAGCCATTCTGGCAGCGTTTCCTTTACACATGGGACATGGATTTTCTGCGTTCCAAGGCGTATCCCGCACTGCGCGAAGGCGCGCGCTTCTACACGGATTACTTGAAACTTGAGGCGGATGGCCTCTACCATGTGTTCCCCACGGTTTCGCCAGAACACCGGGGCATCACGAAAGATCTTGCGCTGAACAAAGACAGTCAGTCGGGTATCACCCTAATCCGGTACCACCTGAAGGCCTCTGCCGAGGCCGCCACGTTGTTGGGGGTGGACGGCAGCG
>CAIZGN010000689.1 GCA_903932505.1 Candidatus Hydrogenedentota bacterium
CGCGAATCGGGAGGCTGATATGCCCGGTTCGGCCATTTTGATGCCGAGCAAGAGAACCACGGGGATCGAGAGCAGCGTGTAAAAACTCGCCGGTCGCCGCTTGTGCGCTGCGGACAGACCCTGACGCAGATAATCGCGCCAACCTCGCAGAGGTTTAATTTCCGGCTCCGATCCCTGGTAGGACATTGCCGTTTCCTTTCGCGGCTCAGCCGCGCATGGGACAACCACCGGCACTGCTGCAGCCTTCGCAGGCCGGTCTGGCAGCCCCGGAAGAGGGGGACGCGTTCACCGGTGCGAAATGACTCGCTTGTTTTTCCATTTTTTTGGAGCCGCACGCCGGACACGCGGGCTTGTCCGAGGCGCGAACCAGCAATTCGTTGCGTTCGCCACACTGACCGCAAAGATATTCAAAAAGGGGCATGTAATGATCTCCAGTAAAGCAAACCCGGGCCGGAGCGCCAACCCTTGTCTCCGCGCAAACCCGCACAGGGATTATACCAAGAATTTCGGTAATCTTGCGAACATCGAATTGAGCGAAGTGCTTTAATCCCATTGCTGTTGATTGGGATTGCCCGGTAACGGGGCATTTGGAGGGGTCTACCAGGTCTGATGCAATTCTCGGGACTTATCATATTTGACCCTCAACCCCTCCATTTGCTAAGATCCCGTGTTGCCGTCGTGCGACGGCAAATCCCATCATGTAAAGGAGATAGGTGGTCGTTATGAAACAAACTCGGGTTAACAAACAGGGCGCCATGGTCTTCATGGCAAAACTCGCGGAGCAGGAAGACCTGGTCCTCGAACTGGATCAAGAGCTTGCGGTCAACATGGAGACCTTGCTCCAGGAAGCGCCGGAGAATTTCAAGGAAGGCGAGGTCGTTCGTGGCCGCGTTGTTGAAATCGGCGAAGATCGCATACTCGTTGACATTGGTTACAAGAGCGAAGGGGTGGTCGATTCGTCCGAATTTACGTCCGTCGCCGAACTGACAATTGGCGAGGAGTTCGACTTTTATATCGAAGAACCGGAAAACGAGCAGGGCATGCCGGTGCTTTCCAAGCAGAAAGCCGATCGCATCAAGAACTGGGAACATGTTCAGCAGATTTACGACAACGATGGCATGATCGAAGGTGTGATTACGCGCCGGGTCAAGGGTGGTCTCAAGGTGGACATCGGCATCGACGCGTTCATGCCGGCCAGCCAGCTGACCTTCCGTCCGACGGGCGATCTCGACCGCTACATCGGTCAGCGCATGGAATTCAAGATTATCAAGCTGACGCGTCGCCGCCGTAACGTGGTGGTGAGTCGCCGCAAACTGCTCGAAGAGCAGCGCGCCGGTGAGAAGGAGCGTTTGCTGCAGAATATCGAAGTGGGCAAGGCGCTCATGGGCGAAGTGAAGAATATCACCGATTTCGGGGCGTTTGTGGACGTGGGCGGCATCGACGGTCTGCTGCATGTTACCGACATGAGCTGGGGCCGCGTGAAGCACCCCTCGCAGGTGGTGCAGGTCGGCCAGAAGATCGAAGTCATGGTTCTCAGTTTCGATCCCAAATCGGAGCGCATCAGCTTGGGCCTCAAGCAGAAGAGCGAGAATCCTTGGAAGTCCGCCGCCGACCGGTATCCGATTGGTTCCGTGGTGCGCGGCAAAGTGGTCAGTATGACCGATTACGGTGCGTTCGTGCAGCTTGAAGAAGGCATCGAAGGCATGGTTCACGTGAGCGAGATGAGTTGGACCCGTCGTGTGCGGCACCCCAACGAAATCCTGCAACTGGATCAGGAAGTCGACGTCATGGTGTTGGGCGTGGATCACGACGAAGAGAAGATCGCGCTTGGCATCAAGCAGACGCAGCCGAATCCCTGGAAGCAGCTTAGCGAGCGGTATCCGCTCGGCTCCACCCTCAAGGGTGTGGTCCGCAACCTGACCGATTACGGTGCGTTCGTCCAAATCGAAGACGGCATCGACGGATTGCTGCATGTGAGCGACCTTTCTTGGACCCGCAAGATCACCAACCCCTCCGAAATGCTTCAGAAGGGCCAGGAAATCGAAGTCCGGGTGCTGAGCATCGATCCGGAAGCGGAAAAGATCAGCGTGGGCCTCAAGCAGCTCCAAGATGATCCTTGGATGGCGGTGATTGAGAAACTGCCCATCGGTTCGCATGCTGAAGTTGAAATCGCGAAGCTGGTGAGTTTCGGTGCCTTCGCCAAGCTGGACAACGGCGTTGAAGGTCTGATCCACGTGAGTGAGCTTTCCAACGAGCGCGTGCAGAAGCCCGAAGAAGTGCTCAACATCGGTGACAAGGTGATGGCGAAGGTCATCAGCATCAGCCCCGCCGAGCGCAAGATTGGCCTGAGCATCCGCGAATACGAACGCGACCTCGAGCAGGGCGCGATGGCCGAGCACGGCCAGAGTGGCGGTGGCGACCGTGTGGACGTCAGTGCAAGCATGCACGGCGCGGTACCCCAAAGCATGATTCAAGCGGGCCGGAGCTTGGCAGACGTGGCGCATGAAATGATGGCCGCAGTCAGCCGTGCCGAAGCCGCGAAGCGCGCAGAAGCCGAAGCGGTGAAACAGGCGAGCGAAGCTGCAGTGGCGGAAGAAGCACCTGTGGTGGAAGCACCTGCGGAAGAAGCGGCCCCAGAAGCCGGCGACGACGAATAACGCCCGAATACAGGACCCTTTCACGAGCGCCGCTAGCCAGGCTCGCGGCGCTCGTTTGCATAACAAAGCAAGAGAGGAGCAGGACGCCCGTTGGGCTGTCCCAAGGAGATCATAGTAATGGCGAAAACACGCAAGCACAAATTGGCGGGCACGACCATGAGCGGTGCCGACATCATCATGCAGGTGATGGCCGATGAAGGCGTCGACACCATTTTCGGATACAGCGGCGGGGCGATTTTACCCACCTACGACGCGGTCTTCCGCTGGAATCGCCGTCACGATAAGAAACACCAAATCAACCTCGTGGTTCCCGCCAACGAACAGGGCGCGGGTTTTATGGCTGCCGGGTATGCGCGGGTGACGGGAAAGGCGGGCGTATCTTTGGTGACCTCCGGGCCTGGAGCCACCAACAGCGTCACCCCGGTGCGTGATTGCTCGGCCGACTCGATACCGATGATTCTGATATGCGGGCAGGTGGCCCGACCCGCCATCGGCACCGATGCTTTCCAGGAAGCCCCTGTTTTTAACATCATGAGTGCCTGCGCCAAGCACGTCTTCCTCGTGAAGGAGCCCTCGGAACTCGAGGCCACCATGCGGACAGCCTTCCACATTGCGTTGCACGGGCGCCCCGGGCCTGTCGTCATCGATGTGCCCAAAGATGTCCAGAATTGGACGGGTGTCTTCGAGGGGGAGGGTATGCTGCCGATGCATGGCTATTTCGAGCGGGTTCAAAAGCTTGAAAACGCACGTCTGGAAAAGGAGCAGGCCGCTGAGTTCTTTCGTCTGCTCAAGGCATCGAAGCGCCCGCTGATCTACGCGGGAGGCGGGGTCATTATTGCGAATGCCGCCGAGGCGTTGCGGGCTTTTTCAAAGCGCTTCCGCATCCCCGTCGCCACCACCCTTATGGGTATCGGCGCTCTGGACACCCAGGATTCGCTGTGCCTGAACATGATCGGGATGCACGGTGCGGCCTATGCCAATTATGCGGTGGAGGACTGCGATTTTTTGATTGCTGTGGGTGCTCGTTTTGACGATCGCGTGGCGGGGGTTCCGAAAGCCTTCGCGGCCAATGCGCGCATCGCCCATATCGACATCGACGAGGCTGAAATCGGCAAGGTGAAGCCGGTCGACTGGTATTTTGTCGGCGATGCGAAGCATGCCCTGAGCGATCTGCTCGAATTCGGCAAGAACGTGAAATCCGACCACGCCGCATGGATTAAGCATGTTGCGGAACTCAAGCGTGACCATCCCATGGGTTATAACGAGGAAAGCGACAAGATTCAACCCCAGCACGCGATTCATGTCCTCAATGAAATCACCAAGGGCGAGGCCATCGTCTGCACCGGCGTCGGTCAGCACCAGATGTTCGCCGCGCAGTTCTTCGATTTCAAGGAACCCCGCACTTGGGTCAGCTCCGGTAGCATGGGTACGATGGGGTTTGGTTTGCCTGCTGCCGTTGGTGCGGCTGCCGCTCGGCCCGGCGCGTTGGTGGTGGACGTCGATGGCGATGGTAGCATCCGCATGAACTTGGGCGAAATGGAGACCTGTACGACCTATAACCTGCCCGTGAAGATTCTGCTCTTGAACAATCTGGGGGACGGCATGGTCGTTCAATGGCAGTCGTTCTATTTCGAGGGACGTTTCTCGGGAACCGACAAGTCGCTGCATTCCAAGGACTTTGTAAAAGCCGCCGAGGCCGACGGATTCAAGTTCGCCAAGCGGGTCAGCAAGAAAGAGCATCTGCGCGCCGCACTAGAGGAATTTGTCGCTTTTGAAGGCCCAGCGTTCCTTGAAGTGCGCACCGACAAGAACGCCTTTGTGTACCCCATGGTAGGGCCCGGCTGCACCTACGGGGAAATGATTACCGGCCCCCACATTCCCGGACGCGAAGGGGCATCCAGCGAGGACAAGTTGGACACGGCCGACGCCTTCTAGACCACATAAGAAAAGGCGGGATCGCGCAAGCGATCCCGCCTTTTTGCATTAGTGGGATCAAGGGGTCGCAGTAATGGAACCGGCTTCGTTGATGGTGAACGTGCGCACCCCAGTCCGGTTCGGGGTTTGGGGTTCCGCCGTAATGGTGAAGCTCGAGGTGGAGAAGGCCCCAGTAAAGATATAGCCACTCAGTATGCGGCCCTCCACCCATTGCGGGTCGAGCAGGAATGGCGGACCTCCAGAGGGGTCGCTGGTTAGTTGGTTCCAGTCGGTGGCGTATTGCTTGTGCGAGGCGTTGTAGGACACCTCGGCCCCGAATATGGCCTTTAGGTTGGCCTGGGCTGCTGCCTCGTCGGCCGTGACCCGGGCGCGTGCCATGCTTGGGATGACCACGGCAATGATGGTCGTGAGAACGGCCACTACAATCATCATCTCGATCAGCGTAAAACCACGGTTTTTTCTCACAGTCAAACCCTCCCCACGGTGTCTTGAGTTGCGCGAACTACTACTATGCCATGCGGGACTAGTGCGAGTTCATTGTACCGTCAAGTAGCCACAAATGTCACGCAGCGACAAGCCAGGAGCGTGGGGTGCCAAAAACTACGCTAACTCGCTGCATCCGGCTTGCGTACATGACGTTCGCGGATGTTCAGCATTTCGACCAGCAGGGAAAAAGCCATCGCAAAGTAAATGTAGCCTTTTTCAATGTGTTTACCCAGTCCTTCCGACACCAGCATGATGCCGATGAGCAGCAGGAAGGCCAACGCCAGCATATGGATCGAGGGGTGGCGGTTGACGAAGGCGGTGACGGGCGGGGCAAAGAACATCATGACCATCACCGCGAGAACGACTGCCGCCACCATGATCGGGATTTGCTGCGACATGCCCACGGCCGTAATCACGGAGTCGATGGAGAAGACGATATCGAGAAGGATGATTTGCACGATGGCCCCGGCAAAGCCGGGTACTTCCCGAAAAGAATGCTCCTTTCCATCGGGTTGATCCATCTTCTCGTGGATTTCGGTGACCGATTTCCACACGAGGAACAGGCCTCCCAATAGCAGCACGACGTCACGCAGGTTGAAGGGATGATCCAAGATGGTGAAGAGCGGGGCTTTCATACGGACGATGAGACTGATGGAGAGCAGCAGCAGGATGCGCATAATCATGGCGAGGCTCAAGCCGACACGTTGCGCTTTGGCCCGCTGCTCTCGGGGCAGGCGTCCAGAGATCAGTGCCAGCACGACGATATTGTCGATACCCAGTACAATTTCCAGCCCGGTCAAGGTGAAAAGGGCCGCCAAACTTTCAAATGACCACAAACCGTCCAAAATATGAAGCTCCCGAAGTGCACGGCCTCCGTAACATTGCTTCGTCCGAGTACGTTTCTCTTTCGATAGTCTGGGCCGGTTCGACGCTGAGTTTACCGCAATTTGGCAGGGTGAGCCAAATTGAGCGCGGCGAATTGCGTTTCTCACGGTGAATCGCCTAGGCTTGTCACTCACAGGAATGGAGGATCCGTCGTGGGTCGCAAGTGCTTCGCCATATTGCGGTATATCGCCTGGCTGGGGCTGTCCACTGCCTTGGTTCTTCTGGCGGTGGAGGGAACCCTGCGTCTGGCGTTTGGACTGCCCAAAGGGCTCTTCTACTTCCGCCCTGTGGACAACCAAAGCCTGTATCTCCCCAACGCCACCCTTCAGATGGTCATGGGGCCGGTGCCGTATACCGTGAAGACAAATTCGCTCGGGTTTCGCGGCCCTGAAATCACTTTGGAAAAACCGGCGGGCCTCGTGCGCATTGCCGCGATCGGTGATTCGGTCACTGATGGATTCTATGTCGACAATGACGATACCTACCCTGCGCAGATGGAGCGCGTGCTGCGGGAACGCGCTGTTGCGGTGGAAGTGGTGAATGCCGCGCGCGGGAATTCGTCTATTGACCTTGAATACGCAATCCTGCGGCGTTTTGTCCTGCGGCTGAAGCCTGACCTTGTGGTGCTGGCCTTTGTGGCTAACGACATTGATGACTTGCGCGGCGTGGGGAGGGAAAACTTGATCAATCGGGACTCTTTTGCCTTTGGGCCGGAGCAGGCGGCTGCGGCCAGTGAAACCTTGCTGCTGGCCCGCACCGCGCTTGGCGAGCTGGTGTTGGACGCCAGTCTGCGCATGCGTTTTGAAAACTACCGGCGTTTTCAGCGGGGAATGTCGGTGACCGAGCGGGCCGGGCGGTATACAATTCCTGGGCAGGAGGATCAGGTGGAGTGCTTGCGCGTGTTTGTGGAGCAACACGCTGCGCGCAATGACAGCGTGCTGCTGTACAAGGCGTTCACGCCGCAACAGCAGGAAACCATCGCCAACTACGCTTATGCACTGGGACACATGCACCAAACACTGGCAGCGCAGGGTACGCGGCTTCTGTTCGTGTACACGCCGGGGTATAATGAGATACACGACCCTGCAGCACCGCGTATTCTTTGTGCTGCTTTGAGGAAGTCGTGCGAAGAACAGGGTATCCCCTTTGTGGACACTACCCCTGCTTTTCAGACGGCGTCAAAGAAGGAAATACTGGATCTGGCCCCGGCGGATTTTCACTACAACCCTGCCGGTAATCGGGTGCTGGCCGAAGCGGTGGGCATGTACATCGCAGAGAACGGACTCGCGCGCCCCGGTGCGGAATCCACCCTGCAAACGGAAGGAGAAGTACGATGATATCGATACTCGCGTTGGTTTTTACACTGCAAGCGGGCCTTGCCCAAGTTCAGTCCGAGGGTGAGCCGCCCGTTCCTATAGCAATCGCTTCGTCGGACCACGCGGCTTGGAAAACGGAGATATCGAACGCACTCCAGCAACTGGATCTGCTGGAGTTACTTGGCAAGATCACCCAGATTCATCCCATATCCGTCAATGTGCCCGGTGACCTCCAGCGCGTTCCCTTGGAGAACACCAAAGGCATGGAAGCCATCGCCAAACAAATCGAAATCCGGGTCACGAAGCTGTACTTGGACAAACTGTCATTCCAGCGTCCCGACCAAACCTTGTGGTCGGCCGATCACCCGCTCCTGCCCACGATGGTGAGTTTTGGTGAAATACGCGTCAACGCAGAGGCAAAAACACCGGCGGGCATAGTCCCTCTTGAGGGTACGTTCCTGGGCGGGGCACTTCCTGCGGACTTTGATATCTTTCGCGATCGCCTTGAGTTGCACCCCACCCCCGCCCGACGTCAGAATGAGGGAAAGATCGACTCCGTCAAGGTGACGTCCACGGTTCCGCTGGTGGGTCCCATACTCACCAAACTGGCGGGCAAAGACCTCGCGAAAGCGCTTCTCAACGCGGGCGTGGGCAAGACCCTCACCCTGAAGCAGGGAGAATTGTTGGGCAGTGAAGGCGGTGGGCTGGGATCGGTGCTGCCACTGCTCAAGAAAGGCGGGGATGCCGCAGAAGGCGGAAAGGGTGGCGTTGGTTCGTTGTTGGACAGTTTATTGAAATAAGAGGCACCCATATTCCCCGGGATTTCGCACGGCAGCGCCTGAAGGGCCGGGGGATGTGTTCCCGTTTGCATGATTGGCAAATCCAGAGAGGATATCGGCATGGCTTTTATTGATGCGGAACGCGCGATTGAATGGCGGCAGATCCAGAAGCGGCTGGAGGTCATTGCGGCGGCAGTGTTCACTGGAACCACCCCCGTGGAGGCCTTGGAATATTGTGAATTGCCCAAGGGCCTCGGCCCGACGACCCTGCCCAAGTCGGGCTGGAAACCCTTTCGCGTCATGCAGCGCTGGGGCGCACACGATATCACCACGTGGGTGCGCATGCGCGCCCGTCTGCCCAAGGACTTCAAGGGCGAATGCGCGGTGGCGCGCATTCGCATCGGCGATGCCACCTATGTGGAGGGCGAAGGTTGGATCGAGGAATCGGGGGAGGCGTTGGCCTATGTCAACGGGCAGCCACGCCAAGGCATCGATCGCAACCATGAGGTCATCGTGCTGTCCGACAGGGCCAAGGGTGGCGAGACCTTCGACATCGCCCTCGAATGCGTGGCGAGTACCCGTTTCGAAGCCTCGCACCAGTTCAGCCGCGCGGAAGTCGCGGTCATGCGTGCCCCCGTCTGGGATTTTTATTGGGATGCCAAGGCGGTTTTTGATGTGGCTGCCGAGTGGGATCGCAACTCACCGGAAAACCGCCGTCTGCTGGCCGTGACGTTCCCCGCCGTTTTTGAGGTGGATGTTACCAACACCGAAAGCGACGCTTTTCTGCGCTCGCTCGCTCGTGCCCGAAAGATGCTGGCCGATGGACTCAAAGATTTTCCCGCCAGCAAGGCGGACGGAAGCCTCACCGTGGTCGGGCATTCGCATATCGACACCGCATGGCTCTGGCCGTTGCGCGAGACCCGGCGCAAGGTGGGGCGCACGTGGGCAACGGTGCTGCGCCTCATGGAACGGTATCCCGAGTTCCACTTTTCAGCGAGCCAACCGCAGCTTTACGACTATTGCAAGACGCACCACCCGGAGACTTGGAAAGGCATTCGCCAGCGGGTGAAAGAGGGCCGCTGGGAACTTTGCGGGGCCACTTGGGTAGAGCAAGACAGTCAGATGCCCTGCGGCGAGGCGCTCGTGCGGCAATTCCTCTATGGCAACCGCTTCTATGAAAAGGAATTCGGCATGCGCTCGCGTGCGGCATGGCTGCCTGATGCTTTCGGGTTTCCATGGTCGCTGCCGCAGATTATGAAGAAATGCCAGGTCGACACCTTCTACACCAACAAGATTAACTGGTGTCTGTACTCGAAGTTCCCCTACAACTACTTCATGTGGCAAGGGCCGGATGGTTCCCGCATCCGCGCAGTTATCGGCTCGACCAAGAATTACAACGGATTCCTCAATCCCAACGAAGTGCGCCGTCAGTGGCGCGAGTTCAAGCAAAACGACCTCTGCGACGACATGGTCTATTCCTTTGGCTGGGGCGATGGCGGTGGTGGGCCCACCATGGAAGCCATCGAGCATGGACGACGCTTCAAGAACCTCGCCGGGATGCCCCGCTGCACCTTTGGTCGCACCGAGGACACCTTCGCAAAGATGCACGCCAAGACCGCTGAGACGGCACTGCCCGTTTACAACGGCGAGCTGTATCTCGAGCTGCACCGCGCCTGCCAGACCACACAGGCCCGCACCAAACGAAACAACCGCAAGGGCGAGTATCTGCTGAAGAACGCCGAGTGGCTGTCCTCGCTTGCGCTCGTGCATGGCGGACGCTATGCGCAGAAACCGCTTGAGGCCGCTTGGAAGATTCTGCTCACGCACCAGTTCCATGACATCCTGCCCGGTTCCTCCATCGGGCAGGTCTACACCGATGCCGATGTGAACTACGCGGAGATGCGTGCCATGGTGCAACCGGTACTGGACAGCGCGGTCGCGCATCTGGCACAGCGCGCGGATACCAGCGGCAAAGGGACCCCCGTCATGGTCTTCAATCCACTTTCCTGGGTGCGTTCGGACAACGTCCATGTACCCGCCCCGGTACCGGGTGGAAAAGTGCATGTGCTCGCGCCCGACGGAACCGTGGTGCCCAGTCAGCGGGCGCACGATGGCGGCCTGCGCTTTGAAGCGGAGGATGTGCCGCCATTGGGCTATGCCGTATACCGCATTATGTCCGGTGAAGCCCCGATTGAATCAGCTCCGCTGCGCGTCTCGGAAAAGCTCATCGAAAACGCTTGTCTGCGGGTGCGTCTGGACGCGCATGGCCGTTTCACCAGTGTCTACGACAAGGTGGAAGAGCGGGAAGTCCTCGCGCCCGGGGCGAAGGGCAACGTCCTGCAATTCTTCGAGGACCGTCCGCACAACCACGATGCATGGGATTTTGACCACAATTTCGAGGACAAACAATGGGAAGCGGGCAAGGCCGTTTCCATCGAAGTCATCGAGAGCGGCCCCGTGCGTGCGGTGCTTCGCTTCACACACAAAATGGGGCGCAGCACCCTCATACAGGACATCAGTCTGGGTGCGCAGTCGCAACGGGTGGACGTGTCCATGCGGGTCGATTGGCAGGAACGCTACGTCCTCTTCAAAGTGGCATTCCCAGTAGACATCCTGAGTCCGCGCGCCACCTATGAGATCCAATACGCGGCCATCGAACGCCCCACCCACCACAACACCGAGGCGGATCGGGGCCGTTTTGAGGTGGCCGCACATACCTGGGCCGACCTCTCGGAGGGGCAGTACGGGGTAAGCCTGCTCAACGACTGCAAGTACGGCTACGACGTGAAGGACAACGTCTTGCGCCTTTCGCTGCTGCGTTCGCCGATGGAGCCCGATCCGAAGGCTGATGAGGGCGCACACGAATTCGCCTATGCCCTTTATCCCCATGCGGGGGACTGGCGGGAAGGGACGGTCCAACAAGGCCACGAATTCAACCAGCCGCTCTTCGCCGTACCCGTAAAGGCTCAGGACGGCCCCATGCCCAAAGCCTATGCCTTCGCCAGTGTCGACGAAGAGCATGTTGTGCTGGATGCCATGAAAAAGGCCGAGGATTCCGATGCCATCATCCTGCGCCTCTACGAAGCGCACGGACAACGCGGCCCCGTATCCGTCTACCTCGCCGAACGCCCGAAAAAAGTCACCGAGTGCGACATGATGGAGGAAAACGAAACCCCGATCGAATGCACGAACAACCGAATCCAGCTATACCTTACGCCCTACGAGATTCGGACATTGAAATTGGTGTTTTGACAGCGGTAGGGGATCACGACATCGAGTTCGTCAATAGTCCAGCGCAGCCCGAACGCTGCTTCTGGTAGTTTTCTGCAGCCTCAGCCAGCGTTGTGCTGGGCTGGGGCTGAGAATCCATGAGCCGTAAGAATAAGTCGCGCTCCCGGTTAGACAGCACCGTCCACTCGTGTTCCGCCACCGATTCCTCCCCGTCACACGCCACGTGGGGCCTCTTGGTGGACGCGCGATTGGAGGCGCTCGGCAATCCACACCTTGATGATCGATTGCCGCAGAACTCCCAAACGGCTGGCTTCTTGGTCCAAGGCGCGCACCATCCACACGGGAAAATCGACGTTGATACGTTTGCAGTCGCGGTTGATATGCCGCACCGTGGAAAGATCCAAAGATTCGGCAATACTCTCACCCGCGTCGAATCTTCTATCCAGATCTTGCGCTTTCATACCATGCGCACTCCTCTTTCCGGGATCTTCGGACTGAAATGATGCGTGCCCTGCCCTCCCGATAGGTGACTATGGCGGACCACAATTTCTCTCCAATCCGGCCTATGACCAAGCTCCTAGACTCGTCGTCTCGTCAAACTCGAACTCCATGGTATAGAAATTATGCCATAAGTCTCCGGTTTTTGAAATGAGACGCATTGACGTATCGGAAACCTGTGCAAGAACACCCAAAGGCAAACCTCGTTCACACACCCGTTCATTTCTCGATCCGCGCCACCTCTTTTCTGTTGGCATCCATGCGCACCAGGCAACACTGCGCGGTGGTGGAAACCGCACCTGCCCTGAGGGGCTGGTCGACGTCTTGCGCTGGGTCGCGGGCGATGAAAAGGTCGGTGCCCCCCGCGTGTTGGAGCTCAAGCGCGATGGGGCTGCCTGCGGCGGATGTGCCATCGGTGTGCTTGACCTCGAGGCGGCTCATGCCCTTAAACAGCGGAGTTTCCACATAGGGTTCATAGACGCTGACGAAGGTGGATTCGAGGGGTGCGCCACCTTCGCTGGTGCGCTGAATCATGAGGCGCGGTTGCCACATCTCTTCACTGGATCCGTAGAGTCCGGCGACGAACCAGCCCTCGGTGCGGCCCGCGCGTGCGCCTTCCGTCCAGTCGGTATATCGCATGTGCATCTTCGCGCCTTCAGGCAGATAATGGAAGGGATCATCAAAGGTCCACGTGGCACTCCACCCGGAGAGGGCCTTCGGATCCATCAAAAAATTACGCATCTGCAGGTCTTGTCCGTAGTCGGGCGCGGGGACCGGGTTGAGTCCGCTCAAGGCGAGGCTTCCGTAATGACTCTGCACGAACTTCGCATGATCCGTGCCACCCGCAACACGGAAGATATCGATGACATAGAAATCCTGCGGCGATAGGTCGATGAGTGCGACCGTGCGCTCGTAGCGTTGGCCGTTGTTGAGTGCATTGCCGGAGACGCGGATGGCGTGCAGATTGTCTTGATCAACCCAGAGCGTGGTTTGTCCTGCGCCGTCGGGCGTGCTCTTGCCATCCACCGTCACGGTGTTGTGCGCGGCGGTGGTGGTGTACCAGCGGGCGCGGGGCGATCCCCATCCACCGAACTGCACCGGTGGGTAGCCGTATTCCGGCAAGAAGTCGAGACCCTTCGCGAAGAGTCCGATATTCATGGCATCCTGATGGCCGTGGGGGCCACCGGAATCATAGTCGACCCACAGTGCGCGGCGGTCGGCCCCTTCGCCCGATCGCAGTATCGCGACGTGCCACTGCTCCTTGTTCAGGCTGGGCAGTTTGATCTCCGCGCCTTCTTTGGCCACCACCCCTTCGATTCCTTTTCGGATGGCCTCGGGATTCTCCGCGAAGAAATCGTGGGGAAGTCCATCGAGCGAACTGTTGTTTTCACGGTAGGCCACTTGGGCATAGGCGGGGTCACCGGTCGCTTCATAAAGTCGCCACAGCAGGGTGTAGGAGGATGGCGCAAGCAGGGTCCAATTCGGGAAAGTGCCCGGCGAAGCACCGGGCCGGGTGAACGTCATCCCCCGGTAGTCCGGCACACGAATGGCGTACGTGCAGGTGTCGCCGATGCACGGGTAGTAGACATCAAGGCAGTGCAGGTCGATGAAAAAGCGGAAGGTCTCCTTGAGGCGAGGGTGCCGCTCGATGGTTTTCTGGAGAAACTCGGGCCCGGTCTTGGTGAATTCGCCAAAGAACATGGCCATCGCCTGAATGGTGAAGCACGAATAGCCCGCGAGTCCCTTTTCGCCGGTGACCCCGTCCACCGCTGTCGATTTTATAAGCATGGCATCCACAATGTCGTCAAAGGCGGCTTGGTGTTCCGCGCCACCGAGGACGGCGTGGGTGAGGGCGAGCGCAATTTCCGTGCGCGGATAGTTGGTGGTGATTTTCGGCACATTGTTCAGCGCATCCACGAGGATGCGTTCCTCAATGTTGCGCTGGATATCGGCAAAGGTCTCTTTCTTGTTGGCGAGTCCGTGCACCTCGGCTTTCTTCGCGAGAAACGAAACCAGCTCGCCATCATTGCGGATGCCCTCGAACAGGATGTCGTACGCCATGACCATCTCGCGGGTTTCTTCGCACGCGTCGTGCCAGGTGGAGACATAGCCGCGTAGTCCCGGGCCTTCGTACAGCATCGCCTGCTTGCTGAAGTCGAATTCGGGATACAGGTCGGCTACGCGGTCGAGCATAATGGCCGCCTTGCGAGCATAGACCGGATCACCGGTGAGCAAATAGGCCGCGCTGAGGGTTCGGATGCCTTCCACCACCCCCTGCTTCCATTGGCCGTAAATGAGATAGGTCCCAATGAACCGCCAGCGCTTTTCGCCATCCACATAACCCTCCCCGTCATCCACCCCGAACAAGTGCTTCGGGTCGGCAGCATCTGGGTGATCGGTATTGAAGAGCAGCGCGCGATCGGCCTTCGCGGCATCGAATACCCCGCGTGCATCCAGCCCGGAACGGTAGAACTTGTCGAAGTCGTTTTTGGGAAACCACTCCTTGCAATGCGGGCACTGCGTCTTCCAGGGATGCCCCAGCGCGTCCATGACCCAGTTGTACATGGGCACATCTTTCGTGCACGAAGGACACTGGCCGTTGGACCACACCATCCATGACCGCGTGATGGTCGGGCCGAACATGAGCGACCACAGGTCGTCATCACTGCGTTCCATCCAGGGCTTGGCCTTGGCGAGCACCTGATCGCGCACAGCCATGATCCAATCCACCGATTGCGCCTTGGCGCGCAGCGAATCCGCGATGGCTTTGGGATAGAGGACACTGGCCTGCTTTTCCGAAAAAGCGGAGACGGAAAGGCCGGATAAGAGCAGAGTAATCGCAATGGCAGGGCGCATGGTCATCTCCTGTTGAGTTTCCGCATTGTAGCATGACCTTTTCAGGAGCACGCAAGGCAAAGAAAAAAGCGGGAGAACCAATCCATGGTAGTGGACCCGTCCTCCCGCACTTCCGCTTTTCTCTTGCGAGTCGGCGCGGAAGTCCCAGCAGGGAAATGGTTATGCGCCCATTGCCGCCTTCACGTCGGCCGCGGCATCCTGTCCGATGGGTTGCACGCCCCAGCGCTCGACAAGCACATTGAGGATGTTCGGGGTGACGAAGGCCGGAAGCGCCGGTCCAAGCCGCACGTTCTTCACGTCCAGCGCGAGCAGGGTCAGCAGCACCGCCACCGCTTTCTGCTCAAACCAGCTCACCACCAGCGTCAGCGGCAGGTCGTTCACGCCGCACTCGAAGGCCTTCGCCAGCGCAAGCGCCACCTGAACCGCGCCGTAGGCGTCGTTGCATTGGCCCATGTCGAGGAGGCGGGGGAATCCAGCCACCGTGCCGTAATCGTGCTCGCGGATGCGGAACTTGCCGCAACCCAGCGTGAGGATGATCGAGTCTTCCGGCGTGGCTTGGGCGTAGTCGCTGAAATAGTTCCGGCCCGGCTCTGCGCCGTCGCAACCGCCAATAAGGAAGAAATGCTTGATCTGGCCGGCCTTCACCGCGCCGACGATCTTGTCCGCCGCTGCGAGGATTTGCGTCCAGTGGAAACCAACCGTCGACTTCTTCAGCACGGTCGTTGTGAGGTTGCCGATAGCCTTGGCCTGCGCGATGATCTCGGAATAGTCGTCATTCACGACTTTCTTGCCGCCGGGAACCGCCACGGTGCGCAGCGTGTAAAGGCGATCCGCATAGGGGGAGTCGGCCGTGGGGATCAGCACGCAGTTCGTGGTCGCGAGGATCGGTCCGCCAAACGCCGCCCATTCCTTGCGCTGTTTCTGCCACGCGCCGCCGTAGTTGCCCTTGAGGTGCGGGTACTTGTGCAATTCGGGATACATGTGCGCCGGCAGCATTTCACCGTGGGTGTACACATTCACGCCCGTGCCTGCGGTCTGTTCCAGTAAATTCTTGAGGTCTAGCAGGTCGTGACCGGTCACCAGAATACCCGGGCCCGCTTGGATGCCTTCGCTGACTTCCACCGGGACAGGATTGCCAAATGTCTCGACGTGGCCGTCGTTGAGCAGCTGCATGGTGCGCAGATTCATGCGCCCGCATTCCAGCACCAGTTCCAACAGCGACGGAATATCAAAGTTCACGTTGGTCACGGTGGCAAAGAGCGCCTCTTCGATGAACGCTTCCACGGCCTCATCCGTCTTGCCCAGACGTCGCGCGTGGTGCTTGTAGGCCGCCATACCCTTGAGTCCGTACAGCAGAATCTTCTGCAAAGATTCCATGTCGGGGTCTTTTCCGCATACGCCCTTGGTTACACAACCGGTGCCACGGAAAGTTTGTTCACATTGGTCGCAAAACATTTCACTCATGACTCGTTCTCCTGCTGGTTTTCACGTTCACGCCGATGCCGATCGGCGTCTCAATATCTAATATAGATAAATTATATCCCATATATCGCTGAATGTCAAGAGGTTCGTGAAAATAGTTTATTCGGAGGCGGATGTCGCTGCGTTGGGGGCAATAGTGTGGTAAAATGACGGATGAGACGGGCACATGGCGGGGCGGGTTTTCCCGCTCCCGCTAAATGAAAGAGGTTCCATGATGTCGATGTTTACGCGGAAGAATCTTGGCGGGTTTGCCCTTGCGGTCGTGTTGGTTGCGGGTTTGACGGGATGTCCGGCCACCCGCATCACGATGGCCGTGCCGACAAACGCCGTGGCCTTGGTCATTGATGCCGATCCCCAGACGGGGTTGCTGTCGGCCGGGCAGACAACTTGGTATAAGTTTGGGGCCGCCGGTGGACGTGAATACACCGTTGCTATCGACAGCAATGCCGCTCCGGGGACGACGGACGCGGGCCTTGGCGCGTTGAGTCAGGCCTATTATGAAAAAGTAAACGATTCCCGGGGTAACCCCATTCTGCAGACCGCCACAACGACCGCAAAATCAGTGGCCGTGGTTGCACCAGAGGCGGACCGCGACCTCTATGTGCAATTGACGAACGATTTCCCCGAGACCGTAACGGCGGACGTAAATTACACCATAGCGGTGACGCTCAAGCCGGATCCGATGAATGAGGGCGAGGTTGGGACGGAACTCAAGGTTACGGATGACCCGACAACGGTGGACTACACGCAGGCCACCCTGCAGTCCGGCACACCAACCTGGGTGAAATTCACCAGCGTGAAAGGGGCGAACCTGCACTTGGACGTGAAGGGCGATGCCAAGATCACCGCAGTCTACGCCAGCGATCACCGCACGCCAGTGAGCGTCGATGCCTCCCTGCTCAATATATTGGATCTGCCCTCCGACGGCGAATATTTCATCGCCCTGAGCACTGACCTCGCCACGCAAACGGTGCTGGCGGGGCTCGTGAAGGTATCCGTGAATCCGGTATCCATTGCCGATATCACGACCGTGTGGACGCCATCTTCGCCCGCCGTGCAGACCAGCCGTCCGTACCTCAAGGAAGCGAAGACCTGGGTGCAGTTTTCGGCCACCATTGGGCAAAACCTCTTTGCAGGGAGCAAGGATGGCACGGTGATCGGAACCGCCTACCAAAGCGATCTGGTGACCCCCGTCGATCTCAACAACATCCCCGCGACCGGCATCTACGCGCTTGCGCTGCACGCGGTCTCCTCGTCCTACCTTTCCGCATCGACTGGCCTGGAACGCGTTTCCGCAGTGCCGACATCGGCGGCCGAGGTGAGTACGCTGTTGTCCGTGACGACGGAGTCGGCCCTCACCTATACCCCGGTGGTACTCACCGCCAACGGCGCGACCTGGGTGAAGTTCAACGGGATGCCCGGCGGCTATCTACAGTTCACGGCACGGCCCTACACCGCGCAACTGACCGCAGTCTATCTCCCCAGCGGTGGTGTTCTGGGCGACCCGGTAGACGCGCATGCATTGCTGGAGCAAGGCGTTTATGTCGCCCAACTGCGCAGTATCAGCGGCGCAGCCCGCTCCGAGGTCGAGGTCGCATTGTACTGGTAGGCGCAATCCGACCTGCTATATCCAAGCGCACCGTTATCCCGCATCCCACGGAACCGCGCAAGCCAAGTCCGAGAGATTGCAGATAGCTGGCGTGTCCTGCATATTCCCTTACTTTTCGGTACCCACAGGTCTGAATTGTAAGGGAATTCCCCAAAAAACCGACAAACGAATCCCTCATGACCTCTAAGCTACACGTTTTTGCAGTTCTGACGTGGAATTTCAAGGGGTGGATTGAGTTCGTTTTGACCAAGGGGGTACTATCATCATAGAGTCCGTTTGAGCCAATAGACGCCCATCTTTCGTGCGGTCCCAACCCAGGAGTTCGGTGATGCATCCCATTTCGCCACAGTCCGTTGTCTTCGCATTCATTTTTCTCATGGTGCTTACCCTAGTCTGCGCGACAAGACCTGCCCTTGCAGCCGGTGTGCCGACACCTGGGCAGATGGCGTGGCACGAAATGGAAATCGAGATGTTGTTGTGTCTTGATCCGTGCACTTGGCAGGGGCGCGAATACGATAACCACACGACGCCGCAGGACCAGGTGAATCCTACCCAACTCGACACCGATCAATGGTGCCAGGCCGCCCAATCCTTTGGTGCCAGACAGATCGTGTTTGTGGCCAAGCACACGGGCGGATTCTGCTGGTGGCAGACAGAGACCAGCAACTACGGAATCCGC
Source organism: Candidatus Hydrogenedentota bacterium (assembly GCA_903932505.1). Taxonomy (GTDB): domain Bacteria; phylum Hydrogenedentota; class Hydrogenedentia; order Hydrogenedentales; family CAIZGN01; genus CAIZGN01. The sequence goes on from CAIZGN010000689.1 coordinate 18,414, forward strand.
AACACGCCCTACAAAGGGGGCAAAGGTGATGTGCTGGCCGAATTGTCCCAAAGTTGCCGCAAGTATGGCCTCAAACTGGGGATATACCTGTATCCCGGCGATGAACAGTGGGGTGCCGGCATCGGAAGCGGCGGACGCACCAAGAACCCCGCCCGTCAGGAGGCTTACAACGCCGTCTTGCGGCAGCAATGGACCGAAGTTCTGTCCCGCTATGGAGAGATTTCCGAACTTTGGTTTGACGGAAGTTGTGTCATTGAACTGGGCGACGTGATTAAGCAATGGGCACCCTCCGCGATGGTGTTTCAAGGCCCGCATGCCACCTTGCGATGGCCCGGCAACGAAAAAGGCATCGCGCCCTATCCCGCTTGGCAGACCGTGGACAAAGCCGCCGCCGCAACCGGGGTTTCGACCGGCAAAGACAGCAATCCGGACGGCGATGTGTGGTTGCCAATGGAAATGGACACAACCCTGCTCGACCACAAGTGGTTTTGGGGCCCGGATACTGACCCGATGCTCAAGTCGGTTCAAACATTGATGGATGTCTACTATACGTCCGTGGGTCGAGGTTGTGTGCTCATGCTGAATGCCACGCCGGACACCACAGGCCGCATCCCGGAATCGCATATCCAGCGCTACCGGGAATTCGGGCGCGCCATTGAAAGTCTGTACGAAAAGCCCAAGGGTGAGATATCGGGCACAGGAACCACCCTCGAACTGCGGTTTGCCGGTCCCACACGCGTCAACCGCGTGGTGACCATGGAGGACATCCGCGCCGGGCAGCGTGTACGGGCCTATACCCTGGAATGCTTCCGGAATGGCACTTGGAAAAAGTGCCTGACGGGCCAATCCATCGGCTACAAGAAAATTGATGTACTGGAAAGCGCCGACATCGATGGACTGCGCCTGTGCATCACCGATGCCTCGGACACGCCCCAAATCAAACGCTTTGCCGCGTACGAGGCACCGGAGTCGACCAACCCTTCCGCTTCGGTCACGGTGCCGGAAAACCACTGGAAGCTCGTGGACACAGAGAAGCCGATTCGGGCCACCACCACATGGATCCCCATTGAGATTCCGTTGACCGCCCGTATTCAGACACCCGGCGAATATGAAATCGAGTTGCGAACAAAAGACGAAAAGGCAGCGGTGAAAGTGAAGAACGCCGTGATCCTGATGGGTGGCACAGAAGCCCCGCGGCTCATCCGATCCCTCGGGCGCGGCAACGCATGGCGTATCAGCCGAACGGACCAAGTGACCCCGGATGAACATGGCGTGACGCTCCTGCGCCTCGAACTTCGTGTGCGCGGCGGGGAAGAAACTCCGGTGGAGTTCTTCGTGCGTCCTGCCGAAAACAAACCGGACTGACTCGCCAAGCCTCCGGGGCGGGGCATGGTTCTGCATTGGCGGGAGTTGACGAAGGGCATCGAACAACTGGACAAGCGGGAGGACGGCAATGAAGGAATGGACACCTGAGGCACGGCAGCGGCTGGACAACTATCTTGATGAACTGAAGCGATGGGCCGAGGCTTCAGGACAGGATGGGGCTGAGATCACGGAGGGGATCCGGTCGCACGTGGAGGCGGAACTCAACGAGGCACCGGGCGAACCCGTCACCGAGGAAATGCTGCAAAGGAAACTCGCCGCGCTTGGGGCTGCGCAGGAGATTATCGCGCCGGACATGAAACCAGCGGACGCTTCGGGCGACAGTGCCTGGAAGCGAAGCAGCAAGGGCCAAATTCTAGGTCTTGTCCGCATTTTTCCCTTGTTGACGCTATGCACCGCCATATTTGCCATTCTCTTTGAGTTCGTGGTTGGCATCATGTCGGAATTGTACATTGATCCGATGCCGGACTTGGGTCACTTGGCAGGGCTTATTCTCATTGTGGTCGGGCTGGGCCTGGGGGATGATTTTCGAAAAAAAGAGGCAGACCGCATCGGCGACTGGTTCAAATCATGGGTCTACATTCTGAACGGCTTTGCCGTCGTGTTGTCCTTCCTCTACTTCCTGGTATATGTGCCCGTTCTTCCCTTGGCGGCGATCTGCTGCCTTGTCTTGCTTGGATTCATGGGCTTTGCACCCCTGATGTGCTTCATGTTGAGCGTGGTGCAACTCAGTCAGCTCTGGGATCGATGCGGCGAACTGGGCGTGACCCGTGCCTGGGCGCTTAAGCGAATGGCTCTCGGGGTCGTGCTGGTGGGGGCGCTGGTCGGTCCCTCGCATATTCGCTCCGCAGTCACGGAATGGGCCGTCCGAAAAGCGCTGTCAGACAATGTGCAGGCGCAGATACAGGGGCAGTGGTGGCTGAAGCGCCTTGGCAATGTCGAGAGCTTGGTACATAGCGCCTCGGGCCGCTTCCCCGGCATGGATTTCGATGGGGATGCGAATATGTCGCGCTGGTCGCTGTATTACAAGATCACCGGAAAATCGCCAAGATTAGCATCGACACAGTCGGTCAGCCCCCTCTGGCGGAGTCCCCTCCATCTGATCGATGTCCATGCGCAACGCGCGGTTGACCCCTGTTTGCTTTCCAGCACAATGGATGGCGCGGTGGATACCGGGACTGCAACCGCTTATCTGGAATGGACCCTCGAGTTTCGCAATGAGCAGGAGTGGGATCAATCCGTGCTGGGGCACATTCGTCTTCCCTATGGTGCGGTGGGCAGCCGACTGACATTGTGGGTGAATGGAGAACCCTGCGAAGCGGCTTATGGCACGCGCAATCAGGCGGTGCAAGCCTACCGCGATGTGGCGATCTCGCAGCGCCGTGATCCTGCCCTGCTGACAGTATCGGGTTCGAATTCGGTCGCGCTTGAGTGTTTCCCCGTACCCTCCCATGGAACCCTGAAAGTGAAGGTGGGATTCACCATTCCGCTGGAATTGTGCGATTCCAGCGCGGTGCTTACCCTGCCCTTTTTCGAGGGTCGGACCTTCGATCGGCCCGATTCAGTGTGCCGTTCCATCTGGATAGAAAGTCGCGCTCCGATGGAGACCGGAATCCCCGGTATCGAAGTCGAGACGCGGGCGGATGGCCGGACGGTATTGCAGGGCAAGGTTCCCGAAATCCAATTCGAACAGCCCGGTACGGCCATAATACGCATCCCTCAAGCTATCGCGGTTCCCGCGAGTGCCGATTCTGCGCTGTCCGAGACCCGCGCCACGGTTCACCTCGATGCCGGGCAAGCGGTCACACCGGCACTGTGCCTGATCATTGATGGTTCAGTTGGTATGGCGGAGGCCATGGCGAAGATGGACTGGAATGCTCTAATCGAGGCACTGCCAACTGGAAGCCAGATTCGCGCGATACAAACGGGCCCACTTCCGCGTGTTTGGAAGGAGGAATTCGCACCGCCATCGCCCGAGCTGGTAGCCTGGCTGAAAGGGCTCACCTACGAAGGCGGGCAGGACCCGGCACCGGCCTTGGAGAAAGCGTGGGAATGGGCTGCGGGACAAGCCAATGGCGCAATTCTTTGGGTCCACGACGCATTACCGATCGAACTTTCGAGTGTAGAGGGGCTCCAGCAGCGCATGCGCCGTCAGCCGCAATCGGCCAACGGCGCGCCGATAGTTTTGTATGCACTGGGATATACGAGCGAAAACAACGTGGTGATGGAGAAGCTGGACACGGCACCCATGATACGTCCCTTGCCAATATTGTCCGATGCCAAAGAGACGAGCAGTCATGCCGTGCGGCAAATTGCTGGGGCGCTACCCCGGGCCCGCTATGAACTCTTGCCCAATGGCCCGGCGGATGGCCCCGCCTCCCCTGACAAGGGGCACGGCGCACGGCTGGCGGTCGCAGAGCGGGTGCGGCTGATGGCGTGGCAGGGCACGCCCCAAGAAAAAGCGGAAGCCACCAAGCTGGCCATGTCGAACCGCCTGGTGACGCCACTGAGCGGTGCGGTGGTACTCCAAACGGCGCAGCAGTACAAAGACCACAACCTGAATCCGTCCAACGACCTCGATGCGGTACCCATCGTACCCGAGCCAGAGGAATGGGCACTCATCGCCGTGGCTTTCCTTGCCGCCACGGTGGCTTGGTCGCGACACCGGAAACTGGGTCGCGCGAAAACATGAGTCCGAAATCCGCAGCCGGACACCGGGCGAACGGCACCACTCCTTTGTTCTACATCGGTGCCGGATTGGCGGGCGGGTGGGCAGCGGAAGGGTGGTTGCTCCAGCGTTGGGTCTCCGGGCAACCCTGGATTCCGGTGGTGGTACTCGGGGTGTGGGCCGTGCAGCGCTGCACCCGGGTTCCGGTGGCACGGGAGCGGTGTGATGTGGCCTTCAGTTGGCTTGTCGCGTCGACCGGGCTTCTGACCGCCTACGCCCTGCTTTGCCATACCCTTCCCCGACTCCTCTCCACGGGCTTGCTGACCACCAGTCTGGCCTGCATTGCATTAGCCGTCACGCCGCAGCCCTCTCGCTCGTGGTCCTGGCTGCCGCTGGCCATTGTGATCCTGCCGCTCGGGCCACCACTGGATTTTTTCTGCGCGTATCCCTTGCGCCGGGTCAGCGGTGTCCTCGCCGAGGGCATGCTGTGGGGGCAGGCGCAGCTCGATGGTCTCGCGCTTTCCGATGGCACCCGCCAAGTCCTGCTCGATGCGCCGTGCAGCGGCATCCACATGCTGGGTGTGGGGCTGCTGCTGGCCACTTTGCTCGCCGGATACACGGAACTCACCTTGTGGCGCACAGGCCTGCTGCTTGTCCTCACCCTGATGGCTATCGTTCTCGGAAACGCTCTGCGTGCGGCCTCGCTGTTCTTGGTGGAGACCCGATTCCCGCTGGGCGAACTCTTTCATAGCGGTGTGGGCTTGATAATCTTTCTGGCGGTGTCACTCGCGATGATGGCATTCGCCTGGCGACTTCGCGTAGTTCCAGGCGCGGCCCCGGACAAGCCGGAACGAGTCGCGGGTTACCTTTGTCGCGCGTTCTTTTTTCTATCCGCAGTGGCCGCCGCTGCATCGCCCCTTTTGGCGGAATCCAAAGCGCATAGGGGCGCTCCCCCGGAACTCGCTGGTATTGTCTGGCCGAAAACGTGGGAGGGAGCGCCCCTGGTCGCAGCGCCTATTCCACCAGAATGGGCGGGAGCCGAAAACTTGTTTGGAGGGCGCATGGCCCAGTTCCGGTGCGGCGAGGCCATGGTTCTACTGCGGCTCACCCCGGAGGTTTCCCGAGCCTTGCACGAATCGCGCCGGTGCTACGAAGCCTTCGGCTGGCACTGCGCCACCCTGCCGGGCTGGCGCGACCCGCAGGGGCGGCTGTGGAGCAGTTTTTCCGCAACGCATCCCGACGGCCGCAAACGCGTTGTCCGGGAATGCTTCATGCGCGTGTCTGCACCCGTTTTGCCCGCCGCGCTGGAAGATCTACCTGCCAGGGGACACACCTGGCCCGATGCCTCCAGCTGGTACTGGGCATCGGCAATACCCGGCACAGAACCAGCATTAAACCTGGCAATTACCCGCGTAGCACCGCAAGGATAGGCCAAGACCTTCGCCCTGGGAGCGCCGGCATCCCTGCCGGCGCTCCCAGGGAAACGCTCAACCAAAAAAATCGCGAACCGCCAAGGCGACCTGTTCGACTTCCTCCATCGGCAGATCGGGGTGCAGCGGCAGCGAAAGGACTTCGTGGGCGGCACGCTCTGCTTCCGGGAAAGAGCCCGGGCCAAGCTGGAGGCGTTGATAGACCTCTTGCAGGTGCAGGGGCACGGGGTAGTGCATGAGGGTGGCGACACCGCGTTCGCGAAGGTGCTCGGCCAGAGCATCGCGCTGCGGAGTGCGTATCACGAAAAGATGGTAGTTGGCAGTGGCCCACGGAGCCTCGTGCGGCAGGCGCAGGGGAAATCCGGCGAGTAGCTCGTGGTAGCGTTGGGCGCGCTGACGTCGGGCGTCATTGGCCCAGTCGAGGTGGCGCAGCTTCACCCGCAGGATGGCGGCTTGGATTTCATCGAGACGGCTGTTGACGCCGTCGCAGACGTGGTGATAGCGGCGGTCCTCGCCGTAGTTGCGCAGGCGGCGCAGGCGTCCCCGAATCTCGTCGGAATCGGTGGCAATCGCTCCGGCGTCGCCGTAGGCGCCGAGGTTTTTGGAGGGGTAGAAGCTGAAGGCGGCGGCAGCCCCGAAGCGTCCACAAGGGCGTTCCCGGTAGCATGCACCGTGCGCCTGCGCACAGTCCTCCACAACGACCAAGCCGTGCCGCTGCGCGATGGCCAATATGGCGTCCATGTCGCAGGGATGCCCGTAGAGGTGCACGGGCACAATGGCTTTAGTCTTTTCGGTGATGGCCCGCTCGAGGGCTTGGGGTGACATCGTGAGCGTGCCCGGATCAACGTCTGCAAGTTGCAGCTCACCACCGGCGGCGATGATGCCAACGGCGGTGGGCACACAGGTGTTGGCGGCCGTGATCACGCCATCGCCCCGGATCACACCCGCCGCAGCGAGCGCGAGATGGATGGCATCGGTGCCGGAGGCAACGCCAACGGCGTGCGCAGCGCCGAGGTGGGCGGCGAACTCGTTTTCAAAGGCTTCAAGCTGTTTGCCGAGGATATACCATCCCGCCTGAAAAACCTCGTCGATGGCGGCGCGGATTTCGGTTTCGAGCCTGCGAAATTCAGAGTGGAATTCGAGAAAAGGAATCATGGCCTAGATCTCCTTGCGCAGTATGATGAGCCGGAACCACAATTCCGCCATGTTCTTCGCCACATTGGCGATTCGCGGGAAATTGAAGAATTGTGACTTGCCGTGGGCGCGCTCGAAGTGGTGCACCGGTACTTCGGCCACGCGGAATCCGGCGCGCTGGATTTTGACCATCATTTCGCAGCAGATAATGCCGCTGTTGTGGATCAGGGTAATGCGGTCGAACACGCTGCGGCGAATGAGCCGGAAATCGCAGTCGACATCGCGCAGACGCAGCCCAAAAGCGGTCTTCACCATCCAGTGGTAGATGCGGCCGATAACCCGCCGGTGCGTGGGGTCGTTGCGGGTGATCTTGTAACCCTGCACCACATCGACCTCGGGGCTTGCCTGCGCAACGAGCAACTCAAGCTCGCGAACATCATATTGGGCATCGCCATCGGTGTAGAAAATCCACTCTTTGCTTCCGGCGGCGAAACCGCTGCGCAAGGCACCGCCATAACCCCGGTTCTTCTCATGGCGCACCACCTTGACCGTGGGATATTTCTCCTCGATGATATCGAGCAACTGCAGGGTGTGCGGGCCGCTTCCGTCATCGATCAAGGTAATGTCGTAGTCCAGTCCGAGTCGCTCGGCCGTTTGAACGGTGAGCAATACCATGCTTCCCATGGTGCCCCAGTCGTTGTAGCAGGGGTAGAAGATTGAAACCGAGGTCTTGTTCATAGGGCGTTCCAGTAATTGCGGGGGTTGGTGTATTGCAAGAGGCGGGTCTCTGCTTCAGGTTTCATCACGCACGGGAATCACGGGGTGCGAGCGCACCCAGCCGGTGCGGCTATAGGGATAGTAGATGCACCGGACTTTGCCGACGATTTCCGACACAGGGACGGTGGTGCCGTCGATGTGACTGTCATCGCTGTCGTTGCGGTTGTCACCGAGGAAAAAAATATGCCCCTCGGGCACGACCACTTCGGGTACGATGGCGTATTTCATGGGCTCGGCAATGTAGGGTTCAGACACATAGCCCCCGTTGATGAACAACGCTCCGCCCCCAACGCCGACGTGATCTCCGGCGAGACCCACTATCCGCTTCACGATATGCGCCCCTTTTTCCTTGGGGTCGTGCAACACCACGATGTCGCCGCGCTCGTAGGTTCTCTGGGACAGGGTCACCAGTTGGTCGCCCACAAGAAGGTTTGGTTCCATGGAGCGGGAAGGAACAAGAAAAAAGCTCATGCCGCGCACGACAAAGAGGTAGAACAGCACCCATACGGCTACCAGCACAATGAGTTCACCGGCCCTACGTCCAAAGAAAAGGCGTCGCAAGTGGCTTGGTTCAGCGACAGGTGCCGGGGAGGGCGGTACTTCCATAATAGGGTCGGGCTGGGACATCAGGGACTTTCTATGGCTGGGCTTTTTCGCGTGGTTTTGTTTTCGAGCCACGCTCCGATTTTATATCCGCCAACAGCGCCTTGGCGGGATCGCTGTTCGGAATTATTTTCAAGGCTTCGTTCACGCATTTCTCGGCCTTGGCGAGATTTTTTCCGCGAACCCATGCGCGGCCTTCGTTTAGCCACGAGAAGAAGCACTGATCCTCTCTTTGCGCGTTCTTGCGGGCCTTCTGCCAGGCCTTTGCGGCATCCGCCCACTTGACGGGTACGCCAAAGTCTTCAGCGGCGAGGAAATTGACTGCGTAATCACAGGTGAGCTCATAGTCCTTGGGCTGGAGTTTGGCGGCCAGACGGGAGTATTCCATAGCCTTGAGATAGATTTGCTCCCGATTCCATTTTTTGTAGGTGGCGAGCTGCGGGAAATTGACGAGATACACCTGAACCGCGTTGAAGAGGTAGTTCGGATTCTTGGGTTCCAGTGCCAGTGATTCGTCCAGATGCTGGAATCCCTTTTCGTATTCGCCGTTGTGGCAATAGTGCATGGCGAGGTTGTTGTGTGCGGCACCGCACGTGGAGTCTTTGGTGAGGGCCAGTTCCCAGCTTCGCAGGCCACCTTCCGCATCGCCCGCATAGTCATACAGGATTTCACCGTAGGGAACCAGGATGCGGGGATTCTCCGGGTATTTTTCCATCGCTCGCTCGAAGCTCTGCTTTAGGATATCGGTGTGTTTCTTGATGAGCGCGACTTGGTCGTCAACGATGGACTGGTTTCCGGCAACCCTTGCCGCATCCATCTTGTCTTGGGCCTCGTTGATGGTCTGACGTTCGCGCTCGTAACAGGCGAGCAGGGCCGCCTGAAATTTCGGCTCGTTTTCAGCCAGCGCCTGTATTTCCCGTGTTTCCACGGGCCACTCGCCCGGCGCGGCGGACAAGGCGCTTATAAAGAGAATCAACCCAACCATACCAGTCCTCCTTTGGTGTTTGCGTGCTCAGTCGGCATGCAAAGAGGCCGCATCCACATGTGGATGATAGTACCAGATACTTTTCGTCTTGTGCGAGTCTGTCACCGGAAGTACGGAAGAATGGCGGAAATTTCCACCGCATCGGCTGGCCAAAGAAACCGGATCTTGTGCCGGCTCCCAAATTATTGGTATGGTAGGCGGGAGTAGCCAGTCTAATGCGCTTGAAAGGGTAATACCATGGCACGAGTATCAAAATTCACCGTTGTACCGCGACTGCCGGAACGTCTTTCGCGGTTGCTCGATATTGCGAACAATATGTGGTGGTGCTGGAATCCAGACGCCGTCAGTCTATTCTTCCGGATGGATCGGGACTTGTGGAGCACAACACATGAAAATCCCCGCTTATTGCTGGGAGAAATGAGCCAACTTCGCCTTGAAGAGTTGGCCAAGAACGATTCGTTCCTGGCCCACATGGATCGGGTTTGGGACAACCTGCAGGAATACATGTCCGTCCGCAGCTGGTCGGCCCGCAATCCGCAGGCTCCCAAAGACATGCTGGTCGTCTATTTGTCTGCGGAATTCGGACTGCACGAGTCGATCAGCGTCTACTCGGGCGGTTTGGGTGTGCTAGCGGGTGACCACCTCAAGGCGGCGAGCGACTTGGGGCTGCCCCTCGTCGGCGTCGGGCTGCTGTACCGAGAGGGCTATTTCCGCCAATACCTCAATCAGGACGGCTGGCAGCAGGAACTTTATCCGCGCAACGATTTCTATAACATGCCGATCCAGATGGAGCGCACCGCGTCCGGCAAGCCGCTCGTCATCGAGGTGGAATACCCCGGCCGGATCGTGAAGGCGTATATCTGGCGGTGTCAGGTGGGACGTGTACCGCTCTACTTGCTCGATTGCGACCACGAGGACAATCAGCCCGCAGACCGTGCGATCACCGGGCAGTTGTACGGTGGCGACCGCGAGACACGTATCCGCCAGGAAATCATGCTGGGCATGGGCGGCGTACTCGCCATTCAAGCGTTGAACATCACGCCGAGCGTGTACCACATGAATGAGGGCCACGCCGCGTTCATGACCCTGCAACGGATCAAGGATTTGGTGCGGCGAGACGGGGTGACCTTCCGTGAGGCTTCAGAAACGGTGAAGGCTGGCAGTTTCTTCACCACGCACACGCCCGTGCCCGCCGGTAATGACATGTTCGAGCCGGGCATGATCGACACCTATCTGCGCAAGTATTGCCAGGAGGTGAATATCTCCATGGATGAATTGCTGTCGCTTGGTCGCCAAAACCCGCATGACGGACGCGAACCCTTCTGCATGACGGTGCTGGCGCTTAAACTGAGTGCGGGTGCCAACGGGGTGAGCAAGTTGCACGGCGAGGTGTCGCGCAACATGTGGTCACTGACGTGGAAGGGGCTTCCTGAAAACGAAGTGCCCATTACCTCGATCACCAACGGCATTCACACCCGTTCGTGGATTTCACAGGATTTAGCAGACCTCTATGACCGCTATCTCGGGCCGGGCTGGATCAACAGTCCCGACGACCAGTCGATCTGGGAACATATCGATGAAGTGCCGGACACGGAATTGTGGCGGACGCACGAGCGACGCCGGGAACGCATGGTGAATTTTGCCCGCCGTCGGCTCTTGAAGCAGCTGATCAATCGAGGCGCGCCGAGTTCGGAGCGTCGTTTCGCGTTGGAGGTGCTTGATCCGGAGGTCTTGACCATCGGCTTTGCGCGTCGTTTCGCCACCTACAAGCGGGCGACCTTGCTCATGCGCGATCCCGAACGCCTGAAAAAGATCCTGTGTGACCCGAAGCGGCCTGTGCAGCTCATTGTGGCGGGCAAGGCCCACCCGGCGGATACTGCGGGCAAGGAAATCATCAAGCAATGGGCCCATTTCTGCCGCGACGGCGAGACCCGAAACCACATGGTGTTTCTGGAAGACTACGACATCAACGTGGCCCGCTACATGGTCCAAGGGGTGGACTGCTGGCTGAACACGCCGCGCCGTCCCATGGAAGCGAGCGGCACGAGCGGAATGAAAGCGGCGGCCAACGGTGCGCTCAACATTAGTATCCCGGACGGATGGTGGTGTGAGGCCGAGTTGCTGGGCGACAACGGATGGAGCATCGGCAAGGGCGAGACCTACGACAGCATTGAGGAACAGGATCTCGTCGAAAGCGAGGCCCTGTACGACATTCTCGAGAAGGAGATCGTACCGATTTTCTATGAACGGGGTCACGATGATCTTCCCCGGGAGTGGATTGCCCGCATGAAATCCGCGATCAGTACCATTTGCCCGGTGTTCAATACCTACCGCATGGTGCAGGAATACGCGGATCGCTGCTATATTCCGTGTTCGATTCGCAAGTCCACGCTGATAGAGAACAAGCGCGCCCGCGCGCTTGCGCTGTCGCACTGGAAGGATCGGGTGCATCAGTTGTGGGATAAGGTGAACGTGGTCAGCGTGGCCTCCGGCCCGACCGAAGGCTTGCCGGTGGGTTCGAGTCTTCAAGTCAGTGCCGAGGTCTACCTCGGAGAACTTACCGAGAAGGACGTCACGGTCGAAATTTACTACGGGGATCTGAGTCCGAACGGGCAGATTCCTCATGGGTACACGATGGAAATGTCATGCGCCAAGGTGCTTGGCAATGGCGTCTACCGTTTTGAAGGCGCGATTCTGTGCAAGGAGACCGGACAGCAGGGATTCACCATCCGGGTGATCCCCAATCACGAAGATCTTGCCCAGAAACACGAGACCGGTTTGATCGTGTGGTCGTGACGGGAGTGTGGTGCCGCATGCCGGAGGAGAGTCGGCCAATACGCTGAGCGGTTCGTCTGCGGGCACCATTGTTCCGGGCGCACGCGGAATTTATAATGACCGCAGCGGAGATCTGGCATGGCGACGTTCCTTATTACTGGCGGCGCGGGATTCATAGGGTCCAATTTGGCCCACTCGCTGGCTTCGCAGGGCGAGACGGTGCGGATTCTGGACGATTTTTCGACCGGTCGCCGCGCCAACGTGTCCGGCTTGGGTTCCGCCGTCGAGGTCATTGAGGGCAGCGTGTGTGATCGTGCCACGTTGGACAAGGCGCTGCGCGGGGTGCGCTACTGCCTGCATCAGGCGGCGATACCCGCCGTGCCCCGCTCCATCGCCGCACCCGAAGCCACCAACCACGCCAATGTGGACGGGACGCTCAGCGTCTTTGTCGCAGCGCGCGCGGCCGGGGTGGAAAGGGTCGTCTATGCCTCCTCCTCCTCCGTCTACGGCAATGCGCAGACCTTCCCGCTCAACGAAACCCTGCCCAAGGCTCCCATCTCGCCCTACGCGGTTTCCAAGGCGGCGGGGGAGATGTACGCCGAGGTCTTTTCCGAACTTTACGGCATGGATCTCGTAGGCTTGCGTTATTTCAACGTGTTCGGCCCCCGACAAGATCCGACCTCGGACTATGCAGCAGTGATTCCGCGTTTTGTGGTGCGTTTGCTGCGCGGGGAAGCGCCGATCATTTTCGGGGACGGCACACAGGCCCGCGACTTCACCTTTGTGGACAACGTGGTGGACGCGAACTTGCGCGCCTGCCGGATGCCGGGACCGTTGCGCGGGGTGTATAACATCGCGTGCGGGCAACCGGTTTCCGTGCTGGAATTGGCTCGCGCCCTCAGTCGTCTGACCGGCGCGGATATTGCCCCCGAATTTCATCCCGCCCGTGCGGGTGACATCCTGCGTTCTTGGGCGGATATCGGTCGTGCGCGCGGGGCTTTTGCCTACGAGCCGTCGGTGTCGCTCGAAGAGGGCTTGGCGCATACTTTGCGCTGGCTGCGCGAAGAGGAGGGCACGTCATGGCGCGGATGAAATGCCCCCGATGCATGCATATCAACCCCAGTGGCGCGCACGAGTGTGTGCAGTGCAAAACGCCCCTTCCGCGCATCTTGGTCGAAGCCCCGGCAGCCCATCCCTCGGCGGCCCCGGAGAAAATATCGCAATTTCGTCAGGGCGATGTGCTGGCCAATCGCTACACGTTCCAGAGCATCATCGGTCGCGGCGGCATGGGCTGCATCTACAAAGTGCGGGATGATGTGCTTGGGGAGGTGGTGGCGCTTAAAACGCTGCTGCCTCAGTTCGGGCAGGACAAAATGGTGCTGGAGCGTTTCTTCAACGAGGCGCGTATTGCGCGGCGTCTGGCCCATCCGAACATCGTGCGGGTGCATGACATCGGGATATCGCAGAACATCGTGTATATTTCGATGGAGTTTCTTTCCGGCCAGTCCTTGCGCGAAAAACTCGAGGCCCTGCCTGCAGGCGGGCGCATGGCGATTCAGGAAGTCCTGCGTGTGGCGGATCAGCTATGCGCCGCGCTGGAGTACGCCCACCAATACACAGTCCATCGCGATATCAAGCCGGAAAACGTGATGATTGTGAGCAACGGCACCGTCAAGCTGATGGACTTTGGCATATCAAAGCTCATGGCGGATCAGCAGTTGACCGGTGCCTCGATCATCATGGGTACGCCCATGTACATGGCCCCGGAACAGGTGCGAAGCAGTCAGAGTGTGGATGCCCGGGCGGACATCTACAGCGTTGGCGTCATGCTCTATGAAATCATTACCTCCATTCCGCCCACGGGCATTCCGAAGAAACTCACCCAGGTCGTGCCGGAAGTTCCGGTTGAGCTTGAGGCCATCGTGGAGAAGTGCGTGGAGCCGAACCGTGAGCGACGCTATGCCGACGCCACGGAATTGCGCAGTGCGCTGCGCGCCGTTCGCCACACTATGAACGGAAGCGGGCCGCTCGTTTCGTCGGCGGCTCCGGCCGAAGAGAAACGCCCGTTCGACCCGATGAAGGTCTTGGGGGGAATGGCCGCCGTGGCCATTCTTTGGGCGACGGCGTGGGGGCTTCAATGGGCGGACCGGAACCGGCGCGATGTGGTGTCGGCATGGGAGAAAGAATCGCAACGAGAAGCAACGCCAGCGGCCGCGAGCTGGGATTCGTATGCGGCCTTGGTCAAGAAAATCCAACCGGCGGCGGAGTCTCGGGCTGCGGAAAGACCCGGTGGCGCGGCGGTTCTCAGTCGCGCGCTGGCGCTGTGGCAAGGGGCGGAGTCTACGCATTCCCCGAAAAAGGCCTGGGAGGCCGCCCAGTGTCTGGCTGCGCTGGCCATCTGGCCGCAGGATCTTTGTCTGGTGCCACCCGGCGAGGTCTCGATAAACGGGGCCTCTGTGCATGTGCCAGCGTTCTTCATCGAGCATCTGGAGGTTTCGCTGGGTTCCTATCGTGAATTCTGCAAGCAGGAAAACTGGCGGATTCGCCCGGGGCAATTCCCCGATGGGGCGGATCCGAATGACGCCATGGGCAATGTCTCCTTTTCCGATGCGCAGGCCTACGCGGCCTCCCGGGGTTGGATGCTTCCCACCGAGGCGCAGTGGGCGCGTGCGGCCTACGGTGAAAGCCAGCCGCTGGCGGAGGTGGTGGAGGGAGAGGTGGTCGGCGAATTGTCGTGGGTCGGCTGTGAGGCGTTGGCCGGTGATGTGAGCGAGTGGACGCGAAGCCCGATCAACGGCGAGGAGGACACCCCGCTGCCCTTGGGAACCGAGATGGTGCTTCGCGGCGGGAATGCGGAGTGGGCACCGAAAGATCCGTTGACGGAGCGTGCGAACGCCTACTTGGACGCAGGGGATCGCCCGGTCATTGAGTGGTTGGCTCCCTACGTGGGTTTCCGTTGTGTCATGGAATTACCCGTTCAACCGGAACTGCTGGAGGCGTTGGTGAATGTCACCGCTCAGCCCTGAGTGGACAATTTTGTCGGGAAATGCGGTCGAATTCGTAGTCGCTCCCTAAAGTTCGTGTTTTTTTATAAACCGGGGTGATTTTAGTGGTTATTGTTGTAAGTTATTTATTTGAAATGACTTATGTTGCATAAATTGAGAGATATGGGGGCTTGGGCGGGTTTTTTATTGCTTGGGTTATGAATCTTTTCCTCGCTTTCTCGTATAATAGACATGGTGTAAGAGATTTTAGAAGCAGCGAAGGGAAGAGAACGAAATATCGGGCCGTGGGACCAAGTCGCCTGCGGTTTGTCTGCGTATCCCCTTGGGAGAAGGGGAGCGGTCTGTCTTCCGGACGCTTTGTGTGTTTATTCCAATTATCGGGAAGGACGAGCCATGCTAGCCATCCGATGCCCCCATTTTTTTGTGCGCACCCGTCGAACGGGAATTGTTCTGGCCGCCGTCACCGTGGCCTTGGTCGCCACGTCCGCGCTGGCCGTGGACTTCGAGTTCGGTGCTGGGCGTGACGGTTCCTACACCGTCAGCGGCACTAAAACCGTTCAGGAGGTCTGGGCGGAGCTCGCCGCGAGCGCCTCGATGACCTATGACCCCCTGAATGCCTACCAAGTGCCCAATTTTGAGAATCTCATCATCGATGAAAACTCTTCGTTGACTGCCGAGTCTTTTTCGGGTGACCCAAGTGCGGCCGTGGACTCGCAGGACGGCGGCATTTTGCGCTTGCGGGTGAACGGTACTTTATGGATTAAACCGGGGGGACGTATTGACGTATCCGGACGCGGGTATCACGGGGGAATTGCGGGTGCCGTTGCAGACCAAAAGGGTGTGCAAGGGGACTCTTGGGGGATGGTGGGAGCCAATGATCGCGTAGAAAACCGGGGTGGTGGTGGCGGTGGTTTGCCCGATCCCACGGTGGGTGGTGGTGGTGGCGGCGGCAATGCGACCGCAGGCACGGGCGGTGGCGGTGGACGAACGGGCTTGGCGGGTTTATCTTTTGATACGGTGGCGCAATCACAGGATCCCTCGTTCCGAGGGAATTATCCGTTTCCGCGTTTTGGCTCGGGCGGTGGCGGAGGCGGTTTCGTGCTGCTGAACGCCAATGCGGCGGCGGTCGGCGGTTCGGGTGGTGGCGTCATCGTCATTGAGGCGGCACACATCATCAATCAGGGCACGATGTCGGCGGAAGGTTCTGGCGGCGGCACGGGGATTTCTGGCGGCGGTGGTGGTGGTGGTGGCGGCGTCTGGATACGCACCCTTTCCTCCGAGACCCGTCAGTCGGGTACGGTGACCGTCAAAGGCGGGTCGGGCGGCGTCAGCAACCCCCCCGTGGGCGAGGAAGGTTTTAACGGCGGGACGGGCGGCTTGGGCGAAAAACGATGGGAGACCCAGTACGAAGTCGCTCCCACGGTTGAAGGCAACGGTCGCGTGGTGGTCACGCCGGTGGCGAATCAGTTCATCCCCGGCACATTGGTGACGTTGGAGGCCAAGCCGGATGATGGGTGGTGTTTCAAGGAGTGGACGGTCGGCGCATCGGGCGTGAGCCGGGTGGTGGCTGTGTCGTTGACGGACAACCTGTATCCGAACGCGATTTTTGAGGTGGATCCCGGTCTTCGTGTGCTTCCCATCGACGAGCAGACGGTGCGTTGCGAAGGCGGTACGGTCTATCTGCAGGTCACGGGCAGTAAGTGCGAACCCACCAGCTGGACCGCCATTGTTCAGGAAGGTGTGACCTTCATTACCTTGGCGGCCGGTGGCACGGGCACGATCTCCTATCCCACATCATCAACCATATCGTTGGTCTTGCCGGCCAACCAGACCGGCCTCGTGCGCACGGGTAGCATTCTGGTAACGGACACCGATCCCCTGCACGATGTCTCGTATACCATTCCGATTCGCCAGTTGAACTGCCGACCGGTTCTGGATGTGCGTCCCACCGACGATCTCGTTCCCTCCGCTGGTGGTGTCCGCTCCTATGGCATCACGAACAAGGGCGAAGGTCTCATGGCATGGAACGCGGTCATCACCAGCGGTGCCAATTTTATGACCTTGGGCAATACCAACGGAACCGGGAACGGGGCACTTTCTGTGACCGTTTCTCAGAATCTGACCGCTGGGCCGCGTGTGGGTACCATCGAAGTTCAAGCGCCGGACGGTGGCGACAGCAGCCCGAAGATTATTACGATTACCCAGGCCAACAACACCCCTGTGCTGGATGTGCGACCCACAACGGACTATGTGACCTCGGCGGGCGGGCCGCGCTATTTTTCCATCACCAACAAGGGTGAAGGCACGATGACCTGGAACGCGGTCGTCACCAGCGGTGCGAACTTTCTCACCTTGGGTACGACCAATGGCACCGGCAATGCCACGCTGGCAGTGACCGTGCTGCCGAACCAGACCTCCGGCCCGCGCGTGGGTACCATTGAAGTCCAAGCCCCCGACGGCGGGGTGAGCAGCCCGAAGATTATTACCATCAACCAAGCCAACAACACGCCCATTCTGGATGTGATGCCCACAGAGGACTCGGTGTCTTCCACCGGCGGGAGCCGGGCCTACACGATCGCGAACAAGGGCGATGGCGTGATGGCGTGGAATGCGGTCATCACCAGTGGCGCGAATTTCCTCACCTTGGGGAACACCAACGGCACAGGGAACGCGACGCTATCGGTGACGGTCGGACCGAACCTGGGTTCGGCACCGAGAACCGGAACGATCGAGGTGCGCGCCCCCGATGGCGGGGTGAGCAGCCCAAAAACCATCACGATCACCCAAGCGAACAGCAGCCCGGTTCTGGACGTGCGACCGCTGGAGGACTTGGTCTCCTGTCTGGGTGGCGCGCGATATTTCACCATTACGAACCGGGGTGAAGGTGTGATGGCGTGGAACGCGGTGATTCTTGACGGCGCGAATTTCATGACGCTGGCCACCACGAATGGAACTGGAAACGCCTCGTTGTCGGTAACACTGGCACCAAACCTGACCGCATCCACACGGACGGGCACCATTGAAGTGCAGGCCCCGGATGGCGGCGTGAGCAGCCCCAAGACCATCACCATCACCCAAGACAAGAACAGTCCGGTGCTGGATGTGGGACTCACGGAAGACTATGTGTCCTCGCTGGGCGGTTCCCGCACCTATACCATCAGCAACAAGGGACAGGGCGTGATGGACTGGAATGCGGCCGTGATCAGCGGTGCCAATTTCATCACCTTGAACAACTCGAACGGCACGGGTGCCGGTGCCCTGTCCGTGACCATTGGCCCCAATTTGACCTCCTCGCCACGAACAGGCTCCATCGAGGTTCGTGCGCCGGGCGCAGGGGTGAGCACGCCCAAAACGATCACCATCACGCAGGCGAACAGCACACCCGCGCTGGATGTGCGTCCGGTGGATGATTTCGTGCCCTGCGCGGGCGCGTCCCGTTCGTACACCATCACAAACAAGGGCGAGGGCAACATGCCATGGAGCGCGGTGATTACCGCAGGATCCAATTTCTTAACGCTGGGTGCGGTGAGCGGCACTGGCACCGGGGCACTCCCTGTGACCATTGCGCCAAATTTGACGTCGCTGCCCCGGGTGGGAACGATTGAAATCCAGGCCCCCGATGCCGTGGACAGCAGTCCCAAAGTCATCACCATCACCCAGGCGAAGAACAGCCCGATTCTGTATGTGACGCCCACCGAAGATCTCGCCTTGCCCTGTCTGGGCGGTGTGCGTTACTACACGCTCATAAACAAGGGCGAAGGCGTGATGGCGTGGAACGCCATTGTCACCAGTGGTTCTGGCTTCCTTACCGTGGGAACATCGAGTGGCGTTGGTGCGGCCTCCTTGAGCGTCACGGTGGCGGCGAACGCGACCTCGGCGGACAGAACCGGAACCATTGAAGTTCGCTGTCCGGACGGTGGGGCGAGCTCACCACAGGTGATTACCATTACGCAGTCGAAAATTACCCCGATCCTTTCCCTCGCACTCACCGAGGACACCATTTCATCCACCGGAGGTTCTCGCAGCTACTCCATCACCAATCTGGGTGAATGCACCATGCCGTGGTCGGCGGAAGTGACCACGGGAGACAATTTCCTCACGCTGGCGAACACCAGTGGAACCGGTGCCGGCGCCTTGTCAGTGACCATTGCCCCCAATCTGGACTCGTCGCCGAGAATCGGCACGATTACGGTGACCGCGCCCGATGGCGGTGTCAGCAGTCCGCAGACCATTACCATCACACAGAACAACAGCCGTCCGGTGCTGGATCTGCGGCCGCTGGAGGACTTTGTGCCGTGCGCGGGCGGTGCGCGCTCCTTCACCATCACGAACAAGGGTGAGGGCGCGATGCCTTGGAATGTGGTGGTGACCACGGGCGGCGGTTTCCTCACGCTGGGCGCGAGCAGCGGCACCGGCAGTGGCACACTGTCCGTGACGGTGGCCCCGAATCTCACCTCCTCGGCCCGCACAGGCACGGTCGAAGTGCAGGCACCGGATGGCGGGGCCAGCAGTCCGCAAACCATCACCATCACCCAGGCGAAGAACAGCCCCTCGCTCGACGTCAGCCCGCAGGACGACTTTGTCCCCTGCCTCGGTGGCGCGCGCAGCTACACCATCGCCAACAAGGGAGAAGGGGTCATGGCTTGGAACGCGGTGGTGACCAGTGGCGGAGGATTCCTCGCCTTGGGTGCGAGCAGCGGCACTGGCCCTGCAGCTCTCTCCGTGACTGTGGCCCCCAACCCGACCTCCAATTCCCGCAGTGGCACCATCGAGGTGCGCTGTCCGGACGCCGGGGCGAGTTCCCCCAAGATCATCACTATTTCACAGGCCAAGATTGCGCCGTTGCTCGACTTGGGCCTCACGGAAGACACCGTGTCCTCGGCGGGCGGCACGCGGAGTTACACCATCACGAATATCGGCGAGTGCGCGATGCCGTGGGCCGCTGAAATCACCAGCGGCGCGAATTTCCTGTCGCTGGCGAATTCCAGCGGCAATGGGAGCGGCACCTTGTCCGTGACCATCGGCCAGAATCTGGATACGACACCTCGCATCGGCACCATTGAGGTTACCGCACCGGATGCGGGGGTGAGCAGTCCGAAAACGATTACCATCACGCAGACGAACGCACGACCGGTGCTGGATGTGCGCCCGGTGGACGACTTGGTGCCCTGCGCGGGTGGTGCGCGTTCCTACACCATCACCAACCGAGGCGAAGGTGCGATGGCGTGGAACGCCGTTGTGACAGACGGCCCGGGCTTCCTGACCCTGCCGACGAACAGCGGTAGCGGCACCGCTACCCTGTCGGTGACGGTGGCCCCGAATCTCACATCCTCCGCACGCACCGGCACGATTGAGGTGCAGGCACCGGACGGCGGGGTGAGCAGCCCGAAGACCATCACCATCACCCAGGCGAAGAACAGCCCCGTGCTGGATGTTACGCCCCTCGAGGACTTTGTGCCCTGCCTGGGCGCGACGCATTCCTTCACCATAGCGAACAAGGGTGAAGGGGCCATGCCGTGGAACGCCGTCGTGACCAGTGGCGGCGGTTTCCTCACGCTGGGTGCCAGCAGCGGTTCCGGGCCGGGTACGCTCTCGGTGACCGTCGCCGAAAACAAGACGCCGGATGACCGGGTGGGCACGGTGGAAATCCAGGCCCCTGACGCCGGCGTCAGCAGCCCCAAGATCATTACCATTACACAGAGCAAGGTGAGTCCCGTGCTGGACGTTTCGCCCGAAGGCGAGGTTTTTGTGTCCTGCGACGAGGCCCCGGTGACGTTGAATATTACGAACAAGGGCGAGGGCAGTATGACGTGGTCCGCGATTGTGACTGGCGGCGCAGACGACTTTCTGGCCTTGCCGGTGAGCAGCGGAATTGGTGCGGCGGCACTTTCCGTGACCGTGAAGCAGAACCGGAGTTCCGGTGAACGTACCGGCACGATTGAAATCACCGCGCCCGATGCGGTGGGCAGTAGCCCGAAGGTGATCACGATACGTCAGGGATTCATCGAACCCATCCTGAGTGTCGCACCGGTGGAACAGCGCATTGGCGGTGCGGGTGGCACGGTGCCGTTCACCGTGGGCTTGGGCGGGGCTCGGTGCACACCGTGGCGGGCCATGCTGCTTAGCGGGATGCAATACAACATGACGGTTGCACCGGTGGAAGGTCCTATCAAAGGCGCGGGCGATGCCTCGGTTACGGTGACCGCCCCGGCGAATGACCGACCCGAAGAACGGCGGGCGGAGATGAAGATCATGGTGCAACCCGACGATCTGGCCTTGCCGCTGGAGGAACAGACCGTGGTGATTTATCAGGATCCGTGTCTGGGACCACCGCCACCCACTAATGTCACCGCGAGCGATGGGAAATATGTGAACGGCGTGAAGCTCTTGTGGACGCCCTCGCAGGGTGCGACCCAATACCAAATCTTCCGCAGTGAGGCCAGCAACTTCAAGGATGCCTTGCTGATCGCGACTACGGCTACGCCTACGTACGTTGATACAACCGCGTTGTATCCCGATGTCGAAATCGTCGGGCGTTCGTGCTTCCAGGCGGGCGAGTATCTGGCCAATTATCGCGTCTATTACTATTGGGTGCGCGCGCTGAACAGTTGCGCGGGCAGTGAGCCGAGCGACCCCAATACGGGGTATCGCGACATGATTCGCCGTATTGCCCCACAATACACGCCGGTGAAAAGTAACACCGACGGGTCCGGCACCACTGTATCCAACACCACCGCTACTCCCCAAGCCGCCACCGCGATGCCGGTGGATGCACGTGGAATTTTGGGTGACAACGCCGTCGCCTTGCTGACATTGCTCATGTTGAGTCTGGGGGCGTTGTGGAAAGGGCAAAAAAGTCTGTAGATTCGAGAGGGAGACCCTTGGCAATGAGCGTTCGATCCTTGTTGCGCGCGTGGGTGTTTGTGGTCTTGATCAGCGGCGGGGCTTGGGCTGAGTCCTTGACGGACTTCGCCTTGGTGGAGCATTCGGGACTCGATTTCCCGGCGGGGCGCTGTGGCGGTCACGCTCAGACGGGGGTGGGGTGGACGGCCCCCAAAGACGCGACCGTGACCCTGCGCTGCGCATTCTGGCGCTTGCGCGGGGGGCCGCCCACTCAGGTGACCCTGTGGGTCCAAGGCCGCAAATGGATTGACGGGGCGGACATCACCGGCAAGTCTGACGCGCCCACCGGTGCCGAGGCACTGCTCGCCAAACAGGGGGGTGATCCCGCCGGACTTCGCGGGATTTCGGTGCGCGCGGGTGACGAGATACTCGTTGAAATCGGGGGCAACAATTTTGCGGGCATTGACTTCGCCGTGGAGAGTGCAACGGAGTCGTGGGATCTCGCAAAGGACTTCAGCGACTCGCAAAACCCATCGGGGCCGTGGACCTACGGCCAGGTGAGCAAGGACGCGCAAGGGCTCCCGCATATCAAGCCCTATGACCTGCACACGGACGATTTCGATCGTCCTGATTTTCCCCAAGGTGGCCAAGGATCGTGGTATGGCAAGGACCTGCCCTTCTACTGCTCCATCCTGAAAAGTGCAGGCCGCACCGCTGTGGATCCCGAGGTGCGCTATACCAGCGGTCGCACGGTCTATCTGGAGGGTCTGGTGAACGGTCGCTGGTCGGGCCGATACTGGTCGGTGGACGGACGGCGGAACGTGGCCTATGAGCGCGTCGCAGAACCCGCCTTTCGCCTCGCCATCGATGGCGAGGTTCTGTCCGACGGATGGGTATTTGTGGGGACTGCCGAGGCGGCCGCGCAACCCGGCTCCCGGCATGTCATCGTCGAGCTGTCCCACCAGACGCGCCCCTTGTCCGTGATCTTGCACACGCTGCTTGATGGCACGCCCGTGATAACGCGCTGGCTGGAAATCATCAACCGGGGGGAGAAGTCGATCGCGATCACCGAGCTTCGCCCGTGGATTACCTGGCTGGGCGCGGGTGGCACATTCTGGGGTGAGGCCAATCCCCCGCGCTATTTCGAGAACCCATTTACGCTGGGCACCTTCACCAAGACGAACCACTGCTGGGAGGGTTGGTTCGACTGGAAACTGCTTCCGGCGGGTCGTACCGTCTCCGGTTGTGACACGGGACAGTGTTTCGATGATCCCTTCTTTGTGGTGCGTAACGATGGCACAGGCGAATACCTCATCGGGGATTTGGCGTGGTCCGCGAACTGGCGGATGGAAATGGATTATGAGCCGGGGACTTTGAATGTGTTGCGGGTGGGCATTGGCCCGTGGGCCAGTGACGCCCTCCGCGTGATCCCCGCAGGGGAACGCACCGCCACTCCTGCAGTGCATATGGGGCGGGTGGCTGGTGACCTCGACGCGACGGTGCAGGCGATGCATGACCATGTGCGGCGCAGCGTGCTGCCGCCCCGCGATCCTGAGCGCTCGTACCGCATACAATTCGCCGTTCCCGGTGATCAAGGCTATCTCTCCCCCAACTTCGGCAACCCCGCCGGATGCACCGAAAAGGCGCTCATGGAAAACGTCGACCTGGCGGTGGCCCTGGGTGCCGAACTCTTCATCATGGACGCTTGGTGGTGGGAGCGGCAGGGCGACTGGACCGCATCGGAAGAACGCTTTCCGCGCGGCCTCACCCCCTTGGTGGACTATGTACACAGCAAGGGCATGATGTTCGGGCTTTATGGAGAGATCGAAAAGGCCAGCCCGGGAAGCCAGATTGCAACAGCGCACCCCGAATGGCTCGAGTGGCTCAAGCCCTGGCCGATTCTCGATTTGGCCCAGGCGGAGCCTGCCGCATGGATGGAATCACAATTAACCACGCTGATCGAACGGGAGAAATTGGATCTGTTCCGACTCGACTACAACATTCCTTCAGCCGAAAAGCTCGAAGGCATTCCGCTCCTGCGCGATGGCATCCCCGAAAACCGCTGGTGGCGATACTATGAAGCGTTTGGCGACATTTTCCGGCGTGTGCAGACGAAGTACCCGGCGTTGGTGTTGCAACAGGCGGCCTGTGGCGGTGGAAGGAACGATCTGGGCACGGCAGGGCTGTTTCACGAGTCCTACCTCAGCGACGGACTGCGCATGCCGTATGAGATGCAGAATTACGGAGGGCAGACCCTTCATCTCCCCCCGGAAATCATGATTATCGCCCACGGCGCGGACGCGGGCGGCGGATTGGGCCATGTGGAAAACTTTGAAACCTATTTGCGGGTCACCTATACCTTGGGAACTCCGTGGATCTTCGCCGGGATGTCAGCCCCGAATGTGACGGCGCTCAGCGACGAACGCCGTGAGCGGTTTCTGCACTATGGGAAGATCTACAAGGAATTCATTCGCCCGCTGCTGCCCACCTGCCGAGTCTATCATCACGCCCCGGTGAGTGTGAACGGTGGTGTCGAGTCCAGTCCTTGGTTCGCGATGGAATTCGCTTCCCCCGCACGCGACCGAGCCTGGGCACTTGTGGCGCGCATCAAGAACGGCGACCCGGAGACCTACGTCTTCCGTCCGCGCGGCCTGAGTCTTTCGCGCACGTATCGCGTGACCTTCGATAACACGGGCGACGCTGTGGTGATCGATGGCCTCACCCTCATGCGCGAGGGACTGCCGCTGCGACTGGGGAGTACCGGGCAATCCGAATTGATTCTCCTAGAGGAGACTGCCGCTCCCTTGCCATAGAGGGTAAGTCTTGAGAGGAAAAACTTGACAGATATAAGAATTCGTGATAGATTGCACTAGCAGTAAAATAGAATTTGGGTTACCGAAGTGGGTGCTTTGTTGGCAGGTATGCGTGAGGATGTATGTAATTAACATGAGAGGGTGAGGCTTATGAAGGACGAAAAAGCAGGGCAAAAAACGAGGAGTACGGCGGGGGAGATGGAGGATGCCCGATGGCGACTGGAGTGCATTCTCGAGGGAACTGGGATCGGCACGTGGGCGTGGAATGTGCAAACCGGTGAGGTGACGGTCGGGAAAACCTGGGCGAGTTTGGTCGGCTATACGCCGGAAGAGCTGCAGCCGGTAACCATCGAAACCTGGCGGACGCTCACCCACCCGGATGATCTGATGCGATCCGACTCGCTGGTGCTGCGTCATTTTGCAGGGGAGCTTGCACGATACGACTGTGAATGCCGGATGCGCCACAAGCAGGGGCATTGGGTTTGGATTCAAGATCGCGGCCGGGTCACCACCTGGAAGGATGGTCGGCCGTTGATGATGTTTGGTACCCACACCGACATTTCCGACCGCAAGCGATTAGAATCGGTGATGGAGGCCCGGCTGCGCTTGTTGCAAGCCCGACCTGGTGGCACGCTGGAAGAATCGCTGCGGATCGTGATCGACGAGGCGGAGGCGCTGACCGGCAGCACCGTGGGCTTCTACCACATGGTGAATGCGGATCAGCTTTCTCTCACCCTGCAGACATGGTCTACCAACACGACTGCAAAAATGTGTCAATCTGAAGGTGCGGGGCAACACTATCCGGTCAGCGATGCAGGAGTCTGGGTGGACTGCGTGCGCGAGCGACGTCCGGTGATTCACAACGATTACGCATCCCTGCCGCATCGTAGAGGCCTGCCGGAAGGGCACGCCCCCGTGGTTCGGGAGTTGGTGGTTCCAGTGTTGAGGGACGGTTTGATCGTGGGTTTGCTCGGCGTGGGCAACAAGCCCACGGATTATGAGGAGTCGGACGCACAGACGGTTTCCGCTTTTGGCGACTTGGCTTGGGACATTACGGAGCTGCGCCGTGCGGAAGAGGAGAGGCGGCGCATTGAGGCCCAGTATTGGAAGCTCCAGAAATCGGAGAGTTTGAGTTGCCTCGCCGGTGCCGTGGCGCATCACTTCAACAACCAGCTTCAGGCCGTGCTGGGGAATCTCGAACTTTCGATGTACTCGGTCGAGCCGGACAGCGAGGTTCGCGGCTTTCTTGCCGACGGATTGACCGCCACGCAGGTCGCCGCCGAGTTGAGCGCGCTGATGTTGACCTACCTCGGACAGATGCCCGAGGGGCACGAATCGCTCGACCTCGCCGAGGTCTGCCGCCAGAATCTGCCCGTGCTTCAGGCGGGGCTTAAGAAGGGGGCGGTGTTGGAATTTGATCTGCCTTCCAGGGGGCCGATGATTGCCGGGAGCGTGACGCAGATACAGCAAGTGCTGGCCAATATCGTTTCGAATGCCTGCGAGTCCAACGTCGCTGCAAAGTCCGTGATACGCGTGTGTGTCAAGTCGGCGACTTCCGAGGAAATATCCAATACCCACCGATTCCCCGTCGATTGGGATCCGGTTCCGGGAATCTATGCGTGCCTCGAAGTTGGTGATTCTGGGGAGGGGATTCCGGCCAAGGATTTGGACAAGATTTTTGATCCCTTCTTTTCCAGTAAATTCATGGGGCGTGGGATGGGTCTGTCCGTTGTGCTCGGTATCGCACGTACACACGGTGGCTGCATCACGGTTTTTAGCAAGCAGAATGTCGGCAGCATTTTCAGGGTCTATTTCCCCACAGGCCCCGTGGCGTCAAAGTCCGCCCCCCCGGTGGAAGAGGTTGCTCCCGAGTTACGCAAAGGTGGCACCTTGCTGGTGGTGGACGATCAGAAAATGCTGCGAACCCTCGCTGAGGGCATTCTGAAGCGAATGGGATATTCCGTGCTCTCTGCCGAGGATGGGGTGGAGGCGGTGGAATTGTTTCGCGAGCATCAGGATAAGATTACCGGCGTACTGTGCGACATGTCCATGCCCAGAATGGACGGATTGGAAACGCTGTCGGCCTTGCGCGAACTTTCGCCCGGCTTGCCCTTTATCTTGGCCAGCGGTTACAGCGAGGAAGAGGTTCTGCAGGGTATTCGCGACGAAAAGCCGCACGCGTTTCTCAGCAAGCCCTACCGGCGCGAGCAACTGTGCGAGGCACTCCGGTTGGCTTTGGGCACACAAGTCTCCAGCGATGGCGAAAGGGGCTGACCGGGTACCGACCCGGCGGACACGCACGCCATCGATTTCGGAAGAAAAGGGGGGGAGTCGGACTAAGCTTTGGCCTTGGGTTTGGCCGCTGCTTTGGGTTTGGCGGTAGCCTTGGGCTTCGCAGCCGCTTTGGGCTTGGCCGGACTTGCGCTGGTGGGCAGGGCACTGTACAGACCCTTGGCCGCTTCCAGAATGTTGCCGAGGCCGCGCTTGCCCTCGTCGGTGGCGGGTACGCCCAGTTTGACGGCGTCCGCCACGAGGCTTTCCCAATCGTCGTGGTTCCACACGCCCTTTTTCTTGACGACAAACGAACCGCACAACGCCAGCACTTCTGTTACCGCATGTTCTGTGGCCATGAGCCAATCTCCTTAACCTGTGTTCCGCAACGGCCCCACATGGAGCTGCGGCGCGGATACGCCGTGGAAAAGTGGACGGATCGGAACCGTCCCCCATAACAAAACAATACTATAGCGCATTTTATTGCGCCGCGCAAAAGAAAAAAGGCCCGGCATCGTCCTTGTGGAGATGCCGGGCCCAAGCGTAGCGTCCTACATCATGCCGCCCATACCGCCCATTCCGCCCATACCGCCCATACCACCGCCGGGGCCACCCTGCGGTTGGGGTTTAGCCTTTTCGGGGATGTCGGTTACGAGGCATTCGGTGGTGATGATCATGCCAGCCGCACTGACCGCGTTCTGCAGGGCGCAGCGGATGACCTTGGCCGGGTCGATGATGCCGTTTTCAACGAGATCGACCGTTTCACCGGTGGCGGCGTTGAGTCCGACATTGCCCTTGGCCTTGCGGATGGCCTCGACGACCACCGGGCCTTCCAGCCCGGCGTTGATGGCGATCATGGCAAGGGGTTGGGCCATGGCACGCGCCACAATGCGCTTGCCGAGGTTCTGGTCGCCTTCCAGCTGAAGATCCTCAACGATTTTCGAGGCGCGAAGGAGTGCGACGCCACCGCCGGCAACGACGCCTTCCTGGATGGCGGCGCGGGTGGCGTGAAGCGCATCGTCCGCGCGATCTTTCTTTTCTTTAAGCTCGGTTTCGGTGGCTGCGCCAATGCGGATCACCGCGACGCCGCCAGCGAGTTTCGCCAGGCGTTCCTGAAGCTTTTCGCGGTCGTAGTCGGACGTGGTGCTTTCAATGGCGCGACGGATCTGCTCGCAACGCCCTTGCACGTCTTTCTTCGTGCCCGCGCCCTCGATGATGGTGGTGTCGTCCTTGGTGATCTCGATGCGCTTGGCGCGGCCGAGGTCTGCCAAGGTCAGGCTGTCCATTTTCATGCCGAGGTCTTCGGAAATAAACTGTCCGCCGGTGACGACGGCGATGTCGCGCATGATTTCTTTGCGACGGTCGCCAAAGGCGGGTGCCTTCACCGCGACAACCTTGAGGATGCCGCGAAGACGGTTGACGACCAGCGTGGCCAAAGCCTCGCCTTCGACGTCTTCGGCGAGAATAAGCATGGGTTTGCCGGACTGCGCGATCTTTTGCAGAATCGGCAGCATGTCCTTGAGCCCGCTGACCTTCTTTTCGTAGCAGAGGACGTAGCAGTCTTCCAGTACGCAGGTCATGTCTTCGGGATTAGTCACGAAGTACGGGGAAAGGTAGCCACGGTCGAATTGCATGCCGTCGACCAAGTCGACTTCGGTTTCCAGCCCACGGCCTTCTTCGATCGTGATGACGCCGTCTTCGCCGACCTTGTCGATCGCGTGGGCCAGCAGTTCGCCGATGGTGGTGTCGCCATTGGCGGACACGGTGGCGACCTGCTTCACCTCGTCGCGACCTTTGACCTTCTTGCTAGCTTTGGCAACGGCCTCAATCGCGACGGCTGCGGCCTTGTCCATGCCGCGCTTGAGCTGCATCGGATTTGCCCCGGCGGTCACCATTTTGAGACCTTCCTGAATCATCGCCTGCGCCAGCACGGCTGCCGTTGTGGTGCCGTCACCGGCATCGTCGCCGGTTTTGCTGGAAGCCACGCGAACCATGCGCGCGCCCATATTCTCGAACGGCGGCTTGAGGTCGACTTCCTTCGCCACGGTCACACCGTCTTTGGTGATCTTCGGGCCGCCATAGGATTTCTCAATCAGCACGTTGCGGCCCTTGGGACCGAGCGTAACTTTCACTGCGTTGGCAAGGCGGTCGGCGCCTTCAAGCAGGGCAAGCCGTGCTTCCTGACCAAAAAGCAGTTGCTTGGCCATGGTATCTTCTCCTTGTTTTGTGCGTGCAAACCTTACAAATGGTAAGCCGTGGGGGCAAAGCCCGATTTTTTTACCGGGCACCCTACGGCAGCACTCTCCATGAGAGAGTGCTAACAGAGAATGGTAGCAGAACCCGAGGATGGTGTCAAGCCTCGGGTGAGCCGAGGTTTTGTGAAGCGGCAAGGTCTGCGGCCCACGGAGATTCTTCGAGAGGAAAATGGGGCTCGTCGGTCGTTCATAAGTCATTGACACCCGCCAATACCTTGTGCTACAGTCGCTTGAGGTTTGAATGGCGAACCATCCTTGGCCCGGGCTCGGACACTGTTGAACAGTGGGCTGAGCGGGGCGTAATGCGTCGGGATGGTTATTAGCCAATTGGGGCCGAAAAGGAAACCGCCAAGTGCGGGCCGCGCCGCACGGGCAGACGAGGACAAGGATAATGCGTAACACACTACGGTTGGTTCTGGCTGCGGTCTGTGTTTCCGGGGCGTTTTGTGGTCCCGTCTGGGCTTGGGGTCCCCAAGCCAAGCAAAGCATTGCGATGACGGCAATGCAATTGGTTCGCACGAAATACCCGGAAGTATTTCAACCCGGGGAGACGCCCTTTGAGGATGCGATTGTGCAAGGGGCCAAGGCGGGGTATGCCGCACTTGAGGGTCGCGAGTCACTCAGCACCGATTCCTACGCCATCCAGGCCGTCGGCAGTCAGATGCAGCTGCTGCGCGACATTCGCCCCTACGGATTGGACCTCTACTACGCCTATCGCATGGGTGTGCTGGCCTCCTTGGTGGCGGACACCTCTGTCCCCTACGGTTTTGCGTGGAATTCGCAGGAAGCCGGAGTACAGGAAAAGATCAACCGGGACATCGAAGCGCACATTGCCACCTTCGCCTTCAAGCCCCGCCAAAAGACCCTGGAAATCATTCAGGACATTCAGGAGTATTACTCCAAGCAACGCCTCTTCTTTTCCGATGACAAGCAGATCATCGCGGACGACTATTCCAAGGGCGTGGGCTACGATGGCATGTTGAAGAAGGGCGGGGAAGCATATTTTTCGCGTTCGGTCGAGATGGTGGCCGATGTGTGGCACACCATGCTGGTGGGGCGCGGTCCGCAACATGAGACCCCGGCCTCCGCGCGGGTCTTGAAGTGGTATTTTTCTGACGAAATCACGTATCTGCTTGCGAACAAAAAGTTCAATCAGGCGGAATCAAAATACGCGGATTTCGCATCGGTACAGTATCAGGATCCGGGCATTTATGAAGTACTCGGCGATTCCTATTACGCGGCGGAAGCCGCCGATATGGTGCCCCACGCCCTGCGTGAATGGGGAAGCGCGTATAAGATGGCGGGGGATAACCGCAATCGCGTCGCCGAAAAACTGGTTCGCCACTACATCGGCGAGGGTCGTGCCTGCCTCGACAAGGCCAGCAAACCGGGCGCGGAAGATCAGGATCTCTTGAACGCGCTGAACGCGCTCGATTCTGCCCTCCGCATTGACAACGGCAGCGCCGAAATCGCGGATCTGATTCGTGAGGCGAAAGTGAAGCAGAAAGAGCGTCAGGAACACCTGCTCACTATTACCAACCTCATCGCGCAAGGACAACAGGGCACGGAACTCGGCGAAAAAGCCGAGAAGACCGACCTCAACGATACCAATGCGCTGCTGTATTACCGCGACGCGATCAAGTGGTACAAGGCGGTGGACGATACCTTCACGGCGCAAGCCAAGACCGCGAAGAATGCCATCAGTGATCTCGAGCGGCGCATCAAGAAGATTTTCACTAAGACCATCGACAAGGCCACCGAAGCCGTGGAGAACGGCGACACCGCGCTCGCGAGTAATAAGCACGATGATGCCATCAACTCCTACAGTTCCATCGACCAGATCCTGAAGGTGCTTCCCGAAGACGCTCCGCAGGACGTGCTGGCGCAGAAGACCGATCTGCTCGGCAAGATGGCGGCGAATGTCGACAAGGCCAAGACCGCCAAGGTCGAATACGAGAAGGCGAAGAAGGCGCAGGAAGAAGCCGCGAAACGCAAAGGCGGTGGTGCGGCACCTCCGGCAGCCGCCACAGGAGCGGATACGGCCATGACGGGCGGTGGCGCAGCGCCCCCACCGGCAGCCGGCAAACGCGGTCGTCGCGCCGATTAAGACATTCAGC
Organism: Candidatus Hydrogenedentota bacterium; assembly: GCA_903932505.1. GTDB lineage: Bacteria > Hydrogenedentota > Hydrogenedentia > Hydrogenedentales > CAIZGN01 > CAIZGN01. Next base: position 49,473 of record CAIZGN010000689.1, read on the forward strand.
AAACCCAAAAAACAGCCCTGCCGTCCCCCGACGGCAGGGCTTAGTATTTAGGGGAACCGCTATATGGACTGCGCCG
>CAIZGN010000690.1 GCA_903932505.1 Candidatus Hydrogenedentota bacterium
GCTCCGGGTTCCCCGCCATCGGCCACGGGCGTGGCAAGCAACTCCTTCATGCGATGCACATTGAAGTAGCGGGAGGCGAAGGGGTCGATTCCGGAGTCCGCGAGTTCAGCGCGAACCTCGTCAATTCCCTCGTCAATGGAGTAGGCGCAATGGAAACCGAGTCGGCTTCGGATTTTCTCAAACTGCACGCGATAACTGCGAAGGTCATCGTCGTCCTTGGCGGTTTCAATTTCAATCCCGGAAAAGTGGGTGGCCACTCGCTTTGCCAATTCCTTGATGACGACGTTGTACAGGTCTGAACCCGTATTGAATACCTCACCGGACACGAGATTCCCCGGGGCTTCGACAAGCGTGACAATGGCCGAGGCTGCATCCCGCACATGAACAAAGGGTCGCCACTGGTTCCCGCCGCCACGCACCACGATTCGCCCGTGACGCATGGCCGTGGCGGTCATCTGGTTGACGGCGAGGTCGAAGCGCATTCGCGGGGACCAGCCGAACATGGTGGCCATGCGTGCCACGGTGGGTTCGAAGCGGTTGTTGCGCATGCGCAGAACGGCGGACTCCGCCGACAGTTTGCTCTTGCCGAAGGTCGACACCGGATTCGCAGGACTCTCCTCGTCCAGAATCTCAAACACGCCATGGCCATACACGGTGCAGGAGGAGGCCAGCACGAAACGCGCAATGCCGTGCTCCGCAGACTTCTTCGCCAGCTCGACCGTGCTTTCCACATTAACGTCCGTGGCCATGTCCACATCGAGTTCGCACGTGGGATCATTGGAAAGGCTGGCAAGGTGAACAACCGCGTCGATCCCTTCCAAGAGTCCCGGATGCTCCTGCAACCGACGGATATCGCCCTCAAGTAGGGTCAATTCCTCATTGGGCAGCAGCGAGTCGAGCGGGCCAGTCCCAAAACAAAATCGATCCAATACGCGGACGCGATGACCTTTTTCAAGAAGCTGACGCACCACCCAGCATCCCAGATAGCCCGCGCCGCCGGTGACTAATACGTGCATGAGAAAAACTCCAAACCAGAGCCTAGAAAGCAGATCCGGCAGCACCAAACCGCCGGACGGCTTGCAGTATAGCAAGGGGCGAAGCATTCAGGCGAATGGCGCGGGGTTCCCTTCTCCCCGTCCCGCTCGAAATTCTCAGCGCCCGCCCGTAACGCAGGCATCTTGCCTGCATACCAAACCCAAAAGCCAATCCATCACTACACCAAAGGTCGAACCCACCAACAACCTCGCCGAGCAATCCATCCGTTTCGTAACCACCGACCGCGACATCGCCCAAGGAATTCGTGGCGTAAACGGTTGCCGCTGGTCCGAACGCATCTGAACCGTACTGGCCTCCTGTGCCCATCAAGGAAGAACCGCCTTCGACGTCCTTGTGCAAGCCGTTCAAGCAGACCTAAAGGGACAACCCAGTCCCAGGTTATTATTCAATCCCCATAATCACCTAAACGGGTACACCTATTGCTATTTGGCCTTAATTGTCAGATGTTTGACTGTGTACAAATATTCACCATACTTTATCTTCTCCTTTGTCTCCACCCTCTTGCTGAACTTCTCGGCAAGTTCGCCCGTGAGGCGCACATATTCTTCTTCGCTCGAAGGTGGATACAAAGGAGTCCTACTCTCTTGAACTACGGAAACATCACGATAGCTCACATAGTCAAAGCGATAACGCGGAAAGACCCGCAGATTACCCGAAGCGTCTTTGAGTACAATTTCTTCTGCGGGGTTGTATTTCTGCTCAGGAAGGGATTCCTCTTCACTGCTTGAGAGATTTACTCGATGCCGTCGAATCTCACCGGATTCCCCGGACCCACCCTTCGGGTTGCGTTGTCTTCCCACCCTTGTGATGATCATGCTGGAAGGGTTCTCTAGTGATATGCAGGTCGTGCATGCAAAAGGAGGACAGCCCTTAAGAGAAATAACCTCTTTCCATGTTCGGCAGTCCAAGAGCTTCAGTTCTTTGCTTCCTCCCATTACCTTATCCCAAATAGACACCAGCACATATGGTTCGGAGAAGCTCGTGAAGGCAACTTTATCTTCCTTGCCGAGATTCGACACATGTTCCCGGAGGAGTCCGTCCTCCACTAGTTTGTCGTTGGACAAATCCAACACTCGAAACGCATCGCCTCTTGGGTCCATCCGCCACGGGAACAGATAGGCCACTTTGCCGTCTTTACTTACGTCGAAGGATGTATGAGAAGTCAGGTGAAGGGGCAGCGGGTCCAGCTTCCCGGCCTTGAAGTTGGTCGCAAACACGCCGTACCCTTCCGTGGCAAACAGAATATTGTCTCTGGATACCGGGAAGGCAACGAAGTCTCGTGCTACGTCAGCGCCAAGTTCTGCTTGACAAACTTCCTTCTTAGCCAAGTCAACGCGCTTTACAGTAACATCCTCTTTTTTCTCCCCAAACAGCAAGAGCACGACACATTTGTCCCGCGGAACATAGTAGCACATGGCATTGCATGGGATTCTTTCGGAAATCAATGTTCGCAGGTCCGCGATGGTTCTTCCTTCACCGGCGACGTAGTCGATTTCGAGCAATCTACTTGATGCATCTATGTCATAAAAGAGAGTTGCGTCAAAACTATTTAGGTAGGTCTCGGTTTCAGCTTCGGGAAAGGCCAAACACATCCATAGGCATGCGCAGCAAAGTAAAACAGCCACGTTCGATGTTCGCATTTTTCAGTCCTTTGAGCTTAGCCTCATCTTTCGACAGGTGGCAGCCAACATTAAGATGTCGTAGCACAGAAGTACTGGTGGCACTTACGTCCCTTTTCTGGATTCAATCTTAGCAGGGCTCTTGGATTGAGTCGATGCTCGGTGTATGACGTGCTGGGCTGTGGCTGAGCCCGAGCGAGCCAGAC
>CAIZGN010000691.1 GCA_903932505.1 Candidatus Hydrogenedentota bacterium
CTCTATCTGGTCAACCGCGTGGCCAAGGCCGTTGCACAGGAATTCCCGGACAAAGTGGTGGACACCCTGGCCTATCAATACACCCGCAAGCCCCCGAAGAACATGCGGCCCGAGCCCAATGTCATCATCCGCCTGTGCAGCATCGAATGCTGCTTTGCACATTCCTTTGAGCGCTGCGACCAGAAGGACAACCAGACTTTTGTAAAGGACGTGGAAGGTTGGGCGAAGAAGTGTGATCGTCTCTGGGTGTGGAACTACGACACCTCTTTCGCGAACTATTTCACGCCCTTCCCCAATCTGCGCGTGCGCAAGGACAATATTCGTTTCCTCGCGGCAAACCATGTCACGGGCATTTTCGAGCAGGACGTCTACACGACCCTCAACGGCGAATTGTCGGAGTTGAGCGGTTATCTCGGCGCAAAGCTGCTGTGGAACCCGGACTATGACGACAACACGGCCATCAATGAATTTTTGGACGGGGTCTATGGCAAGGCCGCGCCCTATATCCGATCCTACATCGACCTCATCCACGACAAGGTGGAAAAAGAAAACCTGCACATGAAGATCTGGATTGGCCCCGATCACCCGCTGTTGAGCGACGGTGTTCTGGAGAAATCCGTGGCCTTGTGGGATCAGGCCATGGCCGCAGTGGCCAGCGAGCCTGAAGTCCTCAAGCGGGTGGAAGTCGCCCGTCTTTCCATCGATTTCGCCCAAATCGAGCGGGAGCGCACCCAAGGCGCGAAACTCTACAACATTGATCAGAACACGCGCACCCTTCGTGTGCGGCCGGAATTTGCCGCGACCATTAAACGCTTTGTAGAAGTCGCGGAGCGCAGTGGTGTGACCTGTTTGCGCGAGGCTGCCGGGCCGCTGGATGGCTACAAGAAGGAACTCGCCGCCTATCAGGACATCGCTGCTTCCCCGCCGAAAGATCCGGTGCAACCCAAGAATCCCAAGCCGGGTTTGGCCTTTAAGGTCTACGAAGGCACCTGGAACACGCTGCCGGATTTCTCCAAGCTGACGCCCAAGGAACAGGGGATTGCGCAGACCATCGGCCTGCAGGTCACCCCGCTCAAGGATGCTTTCGGCCTCGTGATGGATGGCTTCTTTAATGCGCCTCAAGACGGCGTGTATGTCTTCGAATCCCGCTCCAACGACGGCAGCACGCTCTCCATCGATGGGGCACTGACGGTGGACAACAATGGTTCGCACACCATGTCAGGACGCCTTGGGATTGTGTCGCTGAAAAAAGGCCTCCATTCCCTCCGGGTTGAATACTTTGAGGGCGGCGGAAGCGAAGGGCTGGAAGTTTCTGTCGAAGGCCCCGGAATCGAGAAGAAACAGATTCCCGCTGACCTGCTATTTCACGTGGAACAGTAACATTCGTTCAGGCCATGGGACTTATGGGATGCACATCCCATAAGTCCCATCCTGTGAGGCTTGCAGATGCGTATTTTGGTGGATGAAAATGTACCCTATGGGCGTGAGGCTTTCGGGACCCTGGGCGAGGTGCGCACGGCCCACGGTCGAAAAATAACGCGCGACATGCTGATGGACGTGGACGCACTGGTCATTCGTTCCATCACCAAGGCGGATCGTGCCCTGTTGGAAGGCACCCCTGTGCGTTTTGTCGGCACCTGCACCATTGGCGAAGACCATGTCGACAAGGCGTATCTTGCAGAGGCGGACATCGCCTTCTCCAGTGCCCCCGGCTGCAATGCGGGAAGTGTGGCCCAATACATCGCCTCGGCGCTGGTCACCCTGTCCATGAAGCACCGCTTCGACATGAGGCGGATGAAGCTGGGCATCGTGGGGGTGGGCAATGTTGGTTCAAAGGTGGCCCGGGTTGGTGCCGCCCTCGGCTTTGAATGCGTGCTCAACGACCCGCCGCTGTTCGAACAGACCGGCGACCCGAAATACCGTCCCCTCGACGAGATTCTGGATTGTGACATCATCACGCTTCATGTACCCATGCAAAAAAGCGGGCCGTGGCCGACGTGGCATCTGGCCGACGATGCCTTTCTCGCCCGCATGAAACCCGGTTCCCTGCTCATCAATTCTTCGCGTGGCGGGGTGTGCTGCAACCAGGCACTGAAGGCTGCGCTGCGTTCAGGCCACCTGCGGGGTGCGGTGCTGGATGTGTGGGAAGGCGAACCGGTTGTTGATATCGAGTTGCTCGCGAAGGTTGATATCGTCACCCCGCATATCGCCGGTTATTCCTTCGATGGAAAGGTCAATGGAACGCGCCAGATCTTGGAAGCACTCTGCGCGGTGCTGGGGCAGCCTTCCGCTTGGGATCCCACACCGTTGCTGCCTGCGCCGGAAGTGCCGGAAGTATTCACAAACAGCACTGAAAGCGGTGCGGAGATCTGCGCGGTGTTATCGGTCTATGACATCCTGCACGATGATGTGGGCATGCGTGCCATGACAGAGGTGCCGGAAGCCGAGCGCGGAGCTTTCTTCGACCGACTTCGCAAGGAATACCCGCGCCGTCGCGAATTTTTCAACACAGCCGTGTACGTCCAGCCCCCGGAGCCTGCCTTGGAGCAGCAACTGATGGAGCTTGGTTTCGTTGTGCGGCACTGAGCACACCTAGTCCGCTTAGGATTTCCTCTTCGGTTTCGTGGCCCCTTTTTTCGGGGCAGGAGCCGCTTTCTTGGGTGCCACTGCAGGTTTCTTTGGAGCGGGGGCGGGTTTGGCCACTACCTTCTTGGCCGGTGGCTTTGGGGTGCGAATCGTCTCCCGGAGGTCGCGATCCAGTAAGGCCATGCGTTCCGCATCCTGCATGGGAGCCTTGATGGGCCGGTCTTCATCCGCCTCTTCTTGGAAGGGGCGCAAATTGGCCGGGTGCGCCTCGACCCAATCTGCAATGGGTTCAAAGACCTCTTTGGCCGCGTTCTTGCCAATGAGCAAATCGAGGTGCGCATAGTCCGCATGGCACCCGTGGTTCATGGAAAGCACCCGCAGAATGCGTTCACCATCGGCAGCCGAGGCATCCAGATCCTGCGCGACCCGAGGCGTGAGAAACGGATCCCGTTGGCCGCAGAAAAACAGCAGCGGAAGCTTCAATGAGTTGAAAGCCTCGCGCAGATTGATATTGCCATCCATCAAGGTGAGACTTTCATTCAGCAGCACCCCGGTGATTTGGTCCAGCACACGGACGGAAGGCCGCTCGAACATGTTGAAGAACAGGTGAGTTCCCGCGCCACTGGGCAGGTTATCAAAGTTCGCCGACACCCAAGACCCGAAGCCGAAGCGCACACCGATGGGAACAAAGCCCCGGAAAAGATAGGCGGCTCCCGCCGGCCAGAATCGCGCAAATTTCGTGGACAGGTTGGGTAGATTCACCCCGTCACGGCCGGAAGCATCCACCGGGCTGCCCAGAGTCACGCCGCTTGCGAGTTCCTCGGTGCCAAAATGTTGGGCATATGCGTACAACAGCATTCCGCCCATCGAGTGTCCCACCCAATGCACTTGGGAGTGTCCGCTCATTTTCTGAATGTGCTTGATGGCGGCAGGCAGATCTTTGAGGATGTAGTCCTCCAAGGAAATGGCGTCAAGATCCTGTCCGAACGGTGCGCGCGACGAGCGTGTGCCCCGCAACTCGATGCACCAGCAATCAAAGCCCCGGTTGACCAGATAATCCACGAGGCACTGCTTGGGTGGTTCTGTGAAAAGGGTCTGATTGCTGACAAAGCCGTGAACCAGCAGCACCGGTTCGCCCTGAACGCGGCCCGCACGGTGACGGCACAAACGAATCTGCCACAGGTCGGGGGTGGAAACGTAATGCTTCTCGTTGGTCCGTATTCGTTCCGGATACATTGATTCGAGCAGAAAATAATAGCCCCGCAGGGTGCCGAAAAAGACCACGACCAGAACGAGCGTAAGACAAAGTCCAGATATCATGTTTTCCCTTTCGGCGTGGTCGTCCGCGCCTGCTTATACTTTTCGCAAGTGCTCGTAAACCGCCTGTGCGAGTTTCTCGCTCAGGCCGCTGAGCCGGGCAATCTGCCCAGGCTCCATTTCCCGTATTTTCGCAACTGAGCCCGCCTGATTCAAGAGTGCCCGTGCCCGCTTCGGGCCGATGCCGGGAACCTCCTCCAGTTGGGTGCGCAGGGTGTCCGTATCCCGTCGCTTTCGATGGTAGGTTATCGCAAATCGATGGGCCTCGTCGCGCACCCGCGCTAGCAAGTGTACCGCAGGACTGCTCTGCGGTAAAACAATCGGATTCATGCGCCCGGGAATGAAGAAGCGTTCGGGCGAATGTCCACCTTCTTCTTGGGCGCGTGCTTTGGCTATGCTGGCACAGGGCAGGTCGTCCAGCCCCAAATCCTTCAAGGCCGCCACGGCCACACCGAGTTGCCCGCGCCCGCCATCCACGAGCACGAGGCTGGGTAAATCGTTCTCAGCCGCCGCGCGGGTATATCGCCGGGTGATGGCTTCCCGCAAACTCGCGAAGTCATCCTGACCTTCCACGCCGCGAATGGCGAAGCGCCGGTATCGCGCCTTCGCGGGTTGTCCTCCCTCCAGTACTGACATCGCCGCCACGGTGTGCCCACCCTGCAATGTCGAAATGTCGAAACATTCGATGCGCTGCGGCAGAACAGGCAGTTGAAGTGCTGCCTGCAATTGGGCCAGACGGTCAGCGTCCGCCTTCTCTTCCATACGCTTCGACTGGAAACTGCGCTTGGCGTTGCGCTGGGCCATTTCCACCAGCGCGCGTTTTTCACCCCGCTGCGGGTAGGCCAGTTCAACGCGGGCCCCGCGTCGCTCGGAAAGTACGGCGGCCAGGGTTTCTGCTTCTTCAAGTTCCAGCGGCAACAGCACCTCTTCCGGCGGTTGCGCCACCTCCGCATAGTACTGAAACAGGAAGGATCCCAACAACTCCATGGTGGGCATCTCATGGTAATTAAAGGAATACACCCCGCCGCCGGACATTCGCCCCCCCCGGTAGAACAACACCTGAATTTCGCTAAACCGGCCTTCGTTGTACAAGCCAAAGACATCGCGGTCGGGCGCGCCCGGCACTGCGGTCGTGCGTTGGCGTTCCAGCGCACCGCGCAGGGCGTAGAGGCGGTCGCGCAAGACGGCAGCCCGCTCGAACTCAAGTTTCTCCGAGTGCGCCTGAATCTGCTCCATCAGCACCCGCTCCACCTCGGCGTTTTTGCCCTCGAGCGTCAAGACTACCTGCTGCACGATTTCGTGGTACGCCTCCCGATCCACCAAGTCCATGCACGGGGCCAGGCAGCGTTTCATGTCATGGTACAGGCAGGGTCGCGCCCGATTGCGCAAGACCGCGTCCGAGCAGGTGCGCAGCGGAAACAGGGGCTGAATCCAGCGCAAGGTCTCGCGCACCGCCCGCGCCTGATGGTAGGGGCCGAAGTATTTCGCCCCGTCCTGTGCGTGTCGGCGCACCACCGAAAGTCGGGGGAAATCCTCGCGCGGGTCAATCCGCAGGCTGATATAGGTCTTGTCGTCCTTCAATTGGACGTTGTAGCGGGGGCGGTGCAGCTTGATGAGGTTGTTCTCCAGCAGCAGCGCCTCCTTTTCGGTGGAGGTCACCAGAAACTCGATGCGGGCGACGCGCCGCATCAGGAACTTCACGCTGTACCGGGAATCAGTCTCGTTCAGATAGGCCCGCAGGCGGGCACGAAGATCCTTGGCCTTGCCGACATAGATCGGTTTGCCCTTCGCGTCCAGCATGATATAGCAACCCGGGCTTTTGGGCGCTTGATGAAGGTCGAAAGAGGCTGCAAAGGCATGCGCATCCCCATCGACGGCGCTTGCGCCCGCCAATTCAATGGATACGCTGTTGGTGAATGCTGGCTCGCTCATCGGGCTGCTTCCTGATAAATGGCTCGAGCTCCGGAACGGCGGCATTGTATCACCTGCCCCGCTTGGCAAGCACGGCGGTTTGCCGCTGACCGACGGATTTCTGTCACATTGACAAAGGGCATTTGACGCACCGCCCCTTTGTGGCAGAGCCTTGACACCCCATTCCCGGCGCAAGGAATCTCTCGTTAATCTCCTAAATTCAAGACAGCAAAAGGGTTAGCCATGGTTTTCGTTGTGGAGGGTTGTTTGGCACGGCTATTGCTTATTCTTAGATGAAAGTTACGGGCTGACGAACAACGGAGGAAATGAACATGAAAAACGAGTGGATACATACCATCGATGACGAGGGAAAAACCCCCCTGGATCGCGCCTTCCACAGTGGACACATGGCCATTGCTGAGCTCATGCTTCGTCAGGATCGTCTTGACAAAGAGGAATGTGAAAAAGGACTCTATAGCCCCATCGACCGCGCCGCCTACTTCGGATTGTGCAAAGCGGTCGAGGTTCTGCTGCATACCACCAACCCCGACCTGCGCGACCGACACGGCGAAACGGCCCTGCACAAAGCGGTGCGTGGCGGGAATGTGGAGACCACGGCCCTGCTTGTGGATGTCTGCGATGTTAACGTTCGCAGTGGTGACGGAATGACGGCCCTGCACTGGGCCTGCCTGCGTGGGGAATTGGAAATCGTGAGGATGTTGTTGTCGGCCGATGCGGACCCGAATATGCGCAATGAGGCGCTGGACGGGTTAACCCCCAAAGACTTGGCGCATCTCATGGCCCACGAAGAGTTGACGGAGCTTCTCAGCGCCCGGGAGGCGTTCGTCTAACGCCCCGAGAAGCTCCCGATAACCCCGAACGCCGTCTCTTCCCCATCGGATTGGACGGCGTTCCGCTTTTTCCGCGCTATAAGGACTTCTTAAGAATCCCGTCCACTTCCGTGATGATCTTTGCGGTTACCTGCTTCTTTAATTCCTCCGAAATGGTGTAGTGATGCAATTCGGACAGCAGTTCCATCGTCCGCACCGATACCTGATACGCAAAATCTTGAACCTTCATGCCTATTGCCTTTCTGTTCGCGACGCGTGCCGTCGCCCCAACGTTTTTCTGGCGCGCAGCATATCAACCTCATCGGGGCGGGGGCAACGCGGGCGGAAAATCATGCTACAATGGGGCGCTTGCCGTGGATTGATACTCGGGCGGTCGCGCTTTCGGGAATGCGCGCCGCGCCACAAAGGTTGATCACAGAGCATGCGAAATGTGATATAAAGAGGAGTCGCCACATTAGGCTGACGCAATGGGAGGGTCGAGCGATATGTTGGATGGAACCGTCTCCGGATGTCTCAATCATCCCGGGGTGGAAGCTGCTTTCCGGTGCAAGCAGTGCATGAAGCCCGTGTGCCGTTCCTGCGTGGTGTCCGCACCCCGGGGTAACTTTTGTTCAGCTGCCTGCAAGGAAAAATTTGAGGCTTTCGCGGATCGGGCGGCGGCGCTGGATAACCGAATCAAGGGAAGCGGTTTTGCGAAGCTCCGCCAGCTCGCGGTCAAGCTCATTTTGCTGGTCGCGTTCTTGGCCGGGTCGGTTTGGATGTTTACCACGATCGAAATTCCCTACGTCTCAGACTGGGCTTGGAAACTCAGGGATTTGCTCGGCATCTAAGCGGTCGGACGCGGTCGCGTCCGGGGAGGTAGTCATGGATCTTAGTGGATTGAAGTGGCCTGCGATTTTTGTGGTTGTGGTGGCAGTAATTTGGTTGGGAACCAGCGGTGGCGTCTCCTTTATGGTGGACAACTTCGTGAAGGCCACACCCGGCGAGAATCCGGGGCGGGACAAATCGGACGAAGCAGGGCTTACCCGGGTGGCCGGTTTTCTGGTCATGACCTTCCGGTACGAGTGGGCACTGGAGGTATCGGAACTCGCCATCGAGCGGTACGGCCAGACCGGGGCCAACTATTGGAACAACAAGCACCGAATCTCCCGTTGTTATGAAAAGCTGGAGGATTACCAAAAGAGTTACACCATCCTCCAGGAATTGATGGCCGCCAATGCGCATGACATAGACGACCGCGTGCCAGACAACGAGAATTTGAGACTTCGCGCGGAAAAACTCAAGGAAGTGCACGAGCTACAGTGAATGACAAAATATTGGATATTGTGACGGGGAGAATTCCCGTGCTGGAATGTCTGCGCGCCGGAACGCGCCCGGCGCGCAAGTTGTTTGTGCTGCGTGGTGCCCGGGATCTGGATGCGCTCAGAACCGCCGCCGGGTCGCTCCCGGTGGAGGAGGTGTCGAGGATTGAACTCGACCGCATCGCGCAGGGTGGCCCCCACCAAGGGGTGATTCTACGGGCCGATCCCCTGCCCGTGTATGGCATCAAAGACTGGTTGGCCCGGGTGAAAGACCCGGATGCCGTTGTTGTTGTGCTCGATGGCATTGAGGATCCCCACAATTTCGGCGCGATTGTGCGTTCTGCGGCAGCCTGCGGGGCGGTGGGCGCGATCTTTGGCAAAGATCGCGCAGCCCCCATTTCCGCTGCCGCGCTCAAGTCGGCTGCGGGAGCCATGGAGTATCTACCCCTCGTCCGCGTGGTCAATATCACGACCGCGCTCGAAACCCTCAAGAAGGAAGGCTTTTGGATTGCCGCCTTGGAGGCCGATGCGGAGCAAGTGCTTTGGGATGCCAATCTCACCGGTCGCATTGCGCTCGTCATCGGCAGCGAGGGGAAAGGCATTCGGCGGTTGGTCTATGAGCACTGCGACTTCCGTTTGCGGGTACCCATGACCGGCGCGATTACCAGCGTGAACGCCTCGGTGTGTGCCGGAATCGCGTTGGCGGAATGCCTTCGACAACGCCATGTCAAAGGCAAGGATGCGCGAGCAACCCTTGGGTAGTCCCCCAACGTTCACTCAACACGCCATTCGCATCCCAAGGGGCTAAGCCGTTACACTACGGGGGTGATGGAGGCTTGGCCGTATGGCAAAATACCGAATTCTGGTAATCGATGACGATGGGTTAATGCGCGAGTATGTGCAGGAGGCAATGCTGCGCGCAGGCTATGACGTGGACACCGCCAATGGCGGTGCCGAAGGGTTGCGTCTGCTCGAGGCGCAAAGTCCCGACCTCGTTATCACCGACCTGAAGATGACTCCCATGGATGGCTTGGAGGTGCTGCGTCAGGTTAAGCTGGCCTCCTCCACGACGCCGGTGGTCGTAATGACGGCCTACGGAACCATTGAAACCGCTGTGACCGCGCTCAAGGCTGGTGCCTCCGACTATATCCTCAAACCGTTTACCCCGGACACCGTGGAACTCGTTGTGTCCCGTGCGCTGGACACTGTGCGCATGTCAGCGGAAAATGCCTATCTGCGGAGGGAACTAGCCGGGCGTAATGGCTCGGGCGGCATGGTGGGCAAGGGTTCGGACATGCGCTCCGTCCAGGAACAAATCCAGCGGATCGCGGACAGTCGCGCCACCGTCCTGGTGCGCGGGGAAAGTGGTACGGGCAAGGAATTGGCCGCACGTGCCATTCACGAATCGGGCAACCGCCGTAACAAGCCCTTCATCCGTGTGAATTGCGCAGCGCTCTCCGCCGGGATTCTCGAAAGCGAGCTTTTCGGCCACGAAAAAGGGTCGTTCACCGGCGCGCACGAGCGAAAGATCGGGCGGTTTGAACTGGCGGATGGCGGTTCACTACTGCTCGATGAAATCAGCGAGATCGGGTTGGAATTGCAGCCCAAGCTGCTCCGGGCCTTGCAGGAGCGGGAATTTGAACGCGTCGGCGGCACGCGAACCATCCAAGTGGACACCCGGATCATCGCCACCTCCAATCGCGATCTCGAACAGGCCGTTCGCGAGGGAAGCTTTCGCGAAGACCTTTTTTTCCGCCTCAATGTCATCACGCTGGCCCTGCCGCCCTTGCGCCAGCGCAAGGAAGACATCCCAGAATTGATGGATCATTTCCTGCAGCGGTTCAACCGTGAAAACGGGCGCACGATTCGCGGTTTTTCCGATTCGGCCCGGCAGGCCTTTCTGGACTATCCCTGGCCGGGCAACGTGCGCGAATTGCAGAACGCCATTGAGCGGGCCGTAGTCCTCTCCAGTGGCATCGTTCTAGACATTCCGCAGTTCGCATTTGGATCCGGTATTGCGGCTGGGGGAGGTAAGCTCACGCCCGGCATGACGGTGGCGGAGATGGAGCGGCAGCTCATCTTTGAAACCCTCGCACACTGCGGGCAGAACCGGACCAAGGCCGCCGAGCTGCTGGACATCAGTGTGCGCACCCTGCGCAACAAGTTGAAGGAATACGGCGCAGCCTCCGCCGAGGATGAGTAAATTCTGTTGCCTTAACATAAGTACCTCCCCCGAAACCCATCGCGCAGCTCCGGTGCAATTACCCTGAACGGCCCCCTTTTCTCCGTTTATAAAACTGGTATACTGATTTTGTGAAAGGAACAAGTATGCCCGAGCCGGAAAACAGGGAAGAAGGTTCAAATCGCCGGGGCCGCCATCGTGCTCCCACGGCGCGTCACGCCCTGTTTTCCTCGTATGAGCGGGGCATGATGGGGCAGGGTACGGTGGTGGATATCAGTTCAGACGGGCTTCAGATCCACTGCCACGTAAAGGTCGAACCCGGTGAAGAACTCGACCTCGACATCTATCCAAAGAACCGCATAGAAAACATCGATGTCTTTCGGGGACGGGGCCGCGTGGCCCATGTGCGACCCCTCGGGCGTGGTGAATGGGCGATGGGGATCCAGCTAATTTCCATGTTGCCTTCGCAGACTTTTTCAGCCATCCAGCACAGCATGCCCCCCGCAAAAGTCGGCGCACCGGTGTCCATGGTGGAACTGCCCGTGGTGCACTTTCAGTCCGCGACCCCACCGGATGCGGACAAGGTGGATCGCCGCCGAATGCTCGTCCTGCTAGCGCTGATTGCCTGTTTCCTTTTTCTGCTCATGCGCGCGTGCGCCCCGGTAAAATCGGCCCGGAGTGTACACAGCAACACCCTTCGCAAGGATCAAGGGGTAAAAGTTCCACCCCAAGTCGAGATTGCCCATGCCCAGCGCATGATGGAAATGGGAAAGCCCGAGGAAGCGGTCGAACGCTTCGCCGCACTTGCGCTGGATGTCGAGCAGCCCCTTCAAGAGCGGTTTATCGCGCGTTTGGGTGAGGCTGAGGCCTTGGTGCAAGCAGGCAAAAAGAACACCGCGCTGGAACGTCTATCTGGACTGGAGGGTGCCACGGGCGTTGCCGCGCCTTGGCGCAGGCTAGCGGGCGATTATGCCCGCCAGATTCGATCCGGGACGGGGAAGGCGGGTCCCTTGTCGGGAATGTTTGTGCCATTGAACTTCGCGAATCCATCCGGAACGCCGACAGAGACCAAACCTGAATTCAAGATCATCGTCGACAAATCCGACCACACCTTGGAGCTGCTGAAGAACAATCGCTCGATGGCAATGTTTCCCGTGGGGCTCGGCGCGGAAACGCCCGACGGAGAATTTCAGATAGCCAATAAACTCACCACGCCGGACTGGAACAACCGGGGACGTCGTGTCAAGGCGGGGGATCCCAAGAATCCGTTGGGGGGTCGCTGGATGGGACTCAAAAACAATCAGGGCCCCACTCCCTACGGCATCCATCCGACGAAGGAGGAGGACTCGATAGGCAAGGACAAGAGCCGAGGCTGCATCCGCATGCGGGAGCAGGACGCCGAAACCTTGTTCCAACGATGCCCCTCCGGAACACCGGTTCTTATTCGCCCTTGAAGTGAGCGGGCAGTAAGGCGCGCAGCGCCCCGGGCAGCTCGCCGAAAGCATGGATAACGACCTCCGCACCGCACAGCTCATGTTCCGCACCGAAACCGTACGCCGCCGCAACCGCCACCCCGCCCAGCGCGTGCGCAGCTTCGATATCATCCTGCCGATCGCCAATGACCACCAGGGGCAGTCCGGGGAATTCGTCCCGCACCTCCGCCGCCATCACGGTTTTGCTTTCGTAGTGGGTCCCCCGCGCAAGCACCTTGCGGAACAGTGGCGTGAGGCCGTGGGCACGCACAAACTCGGCCACATAGGCCACGGGCCCATTGGAGCAGATGGCCAAGCAGTGCCCGGTCTCAAATAATTTTTGCAGGAGTTCGCGAACCCCGGGATAGAGCTCGCCGGTCTCGCCAACCAGAGCCAATTCTTTCTGGTTGGTGGCTTCGACAATTTGCGCGGCCTGCTCTGGCGGGCATTGCTCCGCCAGCCAGTCTTCGTATTCGGCCACCGGTCGACCGAAAAATGAGCGGATTTTTTCATCCGCTGGAATTGGCAGGCCGAAATCGGCAAAGGTGCGCTGCACCGCCGGGACGGTTACAAGATGGGTCTGGAACAGGGTTCCGTCGATATCGAAAATAAGCAGGGCGGGGGATAGGGAGGCCATGTAGTGTTCCTTGGTTAATGAGGGGTGAATTCTAGCACGGGCGGGGAGGTCTGTGCCGCATCGGGGCGAAAGCCTCGCCCTGCCCATGCTTCGCACAGCGAAACCTTGACGGGCTTGCCACCATGGGAGTATAAATCATGGGAGTTTTGTTCCTATTGCCGACAAAAAGGAGGAATGCCGATGACGTCCCGTGAACGGGTATGGAAGACACTTCGGTTTGAGGGTCCGGATCGCGCCCCGCGCGACCTCTGGGCGCTGGCCGGGGTCACCAATTATCGCAAAGAAGAATATGACGCCCTGCTGCAGAAGTATCCTGGCGATTTCACGGGCCCCCGTTTCAAATACGGAGAGTCGAGTCTGGTGCGGGGCACGGTGGCGGAGGTGGGCACCTATGTGGATGAGTGGGGTTGCGAATGGAGCGTAGCCGAGCCGGGCGTTTGCGGCGAGGTGAAGAATCCACCTCTGACGGACTGGAGTTCCTTGGGCCACTGGCAACCGCCGTGGGAATTGCTTTCTGGCGCGGATTTCACCGAGGTCAATCCGAGTTGCGCGGAGACCACCAAGTTTGTGCGCATGGGTTCTTGGGCGCGACCCTTCGAGCGCATGCAGTTCTTGCGCGGCACAGAGAACCTGTTCATGGATCTCGCCTGGCAACCCAAGGAATTGTTTGAACTGCGGGACATGATTTTCGAATTCGAACTGCGCAACATCATGATGATGGCCAAAACCGATGTCGATGCAATAGGTTTCATGGACGACTGGGGTACGCAGCACAATCTCCTCATTTCCCCGCAATTGTGGCGGGAGTTTTACAAGCCGCTGTACCAAGCCTATTGTAACGAGATTAAGCGGGCGGGCAAGGCGGTCTTCTTTCATTCCGACGGGCATATCGCCTCTATTATTCCCGACCTCATTGAAATCGGGGTCGACGCCGTGAACACCCAGATTTTTTGCATGGACATCGAACAATTGGCGAAAGATTTTAAGGGCAAGATCACTTTTTGGGGTGAAATATCCCGCCAAGACACGCTTCCCTTCGGAACGGTGCCGGACGTACAGGCGGCCGTTCGCCGGGTTCGTACGGCGCTGGACGACGGGCGGGGTGGGGTGATTGCCCAGTGTGAATGGGGAAATCGGGATCCCCGGGCGAACATCGAGGCGGTTTTTGAGACTTGGTTGGAATAGGGTTACGGGAGACTCATTTCGCGACAAAAAAATCGAAGGAAAGACTTGAATTAGGGCCAGAAAAAAGGTACAATTGTCCGCGTTGTGGTGGGTTCTTAACCGTGGTCAGCCGTCCCCAAGCCTCCTCAGAGCTACGCTCCGGGCGTAAGGCGGCTCTAGGTGCTGTTTATACAGTGCTAGAGGAGGTTTTATGC
This sequence comes from Candidatus Hydrogenedentota bacterium, assembly GCA_903932505.1. Classification (GTDB taxonomy): domain Bacteria; phylum Hydrogenedentota; class Hydrogenedentia; order Hydrogenedentales; family CAIZGN01; genus CAIZGN01. The sequence continues at coordinate 13,637 of CAIZGN010000691.1, forward strand.
GTTGGAAAAGGGCAGACATCTCTTAGTTGATTGCTGTAACGTTTCTCGCGACCTTTGTCTCGATGACAGGAGAGTGTTGAACGCTATGGCCTGCGCCGCCGAAAAGGCGGGCGCCACTGTTGTTTCACAGGTTCGATATAAGTTCGGCCACAATTCCCCCCCCGGATTCACGGCGGTTGTCCTTTTGGACGAAAGCCACTGCTCGGCACACACGTATGCGGATCTCGGCTTGATTGCTTTGGATGTGTTTACGTGCGGGAGCACGGATCCGGCGGATGTGCTCAAGTACCTCCAAGAGGAGTTGGACTTGGGCGACGTCTCGGTGCGGCAGGTACCTCGGTTCACCATGGAATCGATACAGGCGGCCAAAGACGGACGGATAGCTGTCGCAGTCTAGTTTAGTTCATTGGTTACGGGCACCGCTTGAATATCAGGCGGTGCCCGGTTTTTTTAAGGATCCAAATCCATGCAGGAATTCATGTCCTCGCTTGACGGTTTTTTGGGAATTCCCGAGGAAGACTCGGTCGCCCCGGATAGCGCACGGTGCGTTTTTCTGCCGGTACCCTACGAACATACGTCTTCGTACGGGCAGGGTTCGTGCAGGGGCCCGGAAGCCATCCTGGAGGCCTCGCATCAGGTCGAGTTCTTCGATGCAACACTGGGTTTCGAGCCTCGGGGCTTTTGCGGCGGTCTTGCCACGTTGTTCCCCCTTGAGACGGAGTCGGTGGACGCACCTTCATTGGATGCAAATCTTTGCGGCGAGGTGGCGTCGTGGCTGGTTCGGGACAAGTTTGTCTTCACGCTGGGTGGCGAGCATTCCTCGGTCACCGGCTCGATACGCGCCCATGTGAAGCATTTCGACGAGGTCACGGTGCTGCAGCTCGATGCTCACAGTGATTTGCGTGAGGCGTACGAGGACAATCCGTGGAGCCACGCCTGCGCGATGGCGCGGGTGCTCGATTTTCACGACCGAATGGTGCAGGTCGGTATTCGCAGCCAATGCCGCGAGGAACGCCAACGCTCGGAGTCGCTGGGCATCCCGGTGTTTTATGGCGAAGCCATTCAGGCGCGCGCGCTGGCTGGTGAGGATTGGGCCGGTGATATCGTGCGTGCCTGCAGCAAGCGGGTGTATATCACCTTGGACTGCGACGTGCTCGAGCCCTTCTGGATGCCCGCCACGGGCACCCCGGAACCCGGTGGTCTTTCCTGGTTGCAAATCAATGCGCTTCTGCAACGCCTGTGTGCCGAGCGCGAGGTGGTGGGTTTGGACGTGAACGAGCTGTCGCCCCTGACAGAAATCCACTATCCCCAATATCTCGCCGCGAAACTCATCTACCGTTTTCTGGGTTATCGCTTCGGTCGCAGCACCACATAAGTGGGCAGTCCCTTCACCTCGAAGTGGGCGGAAATCTCCCGCTGGGGCGAGGCATCGGGGTCGGTGCAGTCGCACTTGATCTTCACGTAGTCCTTGCTGCGGTCGAGTACGCGGGTATCGCGCAGCGTGGTCTCTTCCATCACGAGACAGTTCTTGCACCAAGCGGCCCCGAAATCAATGAGCACCGGCTTCCCTTCCGCCTGCGCACGGCGCAAACCCTCGTCCACATTCTGCCCCCAATCGCCGGAAGCCGCTTGGGCCTGCGGTGAAGGTTCGTGGGCCGAGAGGCGGAACAATCCATAGGCCTCGTAGGCGTAGTACGCGGCGAAAGCCAGGATGAATACGCCGAAGGTGTGTTTGATCGTGTTCATCCATCCACCGGGCTTGGGCAACATGGAAAGTCCAGCACCGGCAATAGGCCAGGGCAGGGCCATGCCCACCCCGAGCAGGAAGGGGAGCAGCAGGGCGGCGTGCTGGCCCTGACTGTACAAATCCTGCGCATAGACCAAGGTGTAAATCACAACGGGGGCCACGCATGCGCCCGCGAGCAGCGCGGACAATCCACCCATCGCAAAGGCTACCAGAAAACTGCCCGTATCGTTTCGGCGCAGCGACACCTTGGCCTGATACTTCGAGAAATCGATGTAGATCAGGTCGAACATGGCCAAGCCGAGCACAACAAAGAGCAGGGCAATGCCCGCATTAAACCAAGGGGAGGCGTTGATGGTTCCGAAGGCCGCAGAAAGCCCCAGCACCACGAGCAGCCCAAGCGCACCGTACACTGCGGAAATGCCAAGGCCATAGGCGGCACCCAGGACCGCGCCCCGGGTCTTGGAACCCGCGCGCGCGCCCGCCCCGATGATCGCGATGTTGATCGGGATCAGCGGCAGAACGCAGGGCGTGAGGTTGAGGGCAAGTCCACCTGCCAGAACCAGCAAAACGACCATCCACCCGCCCATTCCGGCGAAGCCCTCGGGTGTGGCGGGCGCTTTGCCCTCCGCACGGTCGAGAAACGCAAGGAAGGCGGCTGGGGATTGATAGCCGAAGGTCTGTCCGGCGACCTCAAAGCCTTTTACCAGTTCCTGAAAGGACTGCGGGGCAGACTGCGGAACCGGGGGCGCAACCACGGGGGCGGTGACCGCCGGGGTGGTTGTAGAAGACGGGGCCGTATCCCACAGGAACGCAGAGAACCATTCGGGCCGTTGCGGGGTACCTGTTTTCCCAGCCTCGGCAACGCGCAAGGGAATATCGATGGTCTGCGTCTTTGGCGACATGCAGGAGGTGTTGTTGCAGGCCTGATAGCGCACGGAGACGGAAAGGGGATAGTTGCCGGGAGCCACGCCGTCCGCCCAGGTCACCACCAGCCCGATACGGAACTCAGCGTCATAGACCGCCATCTCGGTATCGGCAAAGGACAGCTTGATGTTCTTTGCCGGTGGATAGACAATCTGGACGCTCTTAAACGATGGCGAGGGTGTGATGGACACTTCTGTGGGGATGAGGAATTCTTCCAGCGGCTTGTTCGCGTTCACATGCCAACCCTCGGGCAGGGTGCAATCAAGCAGGATACGCAAGGGCTGGCCAGGGATGGCCGAATCAGTCTCGGAAACGGCCTGAACGCTCAGTTCGGGAGTGCTCAAGCTTAACTGCGCCCCGGCATAGGTACAGAAAAGCACCGCCGCAAACAAAAGTGAGGCTCGAATTGTCCGGCCCATAAATCACTCCCAATTGTAGAAAAGGGTTCCAGTCGCTTTGGCTATACTCGGTTTACGCGAAACCCGGACGCGGCAGCCGTGTCTACTGTTCGAATACCACCGGCAAGCCATTCGGGTGCGCAATACGCGCACCCATGTGCCATCTTCCGCCTAACTGCGTCACCTTGAGCAGCAGGGTGTTCTTTCCCGCCTTCGCGGTGACCGGGCATTCGTCTTCGTCAGCCCGATAGCCGCGCGCGACATCCTGCCGGTCTATTTCCTGCCCGTTAAACCAAGCCTTCACGCCGTCATTGCTGCCGATTTTGACAACATAGTTGCCCGCCTCGGGAAGCTGGATCTCAGTGTAGGCGTAGGCGGCGACGGAGGATTCTTCGCCCAGAATGCGAACGAGATTCACCTTTCCCTTGGCATCCTGCGTGCGGTATTCAATCCACGCCAGCGGTCGGCTGTCGGTCTTGATGGGGCGTGCGAGGTCAATGTCGGGTTCCCCGATCCATGCTTTGTCGATGCCATTCTGAACGCCATCGAAGGGAACCGGCCCGGTGATCTGCCATACGCGCACGGCCCCGTTTTGCTTTGCCTCCGCGTAGAGATCAAAACCGGTTTCAGCCAGCGCCTTGCAGACCAGGGTCTGCCCCGGGGCGTCATGCACCCCGTCAAGCAAGCCACGAAGTGTTTGTATACCCGCCTCGCGGTCTCGCTTCCCGGTCTTGAGTTCCTCAGACACCTGACTCACATAGGATTGAAAGGCCTTTTCACTGGCAAAACACATGATGCGGCCGTCTTCCAGTGCCAGCAGGAGACGACCATCGCGGTCGATGGCCATCCCATTCATCCGTGGGGTCGCGGGGAGTTCCTGTCGGGCGGTCAGCGCACCCGTGGCGCGGTCGATCAGCGTGATGGCGTGGCTATACCACAGGGTGCGTGGCGCTTGGGTAGCAAAGGTCACCGCCACGTATTTCCCGCCGAGTGCCATGCCTGTAGTCAAAGCGTTGCCGAGGGAATCAGCGGTCCATTTTGCGGACAATTGCTTCGGATCCTTGTAGGTCGCCATGCTGTCGCAAAGCTCATTCGCACGATAAGCCCGGGGTGCTGATTCGCGACCGGGCAAGTAGACGAAATCTTCGCCATCCCAAACCGGGGTTACACTACCTTTCCCTGCATCACGCACGGGACGTCCGTCGAGGGTGAGGTAATACGATGATGGACTAACCACATTTTCCATAGCAGAATACCGAAGACGCCCACCAAGCAGAATCCATTGGTCCCCGAAGGCGGCGAGTTCCTCGCCCCGATCTGCACGGGGTGCGCCGGTGCCCACCGATTTTTCGCCAAGGTATTCGCCGGTTTTGAGGTCAAAGGGGGACGGGCCCATGATATTGCCGCCCGCAAGCCACAGTTTCCCGCTTTGGATAGTCATGGTGCCTTGCGCGGACACGCCTTTGCGCAGGGCTTCATCGAGATGCCCGGTGGCATCATTCACCCAACGCACTGCGCCGGTGTTCGCGTCCAAGGCGTAGACATACGTGCCGTCGGAATCAATGAAACCGGCTGCAAAATATGCGGTACCGTCCTCAATCACGATGCCGGTATGCACGGGCCAATTCGAGCACAAGCGGCCGTACAGCATGATGCGGCGCTCAATGGGGGCCGCCTGGAATCGCCATATCAGCTCGCCGCTTTGCGCGTCGAGGCAATAGACAGCGCCGTCGCCCGAACCCGCAAATACTCGCCCATTCCAGCAGGTGGGCGCAACGAGTATCGGCCCCGCCGTGGCATAGGTCCAGACCGGCAGACCGGCATTGGCATCGTAGGCCCGCACTGCGCCATCATCACCCGCCACATAGATTCGGCCGGACGCGCACACGGGCGCGGTGGGTAGGAACGGGCGTATCGGCGCGGTCGTCCATAGCGGGAAAAGTCGCCCGGAAAGCTCGGCGCTGCTTGCGCCGGTGTGGCGGTTCCCCCCCCGGTGGGCGGACCAATCTTGATCCGAAACAGCGGAGGGATCCTCCGTTCGCGGCTTGGGATCGTAGAACAGTCGCGATTCAACCGGCTCTGCGGTGATGGGCTTCGCCGAGCAGAGTCCCGCCGTGCCGATGAGCGCGAGTCCGCAGTCGCAGGGCCACGGACCGATGTACAGCAGGCCGTTGGCGCCGACAATGCCATCATTACACGCGGGTCGCATCGCGCCGTCAAAGGTGATCTTGCCGGAGGCGCGGTCATAGCGGGTGACCCCTTCCGGCCATCCCCGGACAAACAGGGAATCGGGCGTGGCGGTCAATCGGGCGCACGAGCGCTTCTTGAAACCAAGATCGGCGATCGTTTCCCCGGTCTTGGGGTCAAGGGATAAGGTGCTGCCATCGGGGCCGATGCCCACCAGTGCCTTGCCGTCCAAATAGAGGACATTGGGATTGCTCGAGGTCTTGGGGCGGTGCCACAGGCGCTTCCCGTCGGCCGTGGAAATCGCCACCACGTTCTCAAGGGTTTGTCCCTGATAAAACAGCACGTCCGGCGAATAAACACAGGTGGCGCAGGAACGGAAGCCCGGGGTCGAGCTCAGTCCCTCGCCCTTCTTTTCGATGAGTTGGCGGGTTTCTGGGTCTTCATTGAGCCAGACCTCTTTTCCGGTCTGCGCATCAAGGCAGCCAAGTCGGGATTCTGGCGCATAGAAGAACAGCTTGCCGCCACCCATAGCCAGACCACGCGAATCCACCGTGCCGGGTTTTTCCTGATGGGTCCATCGCACTTTGTTCGCGGCGAGGTCATAGGCCAGCAGGGTTTCACCGAAGCCCCAAGGAACGCGATCCATATAATACCCCGCGCTCAATTCGCTCCAGCTCCAAGCCGGCATTTTGCTGCGCACAATAGTCGTTTCGCCGGGATCCGCCTGTTGGCCCGCCAAGGCATACAATACGCCATCCTGCAACACGATCCATTTCCATGTTCCGGGAACCTCGGGTGTGCGTACACGGCCTTTTTCAGCACCCGTTTCAGGATCCAGCATCAGGCAGCCGTCGCCACTGGGGTCAATCATGTAGAACGTGTCCGGTTGGGCCACAAAAGCCGACCGATGCACCATGTAGCCGTCGGGAAGTTTCTTGCGCCACAATTCCGAGCCGTTGTAACCATTGCGCGCGAGCAGGGTATTGAGCCACGGCTCTTCGCGTTCGTGGTGGGCGATGTGGCCCATTGCGGTAAACATGCGACCGTTGGAAATCGTGGTAATCGCGGGCATCGTATTGTAATAAGGGCCGCCCATCCATTGGGTCGTGTAAGGCGCCTTGATGACCGTGTCATTCGAGACGGGGTTGTTGTCGGGACTGTGTTCCCAATGGGTCCAGTTATCCACGCCCGCTTGGGCGGGCTTCACGCGGAAAGTACCGGGTTGCGGCAACCCGAAAACAGCCTTGCCGCCGGGCGATAGCACGCGCTCAGCCTCGGTCGCCAGTTCGGGCGTTTCCGCAACAAAGCCCAAGACCAAGTCCACGGTGTTGTCGGCATGGGGGAGTGAGGTCTTGCCCCAGTTTTCGGCGATGAGCCGATCCTGCGACCACTTGTTGGTTTCAGCGGCATCTAGGGCCGATTGCACCGCACCGGGTTGTCTTGCGAGCAGATGCACCAGAAAGGAGGTCTTTGCCACCACCTCAAGCGCTGGGTTGGAATCCCCGTCAACAATGACCACACAAATTCCATGGGTGCGCCCCGCCTGTTCGAGATACCAGGGCGCGACCTCTGCGGTTGCAAAAGTACAGACACCAAGCGATAGCAAGCCCATCAGGGCCCAGACCATACCCATACGAAAACGCTTCATGACGGAAGTCCTCCTGTCGGTTCTTGTCGGTAGCGCAGTAATCCAAACATCCTTGCGCTTAGTTTAAGCTATGGGCGCTCAATTGTCTACCCGGCAACGTTTGAAACGCTGCGCAAGCAAGCGCGCTAATGCGATTGCACGTTTATTGCGTGCGTTCCTGATTGTTTCCCCAATAACAAACTCTCCGCTCAAGTTTATTGCCTGATTGTTCGATATACCCTACAGAACTGAAGGCCAACCTCACGGAGACCGACACCATGGACTCGACACTGACCACCGCGATTGAAATTCCGATTGACCAACGTGTGAAAAGCATTCTGGAAACCCGTCCACAGGTGGAAAAGGCGTTGAGAAACTACGCGCGAGATTTGGGAGTCTCGATTGAGCATGTGATCCTGGGTGCGCTCGTCATGGTCGCTCAGGATTACAACGAAGCCACCGGGGATGGGATGATTCCCCGTCTGAGCGCGTAAATCGCGCCATTGATCGCAGCGCAACTTTTGTTGCCGCGCATGCACAAAGGCACCAGGAAGCAACGTTTTCCTGGTGCCTTTGTGCATGTTCGCAAATTTGACGTGACTACTCCGGCTTCGCTTCCTGCACCGTGGGAGGGGCATCGGCATCGGGCCAGGTACCGCCGGTGATTTTTTCCAGCTCAGCGGTGGCCAGCCGCGCATCGCGCAGGGCGCGGGCTTCTTCGAGTTTGAAATCGAGGAGCGTTTGCTCCGCATCGAGGACATCTAGGATTCGGGTGTCGCCGGGACCGCTGGCATAGGTTTGCTGGATACTGTCGAGGGCACGCAGCGCCTGCGGGCCGAGTGTCTCGCCATACAGCTTGTGCCGACGGTGGGCGTCCTGCAGGTTAAAGATGGCTTCCTGGGCTTGTGCCCGCAAATCATGGGTGGCCCGTTGTTTTTCGTGGAGAACCGCGTCCGCCTGCAGGTTGGCCTCCTCGATGCCTGCCCGGATGCGCTTGCGCCAGATGGGCAGGGTGAGACCCAGCGACAGCATGACCTCGTCGCGACCACTGGTATTCGCCATGGTGGTGGTCGATGCGGTGGGCATGGCGGTGGAGGTGCTTCCCATGCCGGTTGAGGTGGTGCCGGTGGTCATGCCCGTGGTATCCGCCTTGGAAACAGAATTGCCCACGGTGTTGAGCGCGGTAAAGGCATCACGGCCCCTGAACTTGGTATCGGGCGGCGATGGAACCACCGTGTAGTCGAGCATGAGGGTAAGGTTGGGGAGTCCTTGCTTCTTCGCGACACGCGCCTGTTCCTCCCAGCTTTTCTGCATGGCGTCGAACCGGTCGAGTTCCGGATTGGCCTTTTGGAGGTGGGCGACAATGTCGTCCAGTGCGGGGGCTTCGGGCGGTTCGGGCAGTTCAGCCGGCCACGGTCGCTCTTTGTTTTCTTCAAGTCCGATGGCCGCATCGAGCCGGGCATCAAGCACGGTCTTCATGCCGTTCATCTGCTTGAGGCGATCCTCCATGCCTGTCTTTCGCATCGACACGCGCATGAGTTCATCATCCATGGCGAGGCCCAGCGCGAGTTTCGAGCGGACCAGATCCTCCATGAATGACATAATCCCGATCTGATTTTCCATGACTTGGATTTGTCCGGCGAGAAAACCCAGCTCGTAATAGGTTTGCTTGACCTCGAGAAAGAGCATGTCGCGCTGCACGAAGAAGGCCTGCAAAGCGACTTCGGCCTCGGCCGCAGCCTTGTCGCCTTGGGCACGCAGCGCGCCGAACCACGGGAAGGATTGTTGCAGTGTCATGCGTGGCGCAAAGGCATCGGCGGTGATGGACTGCCCGAAGGTGAACATGGGGTCGCTCAGGGATTTTGCTTGCGGAATTCGCTGGAGCGCCGCCTGCCAAGCCTGATACTGCGCTTGTAACGAAGGGCTGTGCTCCACCGCCTGCGTGAGGAAGCCCCGCAGTTCTTCGTTCGCCGCGCGCACGGGAACACCCGGCATTTCTGCCGCAGCCATACAACACAGGCACAGCGCACTAAGAAACATGCAGCAAACTCCCACAAACCCTGCGCGTAGTGTACTTGGAATGCGCGCCCCAAGCAATGCGACCGCTATTTCTTCGGGGTTTGCGCCTTTGCCTTCCGGGCATCATCCAAGATCTTGGTATACTTGATCGGGTCTTTCTTGAGCTTATCGGCGCAGGACGCGCAGCAAAGCCGGAACAGATGATTATTCATCACGAAGTCGACGGGTTCACCCATCGATCCACCCAGTTTTTCACCCGAAGCGATGCAGGTGTCAAGGGGATATTCGGCTTTCTGCTTTTCGATCACTGCTTTGTCCAGTATCGCGAGATACTTCCCGGGTTCCTTTTCGAATTTACCGATGCAGCCCTTGCAGCAGAACCGGACGAGGCGATTTTGGTAGATATAATCGACCCCACCGCCCATCGCATCCAGTTTTCCGCCCAGCACCACGCAGGTGTCCAGCGGGTAGAGAGCCTTTTGCTGCTCGACAATGGCGGCGTCCATTTTCTTGTCGTATTCGGCCGTCTTGGCCTTGTATTTTGATACGCAACCGGCGCAGCAGAAGCGCACTTCTCTTCCGTTGATGGTTTCAATAATCTGGTCACCCATAGCACCCAGTTTTTCTCCGGTGACCGGGCAGGTGTCCAAGGGGTAAGGGTCGCCGGTGGCGGCTTTGGCATCGGCAGCCCAAGCCGCGCCGAGGGAGAGGCCCGTGATGGCTATTCCAGCCAGAGCGCACAGCATGATGGAACGTGTTTTCATTTTGGCATTTCCTTTTTCACTCGGTTTCGGGTTGCTACTTGCGGTTTAACATTATATGAGCGGGGTGCATTCCGTGGACTTATTCGGCGAAGATTTCACCGTAGACCATCTTCTGAAATTCAGAATCTTCGCGCAGGGTATCAAAATCCGTATCGGTGCTGGCCTGACTGCGCAATGAGGGGGCGCGCTCCAAGGCGATCGACAGGTTTTTCAGGGCCTCCTCTTTTTTGCCCATGAGGCTGCACAGGCAGGCGAGGTTATAATACGGTTTCGCGTGGTTCGGATTGGCCCCTGCCGCCGTTCGGTACTCCTTTTCAGCCTCCTCGTATCGCTTCTGTTGCACCAGCAGGTTTGCATAGTTGTTGTGGGCGGCAGGGTCGTTCGGGTTCAGGCGAATGGCTTCGACGCATTCCGCTTCGGCTTCCTTCGTTCGCCCCTCACCCCGAAGCACAATGGCGAGCAGGTTGTGCGGTCGTCCCCATCCGGGCTTGAGTTCAATCGCTTTCGCGAGGAGGGTTTTGGCTTCCCCTGCACGTCCCACCGTCTGTCGACCGAGAATGCTGCCGAGAGACGCATAGGCCGCAGCCCAATTCGGGTCGGCCTTGATGGCCCTTCGCAGATGGGCTTCGGCGGCGGCAAGGTTGGACTCCCGCTCATACTGCGCGGCAAGCACGAAGTGTTCCCCCGCCGATTTCGGGGTCCCATCCGCCAAAGCCGCAGCCGCAGCTCGCACGGCGTTCTGCGTGGGCAAGTCCCATGCGCTGGGATCCTCTTCCAGAAGGGCAACGGCGCGCGTCGTCAAAGCGTCCGTGGGCGCGGGGCTCTGGCCCCATCCCCGGTATCCGGCCACCGCGAGCGCCGCCACGACCGCAGCCGTGGCGCACACCCAAGCGATAGCATACCTGCGCATAAGGAACCCGCTCCCCGCCAGCGTGCTGCCGGCGCTCACAACGGTCCGTCAAAAACGATCAAACGCGGTGGTGGTCGGCCTGCCAATCCTGCACCAGACGCTTGATATCGCTCTGGCTCTGGATGTTCTCACTGAGTACTTTGCTCACCAACGCCGGTAGTTCCGCGTCGGACGCGAAACGCAACGCGACCAATTGTTTGATTTGGAGGTCAGCGATTCGGGGTCGCAGTTCTTCCGGAAGCACCTGATTGAGCCGCACCCGCATTTCAAGCCGGATGATGCGATCCTGAAGGGTGAGCGCATAGGTGCGGGTAATCGCGAGCAGGAATATGGACGCGACGCAGCCGATGGAAAAACCAGCGGCGCCGCTGATGACAATTCCCACGAGCAAGGCGACCAGAAAAAGTCCCGCGCACACCATGAAGGTGGTGGGGAAGCGGGAGTGGTTCTCATAAGACTGGGGCTTTATTTCTGACATGGTTGCTTATTCCTTTCCGTTTTCGAGTTGTTTGCGCAGGCGATCGAGCACCCCGTTGACGAAGCGCGGGGCCTCTTCAGATCCGAAGCGTTTTGCCAGGTCGACAGCCTCGTTAATGGCCACAGGGGGCGGGACATCCTCCCGGTGGCGCATCTCGTACAGGGCAATTCGCAGGACGGTTCGCTCGATACAGCCGATGCGGTCGAGACTCCAGTGCTCGAGGGCGGCCGAGATGCTCTCGTCCAACGTGTCCTGATGCTCGCAGACGCCGCGTATGAGCGCTTCCGCGTAGTGTCGAACCGACGGTTTGGCGGGGTTGACCTCAAAGAAATCATCGACCTCGCCTTCCCAAGGGTACTTGGTGAACTCCAGCCCGAAGAGGAATTGCAAGGCCCGATCCCGCGCGGCCGGTCTTGAACGAAGATTACTCACGCGTCGAGTTGCTCCAATAGGCTGACCATCTCAAGGGCGGCCATGGCTGCGTCAACACCCTTATTTCCCGCCTTCGTACCGGCCCGCTCAATGGCCTGCTCGATGTTGTCGGTCGTGAGCACGCCAAAGGTCACGGGTACGCCGGTCTGCATGGAAACCTGTCCGATGCCCTTAGCCATTTCTGCGGCGACGTATTCAAAGTGGGGGGTGCCGCCCCGAATGACGCATCCAAGCGCAAGCACGGCGCTGTACTTTCCGGATGCGGCCATCTTCTGGGCAACCAACGGAATCTCAAAGGCACCGGGGGTCCAGGCCACCGTGATGGCTTCATCGGGCACATCGTGACGCCGGAGGGCATCAATCGCGCCACCGACGAGTTTGTTGGTGATGAACTCGTTGAAGCGTGAGACGACGATACCAAAGGTCTTGCCCTGAACGGCGAATTTTCCTTCGATAACTTTAGGCATAGGTGAATTCCCTTCGTGTTTCGGTGCCGTATTGCTACTCTTCTTCTTCCTTCGAATCGGGGGCGTCCATGATCAGGGTGTCTTCGTCCACGAGGGACTCGGCACCCTCGACATTGCGGGCCGCGAGCAGTTCGCGGGCCTGGGCCGCATTTTCCCGGTTCACATAGATTTTGGAGTCGTCTTCGACCGGGAAGGTGATGTGCGGAAGATCCGAGTCGATGTTGGCCTCGATTCCGTTGCTGTTGAGGTATCCAACGATGATTTCCGCCTCTTCATCATCCTTGCATGCGTACACCATTTCGAGTCCATGTTCTTCCGGCATGTTCATACTCCTTCTGGTTGTGCCGATTCGGCATTGGTCTATGACAACAAGTGTCCCATTTTTTCCTTCTTCGTGTCCAAATATTTCTGGTTGTCGGGGCCTGGCGACATTTCGATGGCAACCCGACCCGTGACCTGCAGTCCGTATCCTTCCATCCCCGCGCGTTTCACAGGGTTATTCGTGATGATGCGCATGCTCGTGACGCCCAGGTCTGTGAGGATCTGCGCGCCGATGCCGTATTCGCGGGGATCGGGGTCAAAGCCCAAGTGGACGTTCGCTTCCACCGTGTCCATGCCCGTGTCCTGCAGGGCGTAGGCCTTGATTTTATTGACCAGCCCGATACCGCGCCCTTCCTGACGCAGGTACACAAGCACACCGCAGTCGGCCTCGTCGATGATGCGCAGCGCCTGATTGAGTTGTCCGCCACAGTCACAGCGCAACGAGCCGAGCACATCGCCCGTGAAACATTCGGAATGGACCCGGACAAGGATGTCATCTTTGTCGCTCACATCCCCTTTGACCAACGCGATGTGCTGAAAATCGTCGATCTCGGTTTCATAAACGATCACGCGGAATTGTCCATAGCGCGTCGGAAGTACGGCCTCGGCCACACGATGTACGAGCCGCTCGTTCTTGCGCCGATACTTGATGAGGGCTTCGATCGAGCAAATCTTCAGGCCATGCTCTTTGGCGAAGACCTTCAACTCGGGTAGACGCGCCATGGTGCCATCGTCATTCATGATCTCGCAGATGACCGACGCGGGGCGCAGTCCGGCCAGTTTCATGAGGTCGATGGACCCCTCCGTCTGCCCCGCCCGAACGAGCACGCCGCCGTCACGGGCTTGGAGGGGAAAGACATGGCCGGGGCGGACGAGGTCGCGCGCGGTTGTTCCCGGATCGGCGGCGACGAGGATGGAATGCGCCCGGTCGTGCGCGCTGATGCCCGTGGTCACGCCCGTGGCCGCTTCAAAAGACACATGGAACGCGGTGGAGAAGGGGGAGGTGTTTTCAGCGGTCATGGGCGGCAAACCCAGGATTTTGATGCGCTCGGTTGTCATGGGCATGCAAATGAGCCCGCGCCCGAATTTGGCCATGAAGTTGATGGCCGCAGGCGTCGCCAATTCGGCGGCCACAACGAGGTCACCCTCATTTTCGCGGTCTTCGTCATCAACAAGGATGATCATTTTTCCTTGGCGAAGCTCTTCGAGTATTTCCGGTATCGGCGTAAGCATCCGATCGTTCCTTTATGAGTCAAAGCCATGTCGGGCCAAGAAATCGAGAGAGATTCCCTTCTTCTCGCCACGTTTCATATAGTGATAAATGTGTTTCCCGAAAAGGTCGGCCTCGAGATTGACCGGGTCGCCCTTGGTCTTTGCCGGGAGCTTCGTCTTGGATAAGGTCTCCGGGATGACCGCCACGCTAAAGGTGTTGTTTTCGGGACTCACCACCGTGAGACTGATGCCATCGATGGCCACGGACCCTTTCGGCACGAGATAGCGTGCGACATCGTCCGGTGCCCAGAAACGGTAGACGGCGAACTCACCCTGCGTGGTGATGCTATCGATGCGGCCAATGCCGTCCACATGGCCCTGCATGAAATGACCGCCAAAGCGGCCACTTGCGCTCATTGCGCGTTCGAGGTTGACGGCATGTCCGGGGCGCAACTGGCCGAGGGTCGTGCAAGAAAAGGATTCCGGGGAGACCTGAACAACGAAATTACTGTCGTTAAGGGCCACCACCGTCATGCATGCGCCGTCAATGGCCACGCTATCGCCAATGCGCAGGTCTTCCAGCACGATCTCGGCGAGCACGGCCAATTCCGCGCCCGACCGTCGCGCCACCACACCGACTTCTTCTATGATTCCGGTAAACATCCCGCTACCTTTTCACGTAAGCTTCAATGAGCAAGTCTTCACCAACAGCCGTCGCGTGCATGCCCTCAAGCGCGATGGCTTCGTCCATGGTCGCCACACCGGATCCCTCGACCGGGGTAATGGCATCGCGGCCACCCGCTATTTTCGGTGCAACAAAGAAAACAACTTTGTCCACGACCTTCGCATCAAAGGCCGAGGCGTGCGTGGTGCCACCACCCTCAATGAGCAGCGACATGATCCCGCGTCGGGCCAATTCCCGCATCAGGGCACCCATATCGACGCCGCCCTCGCCCTTGGGGACCCGAATAACCGCATCCGCGCTCGCATAGTCGCGTTCCTCGGTGACCGCCACCCAGACCGGGGCATCGCTCTCCGTCTGAAAAACCTGACGGCTCTCATCCAGATACGCCCCGGCATCCAACAGGATGCGAATGGGATCCCGGGTATCGGGTCTGTCGAGACGCGTCGTCAGGCTCGGGTCGTCCAGCATCACCGTCCGGCTGCCGACCAGAATACCGTCCACTTCGTTGCGCAATTCATGTACCATGCGCCGGGCGTTTTCGCCGGTCACCCACTTCGAGTGGCCGGTGCGCGTCGCAATTTTCCCGTCAAGCGTCATAGCGCATTTTGCAATCACAAACGGAAGGCCCGTCGTGATGTACTTGATAAAAGCCTCATTCAGGCGTCTCGCTTCCCCTTCGCACAAGCCGGTCTCAACCGTAATCCCCGCGTCGCGCAACAAGGCCAGCCCTTTCCCCGCAACAAGCGGGTTGGGGTCTTGCATGGCCGCCACCACCCTGGCGGGACGGTGCTTCACCAGCAAATCTGCGCAGGGCGGCGTTTTCCCATGGTGTGCGCAGGGTTCCAGTGTGACGTAGACTGTGGCCCCAACGATGTCGCCCCCCGCCGCTTCAATGGCGATCACCTCGGCGTGCGGTTCCCCCGCCTTTGCGTGCCAACCCTCGCCCAGAATCTGCCCGTCGCGCACAACAACGCAACCGACCATGGGATTCGGACTCGTTCGTCCTTTTCCCTTGGCCGCCAACGCCAGCGCTCGCGTCATATAATCCCGGTCGACATCCATAAAAAAACCCTGACGGAGTATTCATCCTTCAGGGCACATACGCTAAGTTGTCAAGACAGATCCAGAGCGTACTTCGTACGCCCGGCCATCCGCTTCCTTCTTTCTTCCGGACTGTACCGTCGGCCCCGGAATTACACCGGGTCTGCGCCGAAGCGCTCGCGGGCTTTCACCGCCGGTCGGGAATCTCACCCTGCCCTGAAGGTTTGCCTCTATGGCATCTGTCCCTATTCTAGCAAGAGCACCGGGTGTTCGTCAATGACGCATCGGATTCGCGGATGAAGCAACACCCTTACCGGGCATGCAAAAACCGCCCCTCGACCTCATTTCGAATGCAGCGAGAAATCTTGTGGCGGGTAATTCAGCGAGTGCCTGCAACCTTGCGACAACCAGGCTCACACAATCAAAATGAAGCGGCAGAATCACCAAGGCGATCTTCTCTCCGGCATCGGTCAGTCGAAACGCTCGACTCCAGCGGCTACGGTGCACACGGTACTCGTTGGATAGTCGGGGATAGCTCCAGCGATACGGTTCGCGTCCCGTTTGTCCGTGCACACCCCAAAGAGGGTCGGCCCGCTACCACTCATCGCAGCGGCCGTGCAGCCCAATTCGAGCAGGTGCTCCTTCATGGCTTGCAGATGAGGATGGTCGATAAAAACAGGACGCTCCATCCGATTGAAAATCATGGCGGGCACATTGCCCTGTCGGAGTCGGTCGATGGCCGTACGAAAGGCCCGGGTGCGCCCTGCAAAGGGACGATCATCAGAGCGTTCGAGTTCGGGGTGGTTGTAGGTGTGGCTTGCGCTGACGGCGATGGGCGGATGAACCAGCACGAACCAGGTTTCGGGGAGGGGTGGCAGAAAGGCCATATCCTCACCGCGCCGGGTGGCGGCCACAGCCCCCCCCCGCAGGCAGTAGGGGACATCGGAACCCAGCTCAAGCGCAAGACGGAGCAGGATACCGGGGGCAAGGCGCAGATCCCAAAGCAGGTTGAGCGCGACAAGTGTGGCTGCAGCGTTGCCAGATCCCCCCGCGAGTCCGGCGGCAAGCGGGATATGCTTTTCGAGGTGAATGCGCGCACCGGCCCTGCATCCGGTATGCCTTCGCAACAATTCGGCGGCGCGATAGACCAGATTGCCTTCCCCGTTGTCCAGTTCAGGCGCGGAACAGGTCAGCTCGATGCGATCGTGACGTTCTTCAAAAACAAGTTGATCCGCCAGCGACACGCTTTGAAAAACCGTTTCAATATTATTGTAGCCGTCCCGACGCTTGTTCAGGACATCGAGATAGAGATTGATCTTGGCATATGATCGATATGTGACGGCGGTGGACAAAGCATCGTTCCTTAGGGTTTCTCGAACTTCGCCTCAAACTCGGTCGCCGAGTCCTCAAAGCGGATAATCATCACGCGACCTTCTACAGTAAATTTCGCGCCGCTCTTACCCGCAGAGGCGGACTTGGGCTTCCAGCCTTCGGGCACATGCACATAAGCGGAGGAACCTGCGGCGAGCGCATGGGGAAACGCGCCGTGCAGGCTGTTGCGCCCCGCGTCCCACTGGGTTTTCGGGGCCGCAGCAGGACCCGCACCTTGGATCGCCGCCAGGAAGGACGGGGAAGCTCCGGTTCGAAACACCGTGTAGAGTCCAAGCTCTGCGGAGGCAGGAAGGGAGTTCCCCTCCAGTATTTCAAAGGCATTCTGGCCGATACGTCCGGCCGAGGCCCCTTCGGTCGGGGCGTCCAGCAACGCGGTGAGCGGCCAGGCAGGCGCCCCGGCGAAGGCAAGGACGGGCACCGGTGCGCCTTCGTCTGCAGGGTGTTCCAAGCGCTGCTGCCAAAGGCGCGGGGCAGCGGAGGCGAGATCGAGCGGACAGGCGGGCAAAACCCCGCCGCCCAAGGCCCAAGCCAAGCCATGTCCACCGCCTTTGGGGGCACTGGTAAGTTCAATCGTGCCGGGATAAAGTTGGAACGCGGCACATTGCTCGTCGCTCAATTCGCCAACCTGACTGTTGTCGAGACGAAGCGGGCTGCCCACTAGGCCGTACAGGGTGCCATTCACGACATCGCCGGCAGCGGCCAGCCAGGCGTCGCGTTCGGCGGGCAATTCGGAACAGGAAGTGGCAGTCACAAGGGTCTTGGGCGCGGCCTGAGCAACCGCGCTCATGGCGGCGGCATCGGCGGCACTGCGAGACAGTCCGAATTGGGTCAACGCTTCGTTAGGGATTTCCGAAGAGCGGACGGCGAGGAATTCAAAGCCTTTATCAATGAGACTCTTAACCCGAGTCGCGATCTTCGCGGTACCTTCTTGGGACGTGGGATTCAGCCAAGCGGTTTCCCCGGCCACAAATGCGTCCGCCGGTTGACCCTTGGCTTCCATGCAAAGCGGATCCAGCGTGATGCCGGGGGTCAGTCCTGCTTTTCGAATCGCATCGGCTGCACTGCCGATATTCTTCGGATAGGCGGGAGCTTTACCGCGTAAGGCACCCGGTTGCTCTTCCCAGGCCGCTCCTACAAGTCCGTGTGTCACCCCGGCGGTTTTCGCCGACCCGGCTTCGGCCAGCAGTTTGTCCAATCCGCCCTCGGCTGTCGTGGTCAACCACGCGCGGGGCACGGTAGTTTCGGTCGCCTTGGGCTTGGAAAGGACGCTTTGCGCCCAACCCCAGTACCGGGCGATCTTTGCCGGATTGCCCATGCCATACGACATCCACAGCGGGTCGAGTGCGACCTTCGTACCCGGCGCGATACGCAGGCCGGGCTCAAAACGGTATTTCAGGTTCCCCTGCCAACCTTTGGCGGAGGGCAGGAAAGCCACCTCGCCCGCGCCGACATTCGCAACAGGCATGGCAAAGGAAAGCGCCGCATTGCGGGTCGGATCGAAGAGAATGGCCAGCGTCGACGGTTGCTTCGTTCCGTACACCAATCGACCGCCACACGCATACCCGTGCCGATTGGCGAGTTGGGTTTCCTTGCTCCAATCGTGCAGCGCATCAGGCCCGAGAAGCACGGGGTCGACTTCGGTGATCACGACCGGTTGCGCGCCCTGATTCTCAATAATGATCGAGAGCATGAGGAAGGGCCAATTTTGCAGCGTACTCAGCCGATGGATAATTTGCAGGCCCTTGTTTGCGGGGAAGGTGACGTCATAGTGGTATCCCGCGCCAAGGTCGGCATTGTCCCCGAGGTCGTGGGTTTCCTTGCCAAA
The DNA here is from genome assembly GCA_903932505.1 of Candidatus Hydrogenedentota bacterium. Taxonomy (GTDB): domain Bacteria; phylum Hydrogenedentota; class Hydrogenedentia; order Hydrogenedentales; family CAIZGN01; genus CAIZGN01. Next base: position 32,066 of record CAIZGN010000691.1, read on the forward strand.
GCCAAGGTCGGCACTCTTCAACACACTGCCATCGGCGAATGTGATGGAGAAACCGGCGCTTTCAGCGACCACCCGGGTATATTCCGGTGCGGTGCCCGAAACATCGCCACCCTGCGGGGCAGAGGGATCCTTCACGCGCACCCGCCATTCGGCGGTTTCGGCGGAGTAGTCAATGCATCCATCGCCCTGCCGAAAGGTGAACTGGTCGCGCAGGGACCACAGTTTATGGGCGGCGTTTTCGACCGTGGGCTTGGCCTCGGCTTCGGGTTTGGCCGGTGCTTTCTTCGCGGTCTTCTTGCTGCTGGTCGTGCCGGATTTTTTTGGGGCACTCTTGGCGGGGGCTTTTTCGGCCGCCATGGCAATTCCACACCCCAGTATAAGCATCGATGCAAGCAGGACGCTGCATTTCAAAGCGCGATTCATCAGGTTTCCTCCATTTTTTTGAACGGGCGACTTCCTGGGCAATGTTGGCCCGGTAGCGGGTAGTATACACGAGGGGGAAGGGGGAATTGGATTGGCTGTAAACCGGATTTCCTCCTGCGTGCCATGTGCCGGATGGTGAATCCCCGTTTTCAGAGTTGGAAACGGGATGGCGATGCGATATAGTAGGTGCGTGGTTGTTTTTCTGGTGCTGGATACATTTATCGAGGAGTTTTTTCATGAGCAGGGTCAGCCGACGAGGATTCATGCAGACAACGGCCGTGGCCGGTCTTGGTTTTGGGGTCGGGGCACAATCGACCTCCGCGCACGCCGTGCCTGCCGTTGAAGCCGGGAAAATAAAGCTCGGTATGGTCACCTATATGATGGGTGCGGAAATGACCTGCGAGCAATTAATCGCCTTCTGCAAGCAAACAGGGCTTACGGGGGTCGAATTGCGCACAACACACAAACATGGGGTGGAGCCGACCTTGTCACCGGAAGATCGGGCGCGCGTGAGGGGCCTTTTCGCCGATGGCGCGGTCGATATCGTGGGCCTTGGTACAACCTGCGAGTTCCACAGCAAAGAAGAAGCGAAGGTGCTGCAGAATATTGAGGACGGAAAGAAATTCGCGCAGTTGGCAAAGGATGTGGGTGCGCCGAGCATCAAGATCCGCCCCAACGGCCTATATGACGATGAACCGCACGAGAAGACGATTGAGCGCATCGCGCTGGCGTGGCGGGAATTGGCGGACTTTGCCGCAGGTCTGGGCGTGGAGACCCGGATGGAGGTGCACGGCGGTAAAGGCTCGGCGGAACCCGCCAATATTCGCAAAATGATTGATGTCGCAAAGCATGCGAACACCAAGGTCTGCTGGAATTCGAATACCGGCGAGCAAGACGAAAATGGAAGCATCAAGGCCAATTTTGAGTTGCTCAAAGACTATATCGGTCAGGTGCATATCACGGAAATCGGGGTCTATCAGTATCCTTGGCAGGAACTTTTCGATCTGTTGGCAGGCATCGGATTTTCCGGATATTGTCTCGCGGAAATCGGTGTGAATCCGGAGCCGGAGCGTTTCATGAAGTACTACCGCACCTTGTTTGACCTCTACACCCACCAATACACCTACCCGAAGCCCGGGATGCCCGTTCCGAAACCAAAGGGATAGTTTACCAAGGGGCGCGGTTTACACCGGCGTTTTTCCGGTCGTCACCCCGTCCGAGGAGGGATTGCCGTGTTCGACAGCTTATTCAAGCAACTGTTGGCCTTGTTGACAGGCTCATTTCTGGTCATTCCCGTCAATAACGACCTGGGATTGGCGTTTGTGGTGCTCAATGGCATCCTGTTGCTTTTCTCCACCTTGCTGGCCGTGGGAACAGGCCTCGGCCTGGTGACTTCGGGCGGCTAGGGGGCTGTGGCACGACCACTGGTTTGGGCCGCGCTCGGATTGTCGGCGGGGGTCTTCTTGGGGCATGCTGCTTCCGACTGGGGCGCGGCGGCGGTCGCTGCTCCTCTGTTGGTCGCCTTCTTTTTGTGGGTAGGGGCGCGCGGGGCATCGTGGCAGGGGCTCGCTGTACTGCTGGCCGTATTCGCCAGCGCGGGGGCAGCCCTATGGCTGGCTCGTGACCGCATATCGACGGATGATCTCCTCTTTCGCGAAGTATCCGCACATCCCGGTGATGAGTATGTGCTGGAAGGAACTGTGCGCGAATCCACCTTGATTCTCCCCGGAACGACCTACGGCAGCTTCGTTCTGGATGTTGAGGAATTTGCCGCCAAGGGGGCCAAGCCGCCGGGAACACCTTCCCCTTCGGATGCGGGGGTGTTAGTGCGTTGGACCGAGCCGGGGCGACCGGTTCATCCCGGAGAGCGGGTGCGTCTAACCGGACGGCCCGTCGGGTATTTCGGCCCGGTCAACCACGAGACTTCAAGCATGGAGGACATGTGGCGGAGTCGGGGTGTCACTTGCCTGGTGCGCTTGCATGGGGGTGCGGTCGAGTCTTTGGTCTTGCCGTCTTGGTCTGCGGCGTATTGGGCTTCCCGTTTGCGACATTGGCAAGGCTGTCTTTTTCAACGGGTCTTGCCGCCGGAGGCATTGCCCTATGCACTGGCGGTTTGGTTGGGGGATCGGAGTCTGCTGGCCCCCGGACTCAACGAGCAATTCGTGAACTCCGGCACCGCCCACATTCTGTCCGTATCCGGGGTGCACATGAGCATGGTGTACCTGTCGGCAGCCTTTGTACTCGGCCTTTTCATTCCCTCCCGTTGGCTGCGCGCGGTATTGATATCGGGCATCATTGTCGTCTACACCCTCATGTCGGGTGCTTGTGTGGCGAGTCTGCGGTCGGCACTCATGATTCTTCTGTATCTTTCCGCCGAGGTTCTTGACCGGGAACCCGACGCCCCCACGGCATTGGGCTTGTCCGCCATCATTCTTCTGCTATGGGATCCCCACTGGCTGTTTGATGGCGGGTTCCTCTTGTCGTACTTGAGCCTTGCCTCCATCCTGCTGTTTTCGGCTCGATTGAACGCCAGCCTCGGCTGGCTTCCGTGGCTGGTTCGTGCCGATGTGGCAACGTCCCTGACGGTACAGGTGCTTCCCCTTCCCCTCGCCGCCCGCTTTTTTCACGTGCTGCCGTTGGCGGGGCCGGTGGCGAACTTACTCGTAATCCCGCTGACCACGGTGACCCTGTGGCTGTGCGCGGCGGTGGTAGTAATGGGGCTTGTGTTTCCGCCCGGGGCCGTTCTCTTTGGCGCAGCACTGCATGCGGTGGTGTGGTGCATCCTAAGGATCGTGGAATGGACCGCCAATCTGCCGGGGAGCCGTCTGCTCTTGTTGAGTCCCACCGGCCCTGCAATGGCCGTGTACTGGGTGGGGGCTTTGGCCCTGTATTTCGGATTGCGCCCTGATCCGCGATGGGCGGCGGGTGCCTTTGCGGCCTTGAGCACCCCTGCGACCGGTTGGCAACGGTGGCGCGACCGGCTTACCTCAAGGTCGTGGGCCTTGGGTGGCGCGGCCGTATTGCTCTCGCTTTCTTTTGCACTCTGGAGTGTGTGGGCACGGCCCTGTGGGGTGGATGTGCTGGATGTGGGGCATGCCGATGCCATTTTCGTGCGTACACCTTCGGGCAAGGGATTGCTGGTCGATGGGGGAGACCGCACGGCCTATATGGACGCGGGCCGCCAAACGGTGTTGCCTTTTCTGTATGCAAACGGGGTGAAAACCCTCGATACCATCGTCAACACCCACCCCGACAGCGACCACTTGGGGGGATTGCTGTCCGTCATCGAGCGCATGCCGGTGCGGCGCGTCGTGTTGGGCCCGGTGGAGGGTCGCACCTCGCTGGAGTCGGCTTTGGCAGCCCTGTGCGAAAAACGCGGCGTGGAAGTCCTCCGCATGGCGCGGGGGGAGTCCTTGGATTGTGGCGGGGCACTGGTGGAGGTCTTGCATCCGACTCGAACAGAACCGGCGGGGTCGGACAACAACGGCTCACTGGTGTTGCGGCTGTCTTGGACGGGCTTCAGCATCTTGCTGGCCGGGGACATCGAGCGGGCCGCCGAAAAGGAGGTCGCGGGCTCGGATTGTCGAGCAATGGTTCTCAAGGTTGCGCACCACGGCTCGGCCACCTCCACCACAGGCGAGTTTTTGGATGCGGTGTCCCCCTCCCTAGCCGTGATTTCGACCGGACTCTACCGAAACACGTCCTCGGTCGGGATCGGGGTAATAGAGCGTCTGCGGTCGCGTTCCATCCCGGTCTGGCGCACGGACCAGCATGGTGGGGTGCGGATTGTCCCTAAGGAAGGGGCGCTGGAGGTCTCCGGTGCGCGTGATATTCGGGGATACACGCTCGCCCCCTGACACGGTGTCGCATTGGGCGGGCGTTGCCGTTTGGAACTTTGGAGTGGAAAAAGGGTATGGTATTGGATTAGGTCTGGTGCCTGCATGGGTTTTGCTGCGCCGGGCCGGGGAGTAGCGTGTGCAATTGGTTCGAAAAATAGTGCTGGAAACCGCTTTCTGCTTGCTGGTGTTGCTGTTGGTGCCACTGGCAATCCACGGCCGTGCCTTGCTGGCCGGCGGTGTGCCGCTCGATTTGAAGTCGGCTCTTTTTCAAGCGCCGTGGCAGGAAGCGCGGCCCGACGGTCTCGAAAACGCGGAAAATCCATTCACGGCCGCCCAGAGCGCGAGCTACTACCCGTGGTATCGTTTCATGAACGATTCGATACACAATCATCGTTCGCTGCTGTGGAATCCTCTCGAGGGCTTTGGCGCACCGTTTCTCGCGGTGTGGCGAACTCGGGCCTTGTCGCTTTTTTCTTTGCCGATAATGCTACTGCCGCTAAACATCGGTATCACTTGGTCCGTGCTGCTCAAGCTCATGGTGGCGGGCTGCGCCGCCTATTACGCCGCACGGCGTTTCGGTTTGAACAGCTTGATGGCCTTGACCGTGGGGGTGGCCTACCAGTTGAGTGGGCCCATTTTTCTGCGGGTGGCGGATCCCATGGGGGATGTCATGCCGTGGTTCCCGCTGTTACTCGTCGCCGTGGAGCGCTTGCTGCTGGGCGGCCTGCGCATGTGGCCGCTCGGCGCGACGCTGGCCGCGATGATGGCCTTCGGCGGTGATCCCGGGGTTTGTGTGGCGGTTGCCTTGTTCACCCTGTTTTATCTGGTGGTGCGCTGTCTGCTTGAGTGGCGGGGTTCGTTCCTCTATCACGCCGTGACCGGCTGGATCACGCTTTGGGTCGTAGCCTTTTTTCTGGTAAGCGTGCAATGCTGGCCCTACGTTGAATTTCAGATGCAGGGCAGCCTCCAGGGAGCGGGCATTTCGCGACTGTTCATGCGGGATATGATCGCGCTGCTGGCCCCTCCGCTGCTGGATCCCACGCGGGCTGGGGATGCGGCCCGGCTGTATGTCCTGTACCCGGGCGTGGCCTCACTCTTTCTTGGGGCGCTTTGGTGGGCGGTGCGCGGACAATTGTCCATTCGCGTCCGTAGCCGGGGCGAATCGCTTTTAGTGGCGGCCATATGCCTGACGGCCGTGCCCTTTCTGGCCAACGTGATGGCACCCACGAGGTGGCGGGAACTCATGCCCAGTCCCGACAGTTTTTTTGTGGCGAATGCGTTTGTGCTGGCCTTGGTGGCCGCAACGGCCGCACAGCAGTGGCTGACGTTGAGCGCGGAGCAATGCCGAACCGTCATCCCGCGCCTTGCGTGGAGCATTCCCATATGTTGGATTGGTCTTTTTGTGGTTTGTCTCGTGTGTCTGGGGCTGCGCGGAGTGCCTTGGGGTGCGGTCTTGCTGCACCTGTCGTTTCCCCTGCTGATTGCACTGCTTGTGGTGGTGTTGCTTGGCGTGACTTTGCTGAAGCCCGATGCCCGTCTCATGGCCTTGGGCTTGTGCCTGCTTGCAGCGGGCACGCAGGGATGGGTGTTTCGTCCTTCAATAGCCTATACCCCGCCTCAGGAGATTTTTCCCGAGACCTCGTTTATCGCATCCCTGCGGAGCCTGAACATGCGTATTGGCGGCAGCGCGGGGCTGGAAGGCTGGTCCTTGGCGGGCAGTGGCATTCCGCAAGTCTATAATCCCAGCGGGATCACTCTGGATCGCTATCGAAATTTTTCGGAACGTATGAAGAATGACCCGCTGTTGCTGCGTCGTACGGGTGCGCGGGGACTTTTATTGACACGCGAGGACATTCAGGGTGCGTTCGCGGGGATTCGCCCCGTGCTGCACATCAAGCAGGTCTATCCGGCCGGTGCGGTGCTATTTGAGGAACTCGGCGCGGAATCGCGGGCGCGCATCATTCACGCGGGGCGCAAGGTCGAGGCCTTTGACCCCGCCCTGCTTCGTTCGGACGGCCCGCCGATTGTGGAAGGCGTTTTTCTGCCCGAGGAAGACAAGGGCCCACCCGCCGTCGCCACCTTGACAGATTCCAAGTCCTACACGCGTGTGCCAATCCGCTTGGAGAACCCTCGTGCCGGGGTGCTCGTGCTCGCGGACGCATGGTATCCGGGATGGATCGCCCGGGTGGACGGTGAAGAGCGCGCGGTACGTCCGGTGGATGGTATCTTCCGGGGCGTTGAGGTCAAGGAAAACGCCCGCGAGGCGGTCTTTGCCTATGAACCCAAGCCCTTCCGTTTTGGCTTGGTTGCGAGCGGTCTGAGCATCGCGGTTTTGTTGGCGGGTTATCTGCGGATTCTTTTCACCCGAGCGCATGGGTTGCGGAATTTGAATTAAGGTTTATTGGTGAGGATGGGGGCCTGCTGGCTGGGGCGAGGAGTGCTTTTTCGTATGCTCTATATTGGTGATGTTCCTCTGGATGGGGCACCGCGAATCGCGCTAGCCGTTCGCGATGGGGTGGATCGCGCGCAGATTGATGTGCAAATGGGGGAGGGGGTGGACCTTGTTGAACTGCGGATTGACCAATTCTCATCCCGTGACCCCGCGTATGTCCTCAACGAGGTGGGGCGGTATTCGGGGGTGCCGGTGTTGGCCACCATCCGCATGGCCGCAGAGGGTGGTGCTTGGAATGGGTCGGAAGAAGAGCGCTTGGCCTTGTACCGGGCCGTGTTGCCGCTCGTGCAGGCGGTGGACGTAGAACTAGCCGCAGAATCGACGGTCGTGGCGCTGGCCCCCGAAGCCAAGGCAGCCGGGAAGCCACTGATCGGCTCGTTTCATGATTTTCATGCCACCCCTTCAACCGAAACCTTGGCAGCACTCTTTGAACGGGGAAAGCAGCTGGGGGTGGATGTGGTGAAGGTGGCGGCGTTCTGCAATTGCAGTGAAGACCTCTATAGGCTGGCCAGGTTTACCCTTGATCATACTGACGATCCGGTCATTGTCATCGGGATGGGCGAGCACGGTGCGCCGTCGCGAATCCTGTTTCCGGGCTTGGCCTCGCGGCTTACCTATACCTTTCTGGGGGAACCGACCGCGCCCGGACAGTTGAACTGCGCGGCCACTATCCAGTATCTTTCAGGAATCTTCCCCGGCTTCAGACGGAACCGGGAAAAGACGTGATACGGTTCTTGAGGCGAAAGAGGAGGGCGCATGCAGCACGCGATTATTATTCAGTCCAATGGCAAGGGCAAGAATGAGTTGGAGAACCTTTTAAGTCAGGGGTATACGTTGGTCTCGGTCACCGTGAACAACAGCCCCAGTTACAATGATTTCCTGGTTATCCTGGAAGATCACAAGGATTAAGCGCTAATACCGCTTGCAACCGTTAGAAAGATCGAAAATCATGAATCCCCTTGTCCGGACCAAACTGTCGATTATGATGTTCCTGAATTTCTTTGTCTGGGGGGCGTGGTTTGTGACGTTGGCCACCTATTTGAGTGCCGGGCTTAAGTTCGAGCCGGGCGCGATTGCGGCGGCATACAGCACCACCAACTGGGGCGCAATTATTTCCCCGTTTTTCATCGGCATGATCGCCGACCGCTTTTTCTCCGCCGAGCGGGTGCTGGGCTTCTTGCATCTCGCGGGCGCGGTTGTACTCTACTACGCGACCAGCATCACCGACCCCGGTGCCTTGTTCTGGACCTTGGTCTTGTATGCCATGTGCTACATGCCCAGTCTCGCCCTGACCAATGCCATTTCCTTCCACCAGATGAAGGATCCGGAAAAGGAGTTCCCCGGTATTCGTGTGTGCGGCACTTTGGGATGGATCGTGGCGGGCTTGTCCATTTCGGTGCTCGGCATTAAGGAAGCCTCCTCCGCCCCGCTGATGCTGGCCGCAGGCGCTTCCGTGGCGATGGGCCTGTTCTCGTTTGTGCTTCCGAACACCCCGCCGAAGTCCCGCGGCAAAAAGGTCACCGTCCGCGACGTGCTGGGTCTGGATGCGCTTGACCTCCTCAAAGATCCTTCGTTCGCCGTTTTCATTCTGGCATCATTGCTTATCTGCATTCCGCTGGCGTTTTACTACACCTACGCGAACATGTACTTCAACGAAATAGGTATGGTTAACGTCGCCGGTAAAATGACCATGGGGCAGATGTCCGAGGTCATCTTTATGCTGCTGCTGCCGCTGCTGCTTACGCGCATTGGAGTCAAAAAGACCCTCATCATAGGCATGTTGGCCTGGTTCCTCCGTTATTTCCTCTTTGCCTATGGCAACGTGGGCAGCCTGTCCTTCATGCTCTACACCGGCATTCTCCTGCACGGCATTTGCTACGACTTCTTCTTCGTGACCGCGATGATTTATGTGGACAACGAAACGCCGTTGAAGATACGCGCGAGTGCGCAGGGCTTCTTCGCCTTTATTTCCTATGGTGTGGGCATGGTCGTCGGCAATATTGTCGCCGGCATTGTGGGCAACATGTTTACCACCTCGGCCGCCGATGGTACCAAGATTCACGACTGGTCGAAGATCTGGATGGCACCCTGCCTCATGGCATTGGTGGTCGTCGTGCTCTTCCTTTTGTTCTTCAAGGAACGTCCGCGGGTGTCCCATGAGGACGGTGCCGACGTCAAAGCCTGATTCGATTAAACGTTAACCTGGAGGACGCGGCGAACCCCTCACTCGTGGAGGTTCGCCGCGTCCGTGTTCATCTACGTTCATATTTGCAACCCCTTGGGATCTTCCATGAATCTACGCAATGTCCTTTTGAATGAAATTCTGCCCGCCGTGACGAAGCCTGGTCGCTATCTGGGTAGCGAACTGCATTCGGTTCACAAAGATCCAGCGACGGTGGATCTGCGGATTGGCCTGTGCTTTCCCGACCTCTACGAACTGGGCTTGGGGAATCTCGGGCTTCATATCCTGTACGCCATTTTGAACCGGATGGACCGGGTGTGGGCCGAGCGGATCTACACCCCCGCGCCGGATCTGGAGACGGAGTTGCGTGCGCGTGGCTTGCCCCTCTTTCTTCAGGAATCCAAGGATTCGCTGGACACGGCCCACGCCATCGGTTTTTCCCTGCAATCCGAATTGACCTATGTGAATGTGCTCAACGCGCTTGATTTGGCAGGGATTCCGGTGCGGAGTGCGGATCGCACCGAGGCCCACCCGCTCATCTTTGCGGGTGGCCCCACCACCAGCAATCCCGAGCCGATGGCGCCCTTTATGGATTTCTTTCTCATCGGCGACGGGGAGGAGGCGATTGTCGAAATCGCCGACACCCTGCTGGCGTTGCCCGGTGCCCCGCGCGCTGAACAGTTGGAGGCCTTGTCAAAGATTGGCGGGGTGTATGTGCCCGCGCTGTACCCCACAGAGACCCTGTCGGACGGGCGCGTGCTGCCCCGTGCGGACGCGCCCAAGATCGTCCGCCGCATGGTGCGTGACCTGAATAGCACCGCCTTCCCCGAGGATTACCTCACGCCCTTCACCCAGTTGGTGCATGACGGCATTGGCATCGAAGTACTGCGCGGTTGTACGCAGGGTTGCCGCTTTTGTCACGCGGGCATGGTATCGCGTCCGGTGCGCGAACGAAGCGCGGACGAAGTCGAGCGGCTGCTCAACCGAACGTTGGCCTCCACCGGTATTGAAGGGGTGGCTTTGGTTTCACTGTCCACCTGCGACCATTCGCGTGCGCGCGCCTTGGTGTGTCAGGCCGCAGAACGGGCACACGCCGCGCACACCTCCGTGTCGCTGCCCTCCCTGCGTCTGGACTCGTTTTCGGTGGAACTCGCGGAAATGGTGGCCGGGGTGCGGCGCAGTGGACTCACTTTCGCACCAGAAGCGGGTACGGCCCGCTTGCGGGCGGTCATCAACAAGAACGTGTCGGATGAGGCGCTCATCGACCTGTCCGTGGAGGCTTTCCGCCGGGGGTGGCCACATGTAAAAACGTATTTCATGATTGGCTTGCCCACGGAAACCGATGAGGATGTGTTGGCGATTGCCGACCTCTGTGTGCGCACCCTGCGCGCGGGCCGGGCGGTGGATCAGCGCGCCGCCGTGCGCACCGGGGTATCCGCCTTTGTGCCAAAGCCGGGCACACCGTTTCAGTGGGCGCGTCAGATCGGGCTTGAGGAAACAATCCAGAAACACGAGCTACTGTCGGCAGCTTTCAAGAAGCACCCGGCCATTAAGTTCGGCCGCCATGAACCAGCCGCCTCCTTCATCGAGGGTTTGCTCGCCCGCGCGGACCGTCGCGCGGCGAACCTGATTGAAGCCGCGTGGAAACGCGGCGCAGGCTTGGAAACCTGGTCGGAACGACTCAATCTGCGCGCCTGGATGGAGGCCGTTGAGGAAGTGGGCTACGATGTGGCCGGGCAACTCGGCGAGCGGTCGCTCGAGGAGCGTCTGCCTTGGGACCATATCGACACGCTCGTGTCTCGCGCATGGCTGGAGGAAGAGTGGGCGCGCTCGCAGCGCATGGAGACTCTGCCCGATTGCCGACAGGGTCGCTGCAATCGTTGCGGCGTTTCCGAGCGGGTTCCGGAACTCTGCGCACAGATGCTGGAAAACCACCGCCAGGGTCGCGCGGAAGAACCGGTCGTTTTTGTGCCTGCGCCCGATGCCATGGGAGAAACAGTGCCACCCCCGAAGCAGCGGATGCGTTTGCGCATTGGCCGCGAGGGCGAGGCTCGTCTGCTGAGCCATCTGGAACTGCAAAGCGTGTGGATACGCGCGCTGCGCCGGGCCGAGGCACCGCTGGCCTACACCCAGGGATTTCACGCCCATCCCCGGATGAATTTTTCGACAGCCGCACCGCTGGGCGAGGAAAGTCACGCAGACTTTTTGGATGTCTTCATGATGGAGGAATGTGATCCTTCAGCCTTGGAAGCGCGGTTGCGCGCAACCCTTCCCATGGGCTTTCTGTTGTTGGGCGCGGGGCCGGTTCCCTTGAATGCACCGTCGTTGATGAGCAGCGTCGCGGGCTTTCGATACCGATTTTATGTCGAGGGGGACTCGACCGAATTATCGCGGCAGGTGGAGGCACTGCTGGCGCAGGACAGCATCATGGTGGGGCGCAGTGTGAAAGCAGGACAATCCCCCCACGGACGAAAGGGTGGCCCCCGCAAGAAGATGATTTCGATGGATTTACGTCCGCTCATCCGCGAATTGAAGGTGACGGGCACGGACGCTGACGGCGTGGTGCTTTCCTTTACGACAATGCTGCACGACAAGCGGCTTGCAAAGCCGAAAGAGATTCTCGAACTGCTGCAACTTTCCCCTGCGAAGGTGCGAGTGGTGAAGGAAGAGACATTCTTGTCGGACGAAGCATCAACCGGCGCGTCCGGCGGAGAATTCAGCGACAAAGTCGAGGATGATGCCGACGATGTGTGAGGCGATACCGAAGGAAATGACGATGCCGTAAAGCGCGAGTCCGGCCTGCGAAGCGCGCTTGAGGCTGTAATCCCAACCCTTGGTGAGCGGCATCGCACTGAGCAGGGCGATGGGGGTGCAGCACACGAAGGCCCAGAAAAACAGGGAGCTTTCCCGCGCGGCCAGCCATCCCCAATCGCCCACATCCGGCACGGGGCGCTTGAGCAATTGTTCATGCAGGAAGAACACGAGCCGCAGCGCATAGTGGCCGACCCATCCAATCAGAACGGCGGCAATCAGGGTACCGGCGAAGCGTGCAGCCGCCAATCCGTAGCGAATCTTGGGGAAGTCGGGATGCCCCGGGCGAAAGTACAAGCTGATAAAGCAAACAAGGTAGGCGAGAAGGGTCAGGGGGCCGAGCGCGAGTCCAAGCAGAACCGCAACGGTCCGCACCATCCACGCAGGGAAATCAAGAAAGCGCGAGATCCCGGCACATACGCCGAGCCAGACGCGCCCTTCCATTTCGAGAGAAAAACGACGGCTGGGGGCGGGGTTTCGTCGTGCGGCCCAATCCGCTTGTTGCTCCGCCGGTCCCAGCTTTGCCAGCAGGGCTTGGATTTCTTCATCCGTGGCCCCCTCAGCATTGAGGGTCGCAATTTGCCGGTCAATCTTGGATTGAACGGACTCCAAGGCCTGATCGCGTTCCCGTTCCGGGAGTTTGGCGGATTCGAGCGCGACAGCTGCGTCGCGCATATAGCGCTGTACTAGCATTTGCTGTCGCGGGGTCAAATTCATAGCTCCTCCTTAGGTAATGGTCGCCAGTATAGATCAGGTGTTCACTTCCAGTCCATCGGACAAACCGGGCTAGCGATCGCAGGCAAACCCCGGTCCCTAAGTCCGTTCGTTCTCTTCGGGATAGTGAAGAAAAGGGACTTTACGCCATTGCGAAGGATCGAAGGCCCCCGTTTTTCGGGTATAGCCAATCGACGTGTAGGTGGGGCTGAGCGGGAGTCCGCAGCCAGATCCCACAAAGCCTGGAGCCGGGAAGTGCAGGGTTTCCTGCCACCATGGTTCATCGAAGTACACGCGGACGACATCAAGGTCACCCGCATCGTCGCAGTACAGCAGTCCATCGGTCACAAGGCGCGGCCACAAGGCCTTGAGGCAGTCGCGGGTGGAAGATTCAAGGTCGACGTCCAGAAAGGCAAAAGCCACTGGGCTGTCGATTTGGTGCAGGGAATCCTCAAAAAAGCCTTGGATAAAGTCGCATACCGACAGTGCACCGCCTCGAGCGATGTTCTCCCGCACTTCATCAAGGGTTCCGGTGAATTGTCCGGCCTGATAGTGACCATAGACCCGCGTATGAAGCCCAACATGGCGTTTGGTGCCATCGTCGGGGAGACCCTGAAAGGAATCACAGACCTTCAATCGGCGTTCGGTGCGCTGGCAGACGAGCGAGAGGCTCGCCGAGCATGCTCCCTTCCACACCCCGCATTCGACCACATCGCCGACCACCGTTGGGGGAATCTGGAGAATCTCCCGGGCAAGCACCAGATGGACGCTCAGCGGGGTGCCGGATTGAATGGTCGCGATATTACGCTGGAAACTCTCAACGAGCGTCTGTCGTTCTTTGGGTGTGAGACCATACGCCTCCCCGTAGGGGCGGTGGATGAAATCATCGATAAGCTGGGCCGTCCAGGAGGTGGCCCCGATCGCGCGTAACTCCCGGGCGAAAATGGCCTGAAAAACAGGATATTTAGTGCCGAGCCGGTACAGAACCCGCAGCACCGCCTTGGGAAGCCCGAAGAGGGCCGCAGGTAACTGGTGTTGCGTGTCCATGTGCGGAATATAGAGCAACACCTACCGTGTTTTCAATGGGAAGGGGGTGTGGCTGGGGTTTCGTGGTACACTACCAATAACTGGAAACGAGGGAGCGTATTGCCGTATGGGCGAGTTTCGCGACAAGTTAATCAAGATGATGGATGTCGTCCAGGATCTTCCGACGCTTCCCCAGATATCGTTCGAGTTGGAGCGTTTATTGCACTCCAGCGCGGCTGGCGCGGAGGATGTCGCTCTGATTATCGAGCGTGATCTGAGTCTTTCGGCCACGTTGCTGAAGACTGCAAATTCGGCGTTTTTCCTCACCAGCAGTTCCGGTGGCATTGACACGGTACGCAACGCGGTGGCCCGGCTGGGGTTTCGCGAGGTGGGGGATATTGTCCGAACTGTCGAGATCATTCGCTCCTTCAAGGGAAAAGGCCCGCATCTGGACCACGAGCACTTCTGGAAGCACAACCTGATGGTGGGCACCACCGCCCGCTTCATTCATCAGGACGCCAAGGTGCCCAACGCCTTTTCCGAGGAAGAGGTCTATATGCCCGGTCTGTTGCATGACATCGGAAAGCTGATTCTCGACCAGTATTTCTCCGAGGATTTTATTCAGGTGCAGCAGGAGGCGGCAGATCGGGGAATTCCGCTCGAAACAGCCGAACAGGAGTTGCTGGGTATCGACCATGGCGAGGTCGGGGGTATTTTCCTGCAGCATTGGGATTTGCCGGAAGCAATTATCGAGAGCGTCAAGTGGCATCATCGCCCGGATCAGTGTCCGAAGGAGTTCCGGGTCCTGGCCACACAGGTCTGGATCGCCAATTTGCTGGTGCAAAGCTCAGAGGATAGCCAGGAAGCGGTGGAAGGCATGGCGTCCGGCTATGAGGGCGTTTGGCAGGCCATGGGCATCCCCGTGGAGGCTGTGCCCGGGATTCTCAAGAAGGTTTCGTCCGATTTCAGGGGTTCGGCCGCGCTTCTTGGCTTGCTTTGATGGATTTTTTTGTGCTTTTCGCTTAACCGCATTGCCTCCCACGGGCCGCGCAAGGTATACTTGGCATCCGGAGGGGGTTATGCATTCAGACAGGAAACAATCGTCATGATTATTATAATGGCCTCGGCAAAACAGAAAGACGTCGACCATGTGGTGGAACGTATCGAGGAATTGGGCTACAAAGCGCACGTGATCGTCGGTGTGGAGCGAACCGTCATCGCCGCCATCGGCGATGAGCGCGGGAAACACCGTCTCACAGCGCTCGAGTCCCTGCCGCACGTCGAGAGGGTCGTGCCGATCCTCAAGCCCTACAAGCTCGCCGGGCGTGAGGTGAAGAGCGAAAGCTCCGTCATCGAATGCAAGAGCGCCCGCATTGGCGGCAAGCATTTCTGCGTCATGGCCGGGCCGTGTGCCGTCGAGTCGCGCGAACAGATCATGGAGAGCGCGGCGGCCGTCAAGGAAGCCGGTGCCAATATCCTTCGAGGGGGAGCCTTCAAGCCACGCACCTCGCCCTATAGTTTCCAGGGGCTGGAGGCCGAAGGCTTGAAATACCTGCGGGAAGCGGGCGATGCCTATGACCTGCCCGTGGTGACCGAGATCATGTCGGAACACCAGCTTCCGCTCTTGGAAGAATACTCCGACATGCTCCAGGTCGGCGCGCGCAACATGCAGAACTTCAGTTTGCTTCGCGCGGTTGGTAAGTCCACCAAGCCCGTGCTGCTCAAGCGCGGCATGATGTCGACCATCAGCGAGTTCCTCATGTCGGCGGAATATGTGCTTTCCGAAGGAAATCCGAACGTGATTCTCTGCGAGCGGGGCATCCGCACCTTTGAAACCGAGACCCGCAACACGCTCGACATTCAGGCCGTGCCAGTCGTAAAACGCCACTCGCACCTGCCCATCGTAATCGACCCCAGTCATGCGGCGGGGCAGTGGGATTTGGTGATTCCGATGGCCCGCGCGGCTGTGGCGGCTGGTGCGGACGGCGTTATCGTGGAAGTCCACCCCAATCCGGAAGTTGCGGTTTCGGACGGTCAGCAGTCGTTGAAGCCCGAGGTCTTCAAGCAGATGATGAACGAATTGAAACCACTGCTTGCGGTCATGAACCGCGTGGCCGGGTGACGGCGCATGGACGGAGACGCTGATGTGATACAGGAAGAATTTCAGGAAGAGCTTGACGAACTGGCACCGGTAGAGTCGCTGGGGCGCGAGGAGTCCAAGCAGACGCTGTATGCCTTGCTCTTTGTTAGCGACCGGCCGATGAGCGCGGTTCGTCTGGCGGAAGCGCTTGGCGATGCGGATCCTGACATTGTCGCCACCCTCCTTGAGGAATTGCGGGAGGAGCTCGCCGCGAATACTGCCCTTCCCTACGTGCTACAGGAGATTGCAGGCGGCTATCAGTTGGTGACCCACAAAGGTTTCGCCCCCTACATCCGGCGTCTTTTCCAAATCAAAAAATCAAAGCGTCTCTCGAAGGCGCTCTTGGAAACGTTGGCCATCATCGCCTACAAGCAGCCCGTCACACGTCCCGAGGTGGAGGCCGTGCGCGGGGTGAGTGTATCCCATATGTTCGACCAGTTGCTGGAACGGAGACTCATCAAGGTGGCGGGGGTTTCGGATCTTCCGGGCCGACCCAAAATGTACCGCACAACGGATGAATTCCTGGTGCAGTTCGGTTTGGGCAGTCTCAAAGAATTGCCAACAGTGGATGAACTGCTTCAGACGGGGTGACATGGCGGTACGCTTGCAGAAATACATGGCGGAATGCGGGGTGGCCTCGCGTCGTGCCTCCGAAGCCCTTATCGAGGCTGGCCGGGTAACCGTGAACGGCACCGTGGCGTCACTGGGCACCTCCATCGATCCCGATAACGACACCATCACCGTGGACGGGCGCACACTAGGGGCAGACGCGAAGATCTGCGTGCTCCTGAATAAACCCACCGGTATCGTCACCACCTCACAGGACACGCACGGTCGCAAGACGGTGCTGGACTGTGTGCAAGGCGCACGGGGTCGCGTTTTCCCCGTGGGTCGTCTCGATATGGACGTAAAAGGGGTGTTGCTGCTGACCAACGACGGGGAACTGGCCCACCGCCTGATGCACCCCAGCTTTGAGGTGCACAAAGAATACCTCGCGTGGGTGAAAGGGCAGGTTTCTCCCGCCACCGTGCGCCGGATGGAAGGCGGGATCGAACTCGAAGACGGAATGACCTATCCCGCGCGGGTGCGTGTACTGCACTGCAACAATGATTCCTCGCGCATATCCTTGACCATACATGAGGGCCGGAATCGCGAGGTCAAACGGATGTGCTCCGCCGTGGGGCACGACGTACTGCGTCTGGAGAGGGTGGTTTTCGCGGGATTGCGTGTGGACGACCTGCGCGAGGGGGAGTGGCGCTATCTGTCCGCAGACGAAGTTCGGCGGTTACGCGCCCAGGTCGGACTGTAGTCCCCCGCGTCCGGGTTGTTCCCAAGCCGCATGGGGCTATAGAATACGCCCATGGTAATCATGTGCCAGTGACCAACAAAAGGAGAAATCTTATGCGGTATGCCATTCCAGTCCTGCTCTTCGCGGCCCTCACATTCGGCGTGCACGGCGTTGCATCGGCCAAGCCCCTGCGCATTCTCTATTTGACGAAATCCGCAGGCTTCGAACACAGTGCAATCAAGCGGCACGGCGATGAGCTGGGTCATTCGGAAAAGGTCATCGAGAAAGTCGCCAAGAAAATGGGCGCAACCTTTACCGCGACCAAAGATGCCAGCCAGATCAACGCCGAAAACCTCAAGAATTATGATGTCGTGATTTTCTATACCAGTGGAAATCTCACGGAGTTGGGAACGGACAACCAACCCGCGATGGGTCCGAATGGTATCGCGGACTTGAAAGCCTGGGTCGAGCAGGGCGGCGGACTCATCGGCTATCACGCCGCTTGCGATTCCTTCCGCACCGAAGGCGATGGCATTTCCCCGTATACCCAGCTGATGGGATCAGAATTTGCCGGGCACGGCAAG
>CAIZGN010000692.1 GCA_903932505.1 Candidatus Hydrogenedentota bacterium
ACAGTCATTCTTAGTGCCGGACCGAAGGCTCGAGACTTCAATTGGCTCTGAAATTGATTGTTCTGAAGCTGCTGGATTGACGGAATCTGCAGGGTTCACTGTCAATACAGGTCGAACCCTGTCGTTCCTTGAAGCAAACCAACCTCTCTATCCCTTTCCGAGGGGGCGCTTTTTCGGAATGGACGTTGCTGGATCCTGGCCTGGACCCCACTTCTAAAAATTGTGAAAAATCTTTTGAGTGTGTCAGCGGTTGTCACACCCAACGGGCGATACTACCCCCATTATGAAGACCAAAGACTATCGGTACGGCCCGCTAGGGCGGTTGGGTTTTGGGGTTCGATCGGGCGATTCTCCAGGGCGGCCTCTCTGCAAAGCGTGTTCTTCTGCCTATTCCACTTGCTGAGGGGGAGGGAACGGTAGAACCAACAGTCCGGAAGTCACTGGCAATCACCCAGTTCCGGCCCATATCACAGATGGGCCGATCCAAATTCAACCACCATGAACCACGCAGCCCTGACATTTCATGCAACACAGCGCATCGCCCAGCGAAGCAGCCTGAAGGCGGAGCACGTTCGCCAGATGATGGCCGATGGCGCAACCCTGGTCGTGAGCATCGACAAGGCCGGAAAGTTCAGCAAACACCTGTTCTACTCAACGCGGGATGATGCGTGGTATGTGGCGGTCCAGTGCACACAGAACTGGGGCGTCCTCACCTTCATGCCTTTGGAATACCAGAAGTGCCGGATCGCTGTCACAGGGGCCCAGAAGCGAAGCGCCCGCAGGAAGGCCCGTGAATGGGAACAAGCCCGGGCGGCGGTGAGCGTACGGCTTTCCGCCCCGGTAGAGCAGGGGAGTAGGGAGAAGGAACCAGACAGGGAGGCTGCAGAGGCAACCTGTGTGCCTGAAGCACCGGCGGCACCCGACACAGTCACCGCCACGGTCGCCACAACTGCTACTGCCAGCTCCACCCGATGGGGTGTGCGGGTCTGCTACGTTTTGGAGGGTAAGTCCATTCTCAAGAATCTGGGCAAAGCTCCCGCAGAGCATGGCTGCCCTGATAGCTGGCAGGAGCCGGGGCCTGTCCACTTTTGGCTGAAGGAAAAGCTCGTCGCCGCATCCATTCCGTTCCGCTCAATCCACAGGATCCTTATGAGCAGCAAGGAGGAGACACAACCGGCGGATTGCCTTCTGGAGCACCTGCCACTCACAGAGGAGGAAATGGCATCGTGCCTGTGAGTCAGTGAAGGCCCGGCTGGATGAAGGCTCGAACTCAACGAATTGCCCCCTGGGGCAGGAGATGAATCCCCTGCCCGTGGAAGGGGTCATGTGAAGGTCCACACAGCAGAATGAAACGAATGAAAAAAGCCACCAAAGCCCTGATAACCACCCTCGCAGCCCTGCAAATCATCGGCTGCGCCACACCCTACTGCCAGAAGGGGTTCACGGGAGGATATGCGGAAACCCAATTCGCGCCGGATGTCTGGCGCGTCACCTTCCGGGGGAACGGCTATACATCCCCAGAGCGGGCGCAGGATTTTGCCATGCTCCGGGCTGCAGAGCTGACGCTACAGCATGGGTTCACCCATCTTGCCCTGATCAATGAGCAGAGCGGCACCACCACCTCCAGCTTTTCCACCCAGGGGCATGCCGACACCACCGGCACGATGAACTTCTACGGGAACCAGGCCACCTATTCAGGACACACCACCTACACGCCGGGGCAGATATTCACCTTTTACAAACCGAGCACAGAACTCCTGTTCAGGTGTTTCAAAACCCCGCCGGAGGGCATCTTTACGTTCGACGCAGCCTTCCTGCAGCAGTCCCTCAAACAAACTTACCATCTGAAATAGCCCAGCTCCCGGGTAGGGTGCTGATGCGGCATCCCCCTTCATCCCTTGAAGCTGCAAACCACCACATCCATCAACACGTTGCAACCATTCCACCGTCCGTTTAACGAGACAAACCCAACCCCTTTCCCCGATTTACAGCGCAATGCAATTTATAGGTAAATACCTGAACAACATCGCCTGTATTGACACCCGGCCAGGCATCCCGCAGGATGGGGCAATCAGTCCAACGCCAAGGGGTCGGCCGTCTGCATCTGCAGGCCGCCCTGGAACATCTGGCGGGGCTGAACTGCGCATGATCTGCAACGAAAATGGTTCCAGCATGAACAGCCTTGGGCGGG
>CAIZGN010000693.1 GCA_903932505.1 Candidatus Hydrogenedentota bacterium
CACCGTAGGGCCGCAACGTTTATGTCTATTGACGTTTATTTCAGGACACGTTTGAGAATTGCACGTCGCTGTGTTATCTTGGTTCGCCTTGGAAATAAGGAGGTCGACTCTTTTCTCAGGTGGCCGACCATCGGCATACGGGTAATTGGGCGCTTGGCGTCTTGGGGGAAGCGTGTGCCATGAAGGTAGGTTCGTAGATTCAACCGACCGCAGGTCATCGGTTGAGTGCTGACATGCGAAATGGAACGTCATCGACATGCCCATGATACATAATAGCCCGCTACGGGACACCACGCGGCAGCGATTTGAGCTGAAATATGTGATAAGCGAGCATAAAGCAGGGGTGATCGCCGCGCTATTCAAGCCCTATCTGGTGCCGGATCCGAATGCGAAGGGGCGCATCGAGTATCCCATCCAATCGATTTATCTGGATAGTCCCACCTTGGCGCTTTACCAGAATTCTGTGGATGGAAGACGAAACCGGTTCAAGTTGAGGATTCGAGGTTATGGAATCAACGGAAATGGCCGCCGTTTTCTTGAAATTAAGCGACGGGTGGATCGGACTGTCCAAAAGGAACGGGTTGAGGTCAGTCCTGATGACTTCAATAGTCTTCTCGCCCAAAACTATGACATTTTCAAATACAACCACGATTTGAATGAACACGAGAACTTGGCGCTGTTGCATTTTACGGAATTGGCCAGTCGCATCTCGGCTTCGCCGATGGTTGACGTCACTTATCAACGCGAGGCGTATGTGGGCAAGCATAATGAGCCGGTTCGAATCACCTTCGATCGGAGCATCACTTGTGCGCCAATCACGAGCACGCATTCATCGGGTTGCCAGAGTCCCGTGCCGATTTGTGCCGTCATACCCGCGCCGGTGGTTCTCGAAATAAAGTTTACGGACACATTCCCGGTCTGGATCCGCGCGATTGTGCAGCAGTGTGACCTCCAGCATCAGTCCTTTTGCAAGTATGTGCGCGCGGTGGATGCGCTGCAAGGTCGGGGGATGCAGCGAGACGCGCACTATGGGCGGAGCGCTTGATGGAACCACTGCTTAGTCTCATCAACCAAACCGGCGTAAATTCTGCTTCCATTAAGAGCGTACTCGTCGGGCTTTCGCTCGCCTTTCTTTTGGGACAGATGGGTTCGTGGGTGTATATGCGCACCCACACCGGCATCTCGTATTCGCGAAGTTTTGTGCAGTCCATCAGTGTCCTCACGGTCATTGTCGCGCAGGCCATGATGGTGATCGGCAGCAATGTGGTGGTCGCATTCGGCATGCTGGGGGCGCTGTCCATGATCCGCTTCCGCAATGTGCTCAAGGACACGCGCGACACCGCTTTCATATTTTACGCGGTGGTCTCCGGCATCGCGTGTGGCACCCAGAATTGGCTGTTGGCCATGGCGGGTGGTGTCTCTTTTTCGCTGCTGATTCTGTACCTGCATGGCGTGGGCTTTGGGAGTCAGAATACGGGAGACGGATTTTTTCGTTTCTTTTCAGAAGTCAGCGATTGGAACTCGCCCGATTTTCAAGCCATTCTGTATCGACATTGCCATGCGACCCAACTGATTTCCCAGCGAATTCATGAGAGCGGCCGAAGCGAGGTCACCTATCGCGTCCACATGCGTGACTTGGAAAACGCGCACTCCTTGCTTGAGGATATCAAGACCATCGCAACCATTGCCGACACGAGTCTGGTCATTCAGGAAGAGGAGGAAATATGACCGCCTCCGACCAGAATCGCGTGGTACGGACACCGTTATCCCGCAGGCTGCGCCTGTGGAACCGCAAGTACACGCCGAAGGTCGCGTGGTTGTGCGTGGCGGTGGGACTGCTGTGCCTATGGGGTTGGCAACCCCGCTACACGATAGACACGGGGATTGTGGAATCGCCGGAAACCACCATCGCCCCACTGGAAGACGGCGCAATCTCTGAGTTGTTGGTAGGCTTGCTGGATGGGGTTAAACAGGGCCAAGCCCTCGCCCTGTTGGACGATGGAAGCATCAAGGCCGAACTGGCTACCGCCACGGCCGAACTGGACCAACTCGGGGCGCGCCTCATTGCCGATCAGGAACAGCTGCAACAATCCAAAGACCTGCAAAAAAGAAAAAGCCTGGACGAACAACGAAGATTTGCGGTGAATGAAGAACAAATCCGGCTCGACTACCTGAAAATGCTTGCCCAGCAGGAGTCGAACAAAGTGGAACTGAGCCGCCTTGAATTAGTGCTACAGCGTGAGGCGGCCCTGCGGGCCAAGGGATTCACCTCACAGCAGGCCTATGACAATGCGCGGCTTGGCTGTGAAGCACTCCGAAAAAAGGTTCAGGAAGATGAGGCGGCGATTGCCGCCGCCCAAAAAATGAGAAAAGAGGCTTCCGCACGACATGACGCCCTTTCAGCGGCTCCCACCGACATCGACCTTGAACGGATTTTGGATCCGGTACGCAAGACGATCTCGGTCCAAGAAGCACGCATCGCCGAGATACAGGAAAAGCGCAGCGAACTCTCCCTGGTTTCCCCTTGCGATGGACAAGTACGGGAAATCCTGAAAAAGAAGGGGGAATCTGTTCTGGCCGGACAGCCGATCATGACCATCAATGCTGCCGATTCTCAGCGGGTTTTGCTCTGGATGGACGAAACCAACCTGCCAAACGTGAAAGCGGGTTCCCCCGCTCACATCACGTCCCGCTATCGTCCCGAGATTGCCAGTGAAGGAAAAATAATCCGTGTCGGCACCCAAATATTGAGTTTTCCCAAGCGAATCCAGAAAAATCCAATGGTGCCACAATACGGCGTCGAGTTACTGGTCGGAG
>CAIZGN010000694.1 GCA_903932505.1 Candidatus Hydrogenedentota bacterium
CAGCCCTATATGGTGGGTATGATGACGGAGTTGCTCGAACTCCAGCCCGGAGACCGGGTGCTGGAGGTTGGCACGGGTTCCGGCTATCAGGCGGCGGTCTTGTCCCTGCTTTCGGCGGAAGTCATCAGCATCGAACGACACCCCGACTTGGCCAAAGCCGCCCGGGACCGCCTGCGGGAACTGGGATACGCCAACGTCACGGTGTTCTGTGGCGACGGCACACTCGGACTTCCCGAATCCGCACCCTACGACGCCATCATCGTCACCGCTGCGGGTCCCGAGGTTCCCCTCCCGCTCGTGGGGCAACTGGCGCTGCACGGGCGCTTGGTGTGTCCAGCCGGTGGGCGTGACCTCCAGCAACTTATCAAGATGGTCAGCACCGAATCTGGAATAAAACGGGAAGAAACCATCCCCTGCATATTTGTGCCGTTGCTGGGCGAATGCGGATGGCCCGTTTCCCTACCAGGCGCGGAGTAGGCCCCACGGAGCGCCGTGCCGGAATTTTTTGCGCCGGGCAGGTGGATAATGGAAAATGATAGGAGAATCGGGGACTGAAACGTGTCCAGAAACAGCGCCTCAGCGCGGAGGGAATCATGCGGCATATGAGCACCTACTTCATCATCATGGGAATCGCGGGATTCGGACTGCTAATGTTGTGCGCCGGGCGAGCCTGTGCGCAAGTGCCGGATTGGGAGGACCTCAGCGTCATTTCCCGAAATAAAGAACCGGATCACTGCACGTTGCTGCCCTACTGTGACCCCGATGGCGAACTGCGCGGGAATCGCTATCCCTCGGAGTTCTACCAATCGCTGGATGGCGACTGGAAGTTTCAGTGGGCACCCAACCCCGATGCGCGCCCGGCAGATTTCTTCAAGCCGGATTTTGATGTCAGCGGATGGAAAACCATACCGGTTCCGTCCAACTGGCAGTTGCACGGCTATGGCATTCCCATTTACACGAACGTGATGTACCCCTTCCCCGCCAAGCCGCCGCACATTCCCCAGGAAATGAACGAAGTCGGTTCGTACCGGCGCACCTTTGCCTTGCCCAAAGAATGGGACGGCCGTCAGGTCTTCGTGTCCTTCGGCGGGGTGGACAGCGCCTTTCACCTCTGGGTGAACGGACAGGCCATAGGCTATACGGAAGATAACATGGGCGTTGCGGAGTTCAATATCACCAAAAGCCTCA
Source organism: Candidatus Hydrogenedentota bacterium (assembly GCA_903932505.1). Classification (GTDB taxonomy): domain Bacteria; phylum Hydrogenedentota; class Hydrogenedentia; order Hydrogenedentales; family CAIZGN01; genus CAIZGN01. The sequence goes on from CAIZGN010000694.1 coordinate 1,189, forward strand.
AGCCGGGCGAGAACACCATCGCCGTTGCGGTCTACCGTTATTGCAACGGGAGCTACATGGAAGATCAGGACATGTGGCGCATGAGCGGCATCTTCCGTCCCGTCTATCTGTACAGCACGCCCCCCGTGCGCCTGCGGGATTTCTCGGTACGCGGGGAACTCGATGCCCAGTACCGGGACGCGGTGCTGAAGGTCACGGCGAAGGTGGCAAACCTCGACGCCAAGGACGCCGGTGCCCACACGGTGCGGGTTACACTGCTTAATCCCGATAATACACCTGTTGCGGGGATTGCCCCGATGTCGCTGGAAATGAGTGCCGTCCCCAAGGGGGGCGAAGCCGTCTACGAAATGCAGACCAAGGTTGCCAATCCGGCAAAATGGACCGCCGAAACACCCAATCTCTACCGGGTCTCCCTTGAATTGATAAACAGCGAGGGCAAGGTGATCGATACGGGCCGCTGCAACACTGGCTTCCGGAAAATCGAAATCCGGGACAACCAGCTCTGGGTAAACGGCGTGTCCGTTAAAATCAAGGGCGTGAACCGTCACGAGTTTTGGACTGGTTCTGGTCGCGCCATGCCCTTCGAGCGCCAGCTTGAAGATATCCTCATCATGAAGCAGCACAACATCAACACACTGCGCACGTCACACTACCCCAATCAGCCGGTGGTCTATGACCTCTGCGACCGCTACGGCATCTACGTCATCGACGAGGCCAACATCGAAACGCACGGCATGGGTTACGACCCCGATATTACCTTGGGGAATCGGCCCGAGTGGGAGGCGGCGCACCTCGACCGCATCAACCGCCTCGTCGAGCGCGACAAGAACCACCCCAGCGTCATCATCTGGTCGATGGGCAACGAAGCCGGGCCCGGCTGCAATTTCGCCGCCTCTGCCGCGCTCATCCGCAAGCTGGACACATCGCGCCCCATTCACTATGAGCGCGACAACAGTGTCACGGACATTCACAGCGAGATGTATTTCAAGATCGAGCAGATGGAGAAATACGCCACGAACAATCCGCAGAAACCCCTCATCCAATGCGAGTATGCGCACTCCATGGGCAATAGCACCGGCAACCTGCAGGATTACTGGGACCTCATCTACAAGTACGACTGCCTGATTGGTGGTTGCATTTGGGACTTCGTCGATCAGGGCATGCGCAAGAAGATCGACAACCCAAAACCGGGCCAAAAAGACTGGTTCTACGCCTATGGCGGCGACTACGGCGACAAGCCCAATGACGCGGATTTCTGCAACAACGGTATTGTCCTCCCTGACCGTGCCATCACGGCGAAAACCCTTGAAGTGAAGAAGGTCTACCAGAATATCAAGGTCACGCCGGTGGATTTGAAGGCCGGCAAGGTTCGCGTGAAGAGCCGCTTCAATTTTGTGCCGCTCGACTTCCTCGAAGGTTCGTGGACCGTCGAATGTGGAGGGAAAACACTCCAATCGGGCCGCCTGCCGAAACTGTCCACCCCCCCCAATGGTGAAGAGGACGTGACCATTCCCATCGGGGCCATTGAGCCCGGCCCCGGCAAGGAATGCTTCCTCAATATCTCCTTTGCGCTGGCCGAGGCCGCCTCTTGGGCACCCAAAGGCCATGTCGTGGCCTATGACCAGATGGCCCTGCCCGTGGAATCCTTACCCGCGATCTGCGTGACCGAATTGCCCGGTATCAAAGTGGATGACTCCAGAGAAGCGGTGGTGGTGCAAGGCAAAGATTTCTCCGTGACGGTCGGCAAGAAGAGCGGCAACATTGAAAAGTATGAAGTCAACGGGAAATCGTTGTTGACCCACGCGCTCGCCCCGAATTTCTGGCGTGCCCCCACCTCGAATGACTACGGGAACGGCTCGCACAAACGTCTCCACCTTTGGAAGGATGCGGGGCCGAAGCGCGAGATCAAGAAGATCAAGGTGAAGAAAGAGGGCGATTGCTGCGTCCGCATTGAAGTGCATTCCGTGCTGGCCGGCATTGAGGCCGGGTACACCAACACCTACTCCGTTTGCGGGAATGGCGACATCCTTGTGGAATGCGCCTATGAAGCACCCAAGGACCGGCACCCGGAGATGATGCGCTTCGGCATGCAATGCGCCGTACCCCAATCGCTCAGCCAGGTGACTTGGTACGGGCGTGGCCCGCAGGAGACCTACTGGGATCGCTGGACAGGTGCCAATGTCGGCGTGTATACCTCCACGGTTGAAACCGGGGTCACTCCCTACGTCCGGCCGCAGGAAAATGGCAACCGGATTGATGTCCGCTGGTACGCCCTGCGCGATCAGGACGGTTTTGGCTTGCTGGCCGTGGGTGCGCCTCTCCTGAGTGCCAGTGCGTGGCCCTATACCATGAATGACCTCGAAGAATGCCGCCATGATGCCGAGCTGCCGCGCCGCGAATTCAACACGCTCAACCTCGACTACAAGCAGATGGGCGTGGGTGGTGACGACAGCTGGGGCGCGCCGGTACACCCCGAATACAAGCTCCCGGCGGATCAGGCCTATCGTTATCAGTTCCGCCTGACGCCCCTGCGCGGGAAGGAAGACGACCCGGCGGTACTGAGCAAGAAAAGCTGTGAGTAGCGGAATTCGTGGGATGGTATCTTGCCAATGACCTGAAATGAATAGCGAAAGTTGGTCGCAGGTTTGTCGATGCCTCGCGGTGTCGGTGTGCGCCATAATCTGTGATTGTGCGGAACAGAAAGGTTGCGTTATGAAACGTTTTCTTGCAGCCATTGCTATCGCTCTCTGTCTTTCCTTCGCAACATGGGCCTGTGGGCCGGATTTTCCGGACACTTTTTTTGTGACCGGGTCGCGCTATGTCAGCTCCCTGCCCCAACCGTCTTTCGCCAGCGAGTGTGGCGTCATCCTCGGTTGGGACAAAGACAGCACGCAGGAACAAGCCGAATTCCCCACCCGGCCCGAGTTGTTGCAGCATACCCAAGAGGTGGATCTCGCTGAATTTGCCCAGGCGGTGCAAGGACAGCCGGATGCGGAAACCCTCGTCAACGAATACCGGGCCGTGCGCAGCACACTGTCCGCGTATGTGTCTGCATGGCTTGAGAAGGTCGATGCCGCGCGCTGGGACTATCCACGCAAAGAGCCCGAGCATCCCGCCCCCTTCGATCTCACGCCCCACGAGCCACTGCTTGCCAAGCTATCCCCGGAGTTCGCGCTTTACCTGCGTGGTGCGGTTGCTTATCACAATTTTGATAAGGAAAACGCCGCCAAAAACTTCGCGGCAGTACTGGAATTGCCCGCTGAGCAGCGAGTCTACCGAGGCGTGTGGGCCGCCTTCATGCTGGGGAAATGCGTGCTGGAAAAAGAACCCTTGCAGGCCATGGCCCACTTTGAGCGATGCTCTTCACTGGCGGCGGAAGGCGGGCGTGATCCCTTGGGTCTCGCGGCGGACAGCGTTGGTTGGCAGGCCCGCGCGGAACTTCGCGCCGGTTTGTTCATCACCGCCATCCACCGATATGTCGAGGAAGGCAAAAAACCGAAGAATCGGGAATGGGTCGCTCTTTCACTGGATACAGCAGTCGCCCGGGCCTTGGCGGCGGAACCGATGGAACCAGCCTTGTCCCGGGATGCACTGTGTCGCCAGTTGGTCTCCGCCTGGCTGATATCCCGGGGCGAACTCGGGAAGGAGGCGCAAAAGTGGTTGGCCGCCGTGCAGCAGATGGAACCCCAGGGTGTGTTTCCATCGGCGGATCGACTGGCTTGGTTGACCTATTCCGCAGGCGATATGACCGCCGCCGCGCAATGGCTGTCGCTTAGTGATCCCGCTTCTCCACACGCCATGATGGTTCGCGCAAAACTCTTGCTTCGCGACGGAAAATTTGCCGAAGGACAGGCCCTGTTGGCGCAAGTGACCAATCCAACACCTGCGGCCTTGGGTTGGCAGCAAGTGGGAGAGTCCTATTCCAATGGCGGCTATCACCAGCAGGACGACATCGGGTTTGCGAGCATCAAAATGGGGGACTACGCCGGAGCGCTTCGGAATTTCCTGCTCGCGGGTAACTGGTCCGATGCCGCTTTCGTGGCGGAACGTATTCTTTCAGTGGATGAACTGGCAAGTTTTGTTCAGACCAACCTCGAAGACACGGCCTTGGCCTATACACTGGCCCGCCGACTCGCAAGGGCGGGGCAATGGGAACAGGCCCACCGATGGTATCCGGACGACATGAGCAAGGTCATGCCTGAGTGGCGCGAGCCAACCCTTACAGAGCCACCGGGGGCAATCGCGGTAAGATATGCCGAATTAATGGCGAAGGCCGAAAAAGCCGAAGGCCGCGAGAAAGCCGAACATCTCTTCAAAGCCGCCCAAATCCTGCGCGATTTTGGCATGGAATTGATGGGGACCGAGCTGGGACCCGATTGGCTCCTCTACTGGGGCGATTTTAACCTTTCGGGAGAAGACGGGGAGATGAGTGCCAATTCCAAACTTGCTGAAAACATCGGCACACCGGATTTTGCGGCTCGGTTACGGGCCAATACCACGGAGCCTAACAAGCGATTCCATTACCGCTATCGCGCGGCGGACCTCATGTGGCAATGCGCCGCAGCACTGCCAAACAACGACACACTCTCCGCGCATGCGCTCTATTTGGGCGGGTTATGGCTATCAAAGCGTGACCCCGGGGCGGCGGACAAGTTCTACAAGGCATTGGTGCGCCGAAATCCAAATTTGCTCATCGCCCAACAGGCCAATACCTTGCGATGGTTCCCGCAGGAGTTCACGGACACCGTGACGTATCAGTCCCTGTCGAAGCCATGGTATCGGGTAAAGCGCAATTTGGCGGTCATCGGGTTGACGGCCATGGCCGTTTCTTTGGTGCTGGTCGGACTCTTGCTCCGCCGAAGGCAGCGGAAATAACTGAACCCGTGCCCGGTCACCGCCCTCTGATTTGAACAATTCCTAACCTCAGGTGTTATTGAGGATAGACGGAACCACAAACCGGGCCACGGCATTATATGACGTATCGGCCCAGGAGGAACTAAAGATGAAAAGCACCGATATTGAAGATTTGGCGGAAGCCAGAACATCCCCTCAATCATGCAACAAATACATCCTCTCCGTATCCATCCTTCTCCTCTCTCTCTTGCTATTCACTTCCGCCTTTGCCCAGCCGCAAATGCAGCTAGGCTCCACGGCGGAATTGAAGGATGCGCTACCCAAGGTCGAGCCGCTGAAGAATCCGCTGCATGCGGCCGCCAACGAAACCACGGTGGATGACCAGACCGACCTCGCGGTCACGGTCTACAACAACAACCGCGCTCTGGTTCGCGATCGGCGCTCGGTGAAGCTGCTTCCCGGCGAAGTGGCCCTTCGTTTTTCCGATGTCGCCGCCCAAATCATGCCGGAGACAGTCAGTCTCAAATCCCTGACCGCCGCCAAAGACCTTCAGGTGCTCGAGCAGAACTACGAATACGACCTCATGTCCCCGGAAAAATTGATGGAGAAATATGTCGGCAAGGACGTGAAACTCATCAGCCTCGATACCAAATCGAATTTCAACGAGGTCAACGCGAAACTGCTCAGCGTGAACAATGGCCCCGTGTACGAGGCCGGGGGTGAGATTTATCTGGGACACCCCGGCAATGTGGTGCTGCCTGAGATCCCGGAGGAATTGATCGCCAAACCATCGCTAATCTGGCTGTTGAACAACGAGGCCACCGACCATGATATTGAGGCCACCTATCTGACCAACGGTATTTCCTGGCGGGCCGACTATGTGGCCACGCTGGACAAGGACGAAAAGAAAATGGGACTGGAGGGCTGGGTTACCCTCGATAACCAGTCCGGCGTCACCTATGGCAACGCCCAGCTCAAACTCGTGGCGGGTGCGGTCAATGTGGTGGAGGAAAACCGGGCTGCGGGTGGTGCCATCATGGCTGATAAAGCGGTGGAGATGAATGCATTGGGCTATTTTGCCAAGGAGGAATCCTTCGCCGAATATCACCTTTATACCATGCCGCGCCGAACCACGGTCAAGCAAAACCAATCCAAGCAGGTGCGTTTGTTGACCGCGTCCGAGGTAAGCACAAGGAAAATCTATGAATATCGCGGGCAGGTCGATTTCTACAGCAATCCAATGCCCAAGTTCGAACCCGAGAGTCCGTCCGTATACCTCTTGTTCAAGAACGACGAGGCCAGTCACCTTGGTATGCCGCTACCTGGCGGGGTGCTGCGCGTTTACCAGCAGGATCAGGACGGCATGCTCCAATTCTCCGGCGAGGATCGTGTGGAGCATACGCCCAAGGACGAAGAAGTGCGCCTGAAACTCGGTCAGGCCTTTGACATCAAGGCTGAGCGCAAACAAACTGATTTTCAGATCCTGGGCCCACAACGATTCGAGGCCGAGTTTGAAATTGTGGTGCGCAACCACAAAAGTCTGCCCATTGCTGTAGATATTGTAGAGCCGATGCCCGCAGACTGGGAGGTCATCAAGAAATCCCAGGAATTTGTAAAGAAAGACGCATTTACTGCGGTGTTCACCGTGCCGGTTCCCGTTGATGGGGCAGCCACCGTGAATTACCGGGTTCGGGTGCGCATGTAGGTTTGCAAACACCGGCAATCCAAACCGAACAAGGAGAGTCCCCATGAAACACGCAGCTATTGCAGTCATTCTCTGGAGCGTCACGCTGGCGGCAGGGGCGCAGACCGCCCCCGCGAAAACAACGACTACCATCGACAATCAGACCGATGTCGCCGTGACCGTTTATAACAACAACCGTGCGCTGGTGCGTGACCGGCGATCCATCGAATTGTCCCCCGGCGAAGTATCGCTGAAATTCGAGGACGTGGCAGCGATGATCAAACCCGAAACTGTCAGCCTTAAGTCGCTCAATGCGCCGGACCAACTGGCCATTCTTGAGCAGAACTATGAATACGACCTCATGTCGCCCGAAAAGCTGATGGAAAAATACGTGGGCAAGGAAGTGCGCCTCATCAGTCAGAGCACAGAGCTCAATTTCAACGAGGTGACCGCGAAATTGCTCAGCATGAACAATGGGCCGGTCTATGAAATCGAGAAGAACATCTACCTCGGGCATCCCGGAAACGTCGTCTTGCCATCAATCCCGGAGGAACTCATCGCGAAACCCTCGCTCATCTGGTTGCTGCAAAACGGCGGAGCTAAGCACGACATCGAAGCTACGTACCTTACGGAAGGCGTCGAGTGGCGCGCCGATTATGTCGCCACCCTGGCCAAAGACGAGAAACAGATGGGACTCGAAGGCTGGGTCACTCTGAACAACCAATCCGGGGTCACCTACGGCAACGCGCAGCTCAAGCTGGTGGCGGGTGCCGTTAATATCGTCCAAGACGCGATGCCTCGGCCGGAAAGAGCAAAACGAGGTCTTGCAATGGCCCAGCCCGCACCGGCACCACCCATGCGTGAGGAAAGCTTCGCCGAATACCATATCTACACCCTCCCGCGCCGCACCACCATCAAGCAGAATCAATCTAAACAAGTGCGACTGCTGACTGCGGCCAATATCCCCGTGGCGAAGATCTACGAATACCGGGGCCAGGTCAATTTCTACAGTCAGCAGATGGGCCCAGTGCCCCCCGACAGCGTGGGCGTCTTCCTTAAATTCAAGAACGAGGAAAAGGCGCAGTTGGGTATGCCCTTGCCCGGTGGTGTTCTCCGGGTCTATCAGGAGGACCAGGACGGTATGCTCCAGTTCTCCGGCGAAGACCACATCGAGCACACCCCCAAGGATGAAGAAGTGCGCCTGCAATTGGGCAAGGCCTTTGACGTTAAGGCCGAGCGCAAACAAACCGATTTCCAGGTTATCGGTAATAATGTCTTTGAGGCCGAATTTGAAATCTCCGTGCGCAATCACAAGAAGACGGAGGTGGCGGTTGATATCGTCGAGCCCATGCCCGCCGATTGGGAGATCCTCAAGAAGTCACAGGAATTTGTGAAAAAGGATGCCTTCACCGCTGTGTTCACAGTCAAAGTGCCCGTGGATGGCGAAGGCAAAGTTTCGTATCGGGTACGCGTGCGGTTTTAGCAGAACCCCCGATGGCAGCTTACCGCGTGGATATGAACCAATGATGCCAACCAAAAGACTGTTAACCGTCGCGCAAATGCGCGAGGCGGATCGGCGCTGCATCGAGGAGCTGGGCATCCCCGGCGCAGTGCTGATGAACAATGCGGGCCGCGCCGTTTTTGAACACATCGATCGCGGCCCGGTGGGCATCGTGTGCGGCAAAGGCAACAACGGTGGCGACGGTTACGTCGTGGCGCGACTGGCCCTGCTGGCGGGGTTTGAGACGCGTTTGGTCTTGGTGGCCGATCCGTCAGCCATCTCCGGCGACGCAGCGGTATTCCTTTGCGCCTACCAGCGTCTGGGAGGAACCATCACCGTCGCTGCCGATGAAGCGACGGCCCGGGAGACAGTCTCGGCCCTGCGCGATTGTGCGGTTCTTGTCGATGCCCTGTTGGGCACCGGCACACGCGGTGAACTGACCGGCCCCCCCCGCGCGGCCATCGAAGCATGGCCGCTGGTTCGGACGATTGCGGTTGATTTACCGTCCGGACTGAGCGCGGATACCGGGACGATTTGCGGGTGCTGTGTGAAGGCGAACCTCACCGTCACGCTTCAATTTGCGAAGCGGGGTTTCCTGTCGGAATCGGCGCAAGCCTTTCTGGGACAAGTCGTTGTGGCGGACATCGGCATCCCGGATATATGCGCCGACGACGAGGCCTGGGCGCGTTTGAAAAGAAACGTTTTGTAAAGTTGACTTCATGCCAGAATATTTGCTAAGATTCCGTTCCCGTTACGTTTACATCTAGAGATATCCTGACGCGAAGATGCTATCCGGAGGAAGAAAGTGTGAAGACGTATGTCCCCAAAGAAGGGGAAATTATCAAAAAATGGCATGTGATCGATGCCGATGGACAGGTCTTGGGTCGTGTGGCAGTGGAAGCAGCTCGTCTGCTTCGCGGCAAGCACAAACCCCAATACACCCCGTTCCTCGACTGCGGCGATCATGTGATTGTAATCAACGCGGCCAAGGCCATTGTAACGGGCGGCAAGGAAGACAAAAAAGTCTACTATAGCCACTCGGGTTACCAGGGGCACTTGTACGAGGCGACCTATCGCCAGTTGACGGAAAAACACCCCGAGCGTGCGATGGAAAAAGCCATCCGCGGGATGTTGCCGCACAACCGGCTGGGACGCAAGCTCGGTGCGCAGTTCCGCGTTTACGCGGGCAGCGAGCATCCGCATGAAGCTCAACAACCCCAACCGTTCGCAATGAAGAAGTAGTTCACCTTGGGAGACTTGATCCGTGATTGACAAGAAGACCAACGAAATCGTGACCATCGGCCGTCGCAAACGTGCCAGTGCCCGTGTGCGCATTAAACCCGGTTCCGGTCAGTTCATCGTCAATGGACGACCCGTGGCGGACTATCTTGCGCGGGAAACCCTCGTGCAGATGGCCACACAGCCCTTTGACGTCACTGAGACCAACGAACGTTTTGACGTGCGCGCCCGCTGCAATGGTGGCGGACTGGCCGGACAGGCCGGTGCCCTGCGCATGGGAATCGCCCGCGCGCTTGTGCAGGACAATGAGAACCTGCGCGTTGTATTGCGCGGTGCTGGATTGCTCACCCGCGATGCCCGCGAGGTCGAACGCAAGAAGTACGGCCAACCCGGTGCCCGCAAGCGGTTCCAGTTCTCGAAACGCTAGACCGGCGACTTACAGTATTACTATCTATCGGCGCTTCCACGGTTTCCGTGGGAGCGCCGATCTCTTTTGGTTGGAAGAGTGAAGCGATTAGGGCTTCGAACCACGAAACCGTAGGGTCATCCGCACTTCCGCCCACGCGTCGCGCATCCCCGCTTCCGCGCGAAAATCCTGAACCAAGGCAGAAACCCCTTCCGCTGCAGAGGCGTCCATCCCCAGAAAACCAGCCACACCCGAAAAAGCATCGATCGTGGAAGGCTGAAAGAATAATTCAGCATATCGTTTGGAGGGAGGAAAGCCCGACGACGTAATCGCCGCCACGAAGGCGCTGGTATCCCCGCCGCGCTGCCGGTCAATCACCTCTTTAATCTGATCCACGGAGGTGGAGAAGACCACATTGGGCCCGACATACGCCATGTAAAGGGGAATCAGATTGTCGGAAGACACCACACCGATCGAGACACCATTATAGGTCTCACCTGGGGTGGTGGTCAGTAAAATATTCAACAGCGGTTGTGCGACCACCGGATTCGCAAGCGCTACCATCATCAACACGGCGGGGATATCGCCCTCGGGGGCGTTGATGGATAAAATCGCCTCACTACCCGCCAGCTCGAGGACCCTCGGAGCCGATTCCGCCGCGAGCGCCATGTCCGATGTGGGAATCCCCTCTGCTAGGGCCAGCATCTGCTCACGAAATGCCATCTTCATTTCATTGGTCAAGGACAGGGACAGCATGCTGGACGTGTTGTCGGGCAATAGCGTCGGCAGCTGCTGCCCCACAGGCAGCCCCGCCAGCGCAGTGAAGGCGGGCCAGGCCACGGTGTCGAGGCGCGTGCGCAGGCTTAGGCGGCCTTCTCTCCAGGCCAGTGAAGCCACGACCGGGTCATCTTGGGAACCCGCCAGAAGGCGATCCAACAGGGCGCCCTGTTTCTGCGTCGCGCTCGCCATCACCGGATCCGCTTGGGTAAGCGAATCCAGCGTCTTGCGCAACATCGGCAGGATTCGCCCCGGATACACCAAGCCCACCACCTCATTTTCAGCGGTGGGTGGGCATGCCGGAGTGCCATACCGAATCGCAGTGGGATGCCCAACCTGCTCCGCCACTTTTTTCACAAGGTCGGCCTGTCCGACAACCAACTGGTTCTCTGTGATAAAAAAACCATATCCAAACAGCGACTGTACCGCAGGCCCACCACTAGCCGATGGTTGTCCCCCGCCCGACAGCGCAAGCAACCCGCCAAGCGTCTCTTCAATCCATTGCCGAACCTTGGCCGCATCCGTGAGAGGAAGCACCACGGCGAATTCCGGTGCCTGAAAAGTCTGGCGAAACGAAGGGAGACCCGCATCGCCCGGATCGGACTCGGGCGCAGAAGGCTCCGTCTGTGCATCAGGCATATCACTCGCAGGAGTTGTTGGATCTTCCTTGGGGTGTACACTGGCACGCACCTTGGCCGCCGCAGCCTTCCCAAGCGCCCCGATGGTTTTATCCGTATTCAAGAAGACGGCGACCGGTCCCGCCGAATCAAAACCCTTACTCACCACAATCTCCGTAAGCGGCACGCCCGCCTGCGCCCCCAACAATGACCCGATTTGCCGGGTCAGCCCGGCCAGCTGTTCCTCAAAGAATGGAAGGCCCACGGCACGGTCAATTTCACCCATTTTAACCATGGTGTCCTCCAGAGAAGGAAACGCCAAGGCAACCTGCGCCCCATCCGGCAACAAGGCCAGCGGTCGCCGGGTCGCAGGCTCGGCTAAGGGGACAACCGCTTCCTCCTCAAAAGGAACCGCGACTACCGGAGGAACTGAGGACAATAACTCCCCGGGCCGATGAGCGACCCCATAGGCAGCCAGAAGCGTAACAACAATAAGCGCAAGAGCACCAGTAACGCCAACGATCCCCGACTTCAATATCACGCCGTCCTCCGTTCCAATGCCCTGCGCAGCAAGACGAAAAGCGAACCCTGCCCCAGCACAACGCCAATTACGCATTCTTCAGGATCCAAAAATCGCACCAAAGGTTGCTTGCCAAGCCAGGAATTCAAATAACTAGATTTGACACCCAGCAATGCAACCCAACCACTAAAAGGCAGGATAACATGCGCAAGAATAAACCGCAAACCTTTATCTGGTGGCACTTTTTGAATAGAGGATGAGAATAACTGGATAGAACGATCGGATCATCCGCGCACTTCTCTACCGCCGCATCCATCAGGCACACGCCCGGCGGTTAAGGAGGAAGCGTAAAGAGTCCCCGGGATCCTCTAGAGGTTGCGGGATGCGTACAGATTACGCAGGGCCTGGGCTTGTCGCTCAAGGTTGGACTGCACGATGCGGCTGGCTCGCGCACATCCGGGATTGCGCTCCAAGGCCGAGAGTGCGGCGGCGATGTCCTTGTCCATGGCCTGCACCGCGCGTCGTTGGGCAATCTCGCGGGGATTGGCTTGAACAGGGGTGCGCGTCGCCGCGACGAGAGACCGCACTTCTGTGACGGTCTTCGTCCAGTGTTCCGCGTCTTGCGAAACGGTGGAGGCTTCCGTGTTGGAAAGTAAAATCGGGGCCGCTGAGGGGGTGAAGACCGCGCGGGAATACACGGCAAGGCCAATAACCAGCATCACACCCGCCGCCAGCGCGCAGACCGCAATCCAGCGGCCCGGCCGGTGATGGTGCGCGGGCACTTGCGGGCGCATCTTTTCGCTTCGCGCGCGCACGAGAATCTGGGCGGTCAGATCCGGCGAAGGCTCCAGCGGCAGTGCCAGCCGGGCGACCTCGAGCGTGTGTCGAATCGCCTGCACTTCGGCGGCACACGCGCCACACCCGGAAAGGTGCGCCGCATAGGCTGCATCAACAGGCTTGCCAGCGTCCACCAGCGACTCGGCATGAGCGAACAGCGCCTGCCGGGACAAATGCCGACCTTCTTTCAAACGCCACTTCATAGGTATTCTCGAAATTGTTCAAGATACGGACGCAGGGCCTGCTCCGCACGGGCAATGCGCGACTTCACGGTGCCCACGGGGGCCTGCACAATCTCCGCAATCTCAAAATAGGCCAGTTCCTGAAAACGATGCAGCACAAAGGCCTGACGCTGATGCTCAGGCAAGCACCGCAAAGCCTCATTGATTGCCTCGGTTATCTCTTCCTGCTGAAAGCCGCGCTCAACATTCTGCCGTTCATCCGCGATGTGTTCCAGCGGGTCAAACGAGTCATTGTCCTGACCACCACCCCACCAAGCAGACAAGCTGAAGAGTTTCGGGCGACGGCGTTGACGCGCCCATTCCTTGGACACAATATTAGAGGCGATCGTGTATAGATACGTGGTAAATTTGGCGGTGGGCTGATACCGCCCCGCATTGCGCACCAAGGCGATAAAGACTTCCTGCGTCAATTCCTCGGCAATCTGACGATTCCGAACCATGCGAAACATGTAGTTCAGAATGCTCTTTTGATGACGGCGCACAAGCTCTTCAAAAGCGGCCTCACAGCCCTCGCCATGGGCGAGCATAAGGTCTTCGCTGCACTGCTGGGCCACGGGTTCAGGCTGCGCGCCCACCACCCGAAATCGCTCGCGTGACTGCAAAGAGACGATATTTCGTTGTGTTACTTCCGCCATAGAATATCCTCAGGAGGCCCATAAGACCCCACCGCATACCTATTTCATATCCCACATCGGGAAAAAGTTCCATTTTCTGTTCG
>CAIZGN010000695.1 GCA_903932505.1 Candidatus Hydrogenedentota bacterium
ATCATCGACGGACTTCTGCGCAAAAACTAATGAGCCACGGGAAATATCATGAATAACGAGAAAAAAGAAGCGCTTGTGGAGCGTTGGCATCGCGAGGCGGAGGTGGAGGGTGCCCAGAAGGCGCAGTTTCGTCTTGGAACCCGTTATGCCACAGGGTTGGGTGTGGCACGCGATGATGCGGAGGCAGTCAAATGGTTTGCAAAGGCTGCCGCACAGGGACATGCCGGTGCACAGCTGCATCTGGGTCGAATGTATGCGGAGGGGCGAGGAATTTCGAAGAATGCCACTCTGGCTTTTGAGTGCCTTCTAAAGGCGGCGGAACAGGGGGAGGCGGGAGCCCAGTACGAATTGGGGTTGATGAGTCTTAATGGCATTGAGGGAGGTCCGGATCCAGATGAAGCCTTGGGGTGGTTCAGCAAGGCGGCGGATCAAGACAACCCGGGGGCCCTGTATCAGATGGGGCTTCTCTATGTCGACGGAAGCGGTATGCTATCCGACCCCGTCATGGCGTTGGACTGTTTTCAGCGGGCGGCCGAACAGGGGCACGTTGATGCGCAGTACCATTTGGGCCGAATGTTTCTTGATGGAATTGGCGTGTCGCGGGACGAATGTTGCGCATTGGGTTGGTTCCGGAAGGCGGCCGATAAGGGTCAGGCGCAGGCCCAGTATTCACTGGGCCGGTGCTTGGAGCAGGGCTGGGGGGTGGTGCAGAACTATGTCCGGGCTTACGCTTGGTATAGCGTCGCTGCGGTGCGTTTGGAGCAGGCACGGCCCGCGCGCGACCATCTGGCGAGCCTTATGCTGCCCGAACAACTGCTGCAAGGGCAGCAACTGGCCGAGGAAATGCACGCCCTGGCTCTTGCGGGCGAGACTGCACCTGAGTAAATTCTGCTGCGCGGGGTAGCCACGCGCCCAAGCGTGGCTCCTATATTGTCAAATCCTAAGTGGGGTATCGTGCCGCTTCGGCGCGCGAGGCTGGGACGCGCGTGTCTTCAATTGGCGTCGCTCCAAAGGGCGAGTTTGACGGGGTAATTCAACACCAAGTCCTTCATCGGCACAGCCCCTGTACGGAAATTCACTGAATTCTCTTGGGGTGCGTTCTTGCAAAAAAAAATAATGACATGAATTCGGTGGTTTCATGGGGGTATTTTATTCAGCGGAAGGTCAGAGCTATTCAGGCCTGAATAATCTGTAGCGATTGCGTGCTCTCTTGAGCACCCATTTGTCCTTGGTGTTAATGTTTGACAATATGGATGCTATCGGGTTGGGCAGAGTTAGCGGTGTCTTCCCTAAAAAGTGCTTCCGCCTGAATAATATTTTATATTTACCAAGACAAAATCATGTCATATTTGCAAAACTTTATCCAGATGTCACGAAAATAATATTAGTGAAAAACCCTAAGTCCTTATGTGGCAACGGTCGTCAAGAGTGGCACGAACCTTGCTTATACGCTAGCTGTCCGGGAGGTGGGCGCATATGTGGTGCGGACGCAGAGGCCAGTCATTCATGGGATGGTGAGGCACGACCCGGACGAAATAGTGAGAAATTTGAGACAGGAAGGGTAAGAAAATGAGAAGTACAGGAAAACTGTTACTCGTGGTGGCCTTTGTAGGCCTGATGGCGACCATAGCGCAGGCGGACTCGGTTGTAGTTATTGACTCGTTTAATGGACCAGCCCAAGATGCGGTGGACGAGACGGTCAGCGATGGCGGCTTTAGTGCTACAGCGGCAGGTGCGAGCATACTCGGCGGCGAACGCGAATTGTTTGTCAGCCTCAATGATGTAGACGCTTACTCGGTAGCGCTCAAGGTGAATTCCTCTGTTGCATTTGAGGAATATAGTCCTGATACAACAGCTCTGATTGACCCGAGTGTTGCACATATCACATGGGATGGTTCGAGCCTGGGCGATGGGGTGGATAATTCTCTTGCCCCGAGTTATGCCGATACCATCGCGAGTTGGGGATCTGGAGGCACCTTCTATGTGCAGACGCGCAATCAGAAGGTCGACACGCAAATCAGTATCCAAGTGTGGGACACGGCTGGAAATAGCGGCACAGCCAATGTCCTTCTGGCCGCCAATACAACCGACAACTACTTGAGCTTCGGTTCCTTGGGTGGTGGCATTGACTGGGCGAATATTGGTGCCATCCGCATGAATTTCTTGACGGACAACGTGGTTATCAATAGCTTTGCCGCCGTGGTTCCGGTTCCGGCTGCAGCTGGGTTGGGAACGCTGGGCATGAGCCTGTTGGGCTTTATGCGTCGTCGTAAACTTGTAGCGTAAATGTTCTTTGCCCTGTCGTGGGTATCCGTCCACCCCATGAAGCGGATACCCGCGGCGGGAAATCAGTTTGAGGGCTCTCGCGTCGTGAGTGCCTCCCAAAGTTCTGGCTGGGGTATGAGCCGGATGAAAACAGTGAGCTTCAAGGAGAAACAGGAAATGAAAAGGACAATCACAAAGGCAATGTGGGCTGGGTGCGCGGTGGTGGCGCTGCTGCTGGCTTTGCCGGCTGCAGCGGATACGACCTATGATATGGGTGATTTGCTGGGGACAGGAAGTTTTACATTGGTTGCGGGGACAGGAAAAGAAGACCTGCCAGCTGCCCAAGGAGTGGCTCCGCTTTTATCAGTAGATGTCAATGAGGGAACCTTGACGCGGAATGGCCAATCCTTTGCTGCGGCGTTCTTCACCTTCAGCCTTGACCCGGGTGCGGGTGTCGGGACCAAGACCGATATTTCGGAGATTTATTTTGATTTGGGAAACACCGGGAACCTCTTGAATCTAAACACGTTTAATGACGCCTTTGGTACAGCGGATACGCATTGGACTACGAGTACCGAACTAACTACCAACGGCAAGAACCTTGAGGATATAAGCCCGGGGCATCTCAGTGGGGGGAACGCGATTACGTTCTCAGCCGAGGCGGGCGCTGATTCGGGTAACCAGCGCGGCGTGCAGGGTGGTGAAAACGCCACCTTTGCATTTGCGCTTGGCAGCTCAAGCGACTATGAGGACCTGATGGCTGCAATGGCTGACCCTGTCAACTTGCGTTTCGGTGTCCATGTAAGGGCAATAGGGACTAACGGAATTAGTGCGAGTTACTGGGCCCCTAATCCTATGACGCCGGTTGTTCCCGTACCCGCAGCGGCCGGATTGGGCGTTTTGGGTATGAGCTTGCTTGGTTTCATGCGTCGCCGGAAGGTCGTCGCATAGGTTTGGTTTAGCATTCGCCGGTATCCGCCCCGCAGTGGGGCGGATACCTATTATTGATGATTGGGTATAGAGAACCTAAGGGAATTCGCATTTAGTCGGTATTTCCGCAGAGGGCCGCGTGGGGTGTAACTGCGCGGCACAAAAAAAAGAAAAAAGGGAGCAAATGACATGAGTATGACTGCACGAAGGATGAGTTGGGTCGGATGTGTGATGGTGGCGCTGTTGTTGGCCTTGCCGGCCGCAGCGGATTTCACATACGGCGCGGATGACCAAATTTGGTCGGCGGTATTTACCAATCTGTCGAACACCACATCCCTGACTGGAGCGGAGTATGAGATTCAGGCTTTTTTTGACTTGGACGTTGGCAACCAGGTGATGTTTCGCTTCTTGAATAACGGGGCAGACAGTTCAACGGGTATAGTGACCGATGTTTACTGGGATGAGTCCACACCGGATGTCCTGAATTTTGCGAGCGGGTTCTCGGTGGATGATCACTGGGATCCGAGTGCGCACCCTCAGAGTTTTGAAGGTGGGGCGCCGGCTATGGACGACCCTTTCGTCACGCAGTATGATGAGCTTGTGACTCGATACCGTAACAAGCGGACGGGCAAGTTTACCTACGTCACTAGTGAGGTGTACGGGTCTGCTGATGTTAATAAGCCCAAGTACGGGATTGAGCACGGCGAAAGTGCGGATTTTGTGGTGGGGTTGAACAGTGCGGATCTGCCCGATTTTCCGAGCTTGACCTATCCTGAAGATCTGCTTGCCCGGTTGGTTTCGGGGGACCTTCGGGTCGGGATTCACGTTCAGAGCATTCCGAACGGCAGCGATAGTTGCGGCGGAAGCGCGAGCGAATGGTTTTATGCTCCAGGACCAAGCGCAGTTGTCCCGGTTCCAGCGGCTGCGGGTTTGGGTCTCTTGGGTATGGGTCTGCTGGGTTGGAAGCGTCGTGCGGGGAAGGGCGGAAAATAGCCTGGCGGAATGCGGCCCGCTTGTTGCGCTGCGGTTGAATGATTTCTCTATGAAAACCTTGACGAATGTCGTTGGTGCTGGTATACTCAACTCAGGTAGGTGGCGCGGTTTTGAGGTTCTTGAACCTCGGAGCCTTTGTTTTCTTAGGTGGTGGATGAGTTTCTTTGCTGAGGACTTGAAAAGCAGGGCCAAACATTCCCCGCAAGGGGATGATTGTGAGGTGGACGTATGGGCAGGGTTGCACAACTAAGCTGGACGCTGTTGCTGTCTGGTTTGGGCTGCGCCCTCGCCGGGTGCGATGGCCCCCCCACACTGGTCATTGGGCCTCCGTCGGTGTCGGACACGCGGTCGGGGCCGGTGACGTTTGCCGTGGTTTATTTGCAGGCACAAAAGGTGTTGCTCACGGCTGAGTCAGTGTCCCTGCAAAAAACGGGCACGGCCACTGCGGCGGTGGCGGTATCTGGCACGGGGGAAGACGCTCGCACGGTTACGTTATCCGGTATCAGCGGTGATGGTACCTTGGGTATCAGCATTGCCGAGGCGACGGCGAAGGATCTATTGGGGCGTCCGTCCATCGCGGTGGGGCCCAGTCAAACGGTCCGTGTGGACAATATCGCACCCACCTTGACTATTGGCGATCCATCGGTGACCATCACCAGCAAGGGACCGGTGGACTATAAGGTGACTTACGCGGGGACCGATTCGATTTCCTTATCCAGCGGGGATGTCGTGCTTAACACGACGGGTACGGCCACTGCGGAAGTGGAGAGTGTGACGGAGACGGGGGATGCGGAGCGGACGATTCGGCTTGCGAATGTGAAGGGGGATGGTACGCTGGGTATTTCGATTGTGGCGGGCACGGGATTGGATGTGGCGGGCAACGCGGTTCCGGCGGCAGGCCCGAGTGGGGTGGTGGTTGTGGTGGACAATACGGCGCCAACAGTAACCATTGGCGCGCCTTCGGTGGTGGCCACCAATACGGGGCCGATAGATTTTACGGTGACTTATGAAGGGGCGGATGCGATTACATTGACCAAGGCGGATGTGGTATTAAATGCCACGGGGTCGGCGAGTGCGATACTGGAGCAGGTGACGGGGACGGGGGATGTGGAGCGGACGGTGCGCTTGTCGAATGTAGCCGGTGACGGCACGCTGGGTGTTTCGATCGGGGCGGAAACAGGGGCCGATACAGCAGGGAACAAGGCGGCTGCGGCCGGGCCGAGCGACACGGTTCTGGTGGATAACACCCCGCCGACGTTGGCGATTGGCGCTCCTTCTGTGCCGGTCACGAGTACAGGCCCCATTGAATACAAGATAACCTATGATGGGGCGGATTCGATTTCGCTGACGAAGGCCGACGTGCTGGTAAATGCCACGGGGTCGGCTACGGCGACTTTGGAAGATGTGACGGTCACAGGGGAGACGGAGCGGACGGTTCGACTTTCAAGCGTGATCGGTAACGGCACCTTGGGTATTTCGGTTGCTGCGGGGACGGGTTCAGATACCACCGGAAACCTGACGGCAGCGTCAGGGCCCAGTGCTACGGTG